>NZ_CAXSXW010000001.1:326939-524468 GCF_964241505.1 Klebsiella sp. Q11
GATGAAGTGTATTTAAGCTTTACGCTCTGGCGCGCCGTGCACCATGGTATAAGCGTAATCCACGCCCATCCCGTAGGCGCCGCTGTGCTCGCGCACCAGGTCCATCACCGCGTCATACGTCTCTTTACGCGACCAGTCGCGCTGGTACTCCAGCAGCACCTGCTGCCAGGTTACCGGCACCGCGCCGGCCTGCACCATACGGTCAATGGAGCGTTCGTGGGCATCAACCGAGGTGCCGCCGGAGGTATCGGTCACCACGTAAACTTCATAGCCCGCATCCAGCGCCATCAGCGCCGGGAAAGTCAGGCAGACTTCCGTCCACAGTGCGGAAATAATCAGTTTCTTGCGTCCGGTCGCCTTTACCGCTTCAACAAAAGCCGCGTCTTCCCAGGAATTCATTGAGGTACGTTCAATAGGTTTCACATCAGGATGTACGGCCAGCAGTTCCGGCCAGATATAGCCGCTGAAGCTTTTGGTTTCTACTGAGGTATAAATCACCGGAACATTAAAAATTTTGCCCGCTTTGGCTAAGGCTACCGTATTATTTTTCAGGGTCTGACGGTCAATATTGGCTACGCCAAAAGACATTTGCGGCTGGTGGTCAATAAAAATAAGCGCTGAGTTTGAGGGATCGATCAGTTCACGAATAGACATAACATATCCTGTTAATCAATGAGTTAAAAAGATACTACCGTTTCCGTTGTGCTGTCTGGATCCTGACTGATAAAGCATGGTGAGTATAGTCAGTAATTTCTAACGAGTTATTAAAGATTTTTTTCTGATTTATTTCCAAAGCGAAAAGTAATGGCTATTCGATTAACCATTACAAGATGGGCGAAATTATGTTTATCAAATTTTTACGGTTAACCGTTCTAAATTATTCACTGGAATTGAACAGGGCGCTCCGGTAAAACGGGGGCACTCTTTTTTACCGGAAGCTGACGCATGCGCCTGAACCTTGATGTCCTGTTGATTCTCGACGCGCTGGACAAACATGGCTCTTTTGCCACCGCCGCAGAATCGCTATTTAAAACCCCTGCCGCGCTGAGCTACATGATTCAAAAGCTGGAAAACGATCTGAATATCACTCTGTTGGATCGCTCCGGGCACCGGGCAAAATTTACCGATACGGGCAGAATGATGCTGGAGAAAGGCCGATTGCTGCTGAATGCCGCCAAAGATCTGGAAAAGCAGGCGGTGCAGCTCAGCGCCGGTTGGGAGCGGGATCTGGCAATCGCCCTGGATGACTCTTTCCCGTTTAGCGCGCTGCTGCCGCTGATCGACGCGTTCTACGCCCAGCATCCGCAAACCCGCCTTAACTTTACCCACCATACCCTTGCGGGCTCGTGGGAAGAGCTCACCCACAACGGCGCGGATATTATTCTCGGGGCGATCAATGAACCGCCGACCTCCGCCGAGTGGTCGTGGAAAATGCTCGGCGCCATGGACAATATTTTCGTCATCGCGCCGGGGCATCCGCTGGCGGAAACAACCCAACCGCTGACCAACAAGCAGCTCAGCCTGCATCGCGCGGTGGTTATCAGCGACAGCGCCCGCTACTGCCATCCGCTCAACAGCAACCTGCTCGACGAGCAGCCGCAAATCCGCGTCGATGATTTCGCCAGTAAAGTCGAACTCTTGCGCGCCGGGCTGGGCTGCGGCTTTTTACCGCGCCACATTGCCCGGCCGTGGCTGGAAAAAGGCGAGCTGGTCGAAAAGGCCGTCATCTCCTGCCGCGAGAAAGATATCACCTATATGGCCTGGCGCAGCGGCAACGACGGGCTGGCCCAGCGCTGGTGGCGCGAGGCCATTTTGCAAAGTGAAAGCCTGGGCCAGCTCTACGACTAGCGGCTAAACCAGACGCTGGCGGAGATCGCCGGTAGCGTCAGCACGCCGTCGTGTAGCGCCCCGGCGCCCTCTTTCAGCTGCCAGCCGGTGACGTCGAGCAGCGGCGAATCCTCCACCACCACCTCGCAGGCTTCGCCGCGGTTGATCGCCACCAGCACGCGCTGCTGCTTATAGACGCGCGCGAACACCACCACGTTATCTTCGGCATAAATTACCTGACAGCCGCCGTAGCGCAGCGCCTGATTGGCCTTACGCAGCTTGCTCATCCGCTTGTACAGTTCGAGCAGAGCGCCATCCTGCAAAGCCGGATCCCACGGGAACGGCTTACGGCAGAACGGATCGTTATTGCCATCCACGCCCACTTCATCGCCGTAGTAAATGCACGGCACGCCCGGCCAGCTAAATAGCCACACCACCGCCAGCGGCAGGCGGGCAACATCTTTGCCGAGCAGAGACTTAAAGCGCGCGGTATCGTGGCTATCGAGCTGGTTAAACATCCGCAGCTGCTGCTGGTGCGACAGTCCGGCGCGATAGTTATCCATCCACGCCATACAGGTCTGCGCATCGATTTTCTGCGGATCGTAGGAGATATCGGTGTTCGCGAGAAAGCCCCACAGCGGAAAGGTAAAGCCGCGGTAGTTCATCGCCGAGTCTTCAACGTCGGCCTGTAGCCACTGGCGCGCGTCGCCGAAATGCTCACCGAACACGAAAGCGTCCGGCCGCTCCAGCTTCGCCGCCTGGGTAATGCCGGCGATATGGCGCAGGTTATTGCGCGCCCCGCCCTCTTCGCCCAGCATATGCACCACATCCAGGCGCCAGCCGTCCATGCTCCATGGCGCTTTCAGCCAGTGGCGCACGATACTATCTTCCCCGCCATAGATTTCATCGATCAGCGTCGACGACCGGTAGTCCAGCTTAGGCAAGCTGGCGTATCCCAGCCAGTCGTGGGCAACGCCCTCGGGGGAAAAATTATACCAGTCGCGCCACGGCGAATCGGCGTTATGGCAGGCACCGCCGCTACCGCGCTGGTGGCGGTCGAACCAGGCATGCGAATCGCCGCTATGGTTGAACACGCCATCGAGGATCAGACGCATTCCCTCTTTTTGCGTATGGTGGCGCAGGCGCAGCAGCGCCGCATCGCCGCCAAACTGCGGATCAACGCGACGATAATCCTCGGTATCATATTTATGCACGCTGGGGGCGACAAATACCGGATTCAGGTACAGCGCCGTTACGCCAAGCTGCTTCAGGTACGGCAGCCGCTCGCTGATACCATCGAGATCGCCGCCGTAAAAGGTGGAGCC
The DNA here is from genome assembly GCF_964241505.1 of Klebsiella sp. Q11. Taxonomy (NCBI): domain Bacteria; kingdom Pseudomonadati; phylum Pseudomonadota; class Gammaproteobacteria; order Enterobacterales; family Enterobacteriaceae; genus Klebsiella; species Klebsiella sp. Q11. The sequence continues at coordinate 330,092 of NZ_CAXSXW010000001.1, forward strand.
GCCCGCCTCGGCGGTTAGCGGTTCATCCCACGCTTTGCGTACGATGTCGTGACCGGCGGCGTGATGGTAATAAATCGCATCCTGTCCCGCTTCGCGAGACTCGCTGCGGGCAAAACGGTCAGGGAAGATTTGATAAAATACCTGATCGGCTACCCACTGCGGTCCGCTGTCCGGCAGATCGACCGCAAACTGCTCCAGCCTCGCCGGCGGAAAGCGGTTGAACCCCTGCGGCGTGAACCACAGCTGGCGGTCGGCCCACAGCAGCTTGAAGCTGTAGCGGCGACGCGGCTGCCCGTTAACGAGGCTGATTTCCCCGCGCCACGCCACCACGCCCGGATGCGGCTCCTGCCGCAGGCGGTGCATCGGCAGCGACAGCTCTTCGTTGTCCTCTTCCGCGCGCAGCGTGACCCGCGGCGGCAGATCGTCGCCGCTTAACCATAGCGTAATAATCAGTCGTTCCTGCTGTTCCTTAATAAACGGAGCAACCGGGAGGTGCCATGCCTTCAACATCATTATTCCTCTCTTTGCAGAATGGGCACACCTTGCCACAGCGTACTGGCGTATGACTCATCATCGGCAGAATTATTGGGGGAGGATGGCGGGGGTGGAGGGATAGCTTGCCGGATAGCCCGTGCGTATCCGGCAAGAAGAGAACGAAAATGACTAGGCTTTCGCCAGTTTTCGCTCGCGGCGGGTTTTAAACTGCCAGCCAATCAGCAGCAGGAGAATCCACGCAAAGCCAACGTACAGCGAGATGCGGGTATCAGGATGGTAGCCGATCAGACCGATAATAAAGACCAGGAACAGCAGGCCAATCACCGTGGTCGCGACCCCGCCAGGCACCCTGAACTTCAGCGCCTTCGCCTCTTCCGGCGGCAGGCGGCGACGGAAGGCGATCTGCGACAGCAGGATCATAATCCACACCCAGACGGTGGCGAAGGTCGCCAGCGAGGCGATCACCAGGAAGACGTTCTCCGGCATAATGTAGTTAAGATAGACCGCGAACAGCAGGGCAATCGTCATCACCGTCACCGTCACCCACGGCACCCCGCGACGGGAGGTTTTCGCGAACATTTTCGGCGCGCTGCCCTGCTCCGCCATGCCGTGCAGCATACGCCCCACGCCAAAGACGTCGGAGTTAATCGCCGACAGCGAAGCGGTCAGCACCACAAAGTTCAGGATGCTGGCGGCAAAAGTGATGCCGAGATGCTGGAAGGTCAGTACGAACGGGCTGCCGTTGGTCCCCACCTGGTTCCACGGATAGATAGACATAATCACAAACAGCGTCCCGACGTAAAACACCAGGATACGCATCGGCACCGAGTTAATAGCGCGCGGAATGGATTTCTCCGGATCTTTCGCTTCGCCGGCGGTGATACCGATGATTTCGATCCCGCCGTAGGCGAACATTACCATCTGCAACGACATCACCATCCCCAGCCAGCCGTTGCTGAAGAAGCCGCCGTTGCTCCAGAGGTTGTGGATACCCGTCGGCTGCCCGCCGTTGCCAATACCCCAGATAATGATGCCGAAACCAGCGAGGATCATGATGATAATCGTGGCGACTTTGAAGAAGGAGAACCAGAACTCCAGCTCGCCGAAGACCTTCACGCTCATCAGGTTGACGGCGCAAATAATCAGCACCACGCTGAGTACCCAGATCCAGTGCGGTACCGCCGGGAACCAGACGCCCATATAGATACCGAAGGCCGTGACGTCGGCGATGGCGACAATCAGAATTTCGAAACAGTAGGTCCAGCCGGTGATATAGCCCGCCAGCGGGCCAAGATAATCCTGCGCGTAGCGCGAGAATGAACTGGCGGCCGGGTTATGCACCGACATCTCGCCCAGCGCGCGCATGATAATGTAGGCCGCGGCGCCGCCGATAATATAAGCCAACAGAACGCTCGGCCCCGCCATTTTAATCGCGTCAGCCGAACCATAGAAAAGGCCGGTACCGATTGCCGACCCCAGCGCCATAAAGCGAATATGCCGGGTACTTAGCCCGCGCTTAAGCTTGTTACTACTTTCCATCGTGTTCCATGCCGTTTTTCTCCTCTGGCCTTCGCGGGGGCAAAGAACAAAGGAGGGTGACCAAAAAAACAAAAAACCACGGGACCTGAAGTCCCGTGGTTAAACACCTGTGTAAAGCGTCGGTTAGTGCGCGCTGGATGTCACCTGACGTCCCGCTGCGCGATCCCAGATAACCGCCAGCACCACCATAACGGCGGTTGGCATCAGCCAGGCCAGACCCTGCTCCGCCAGCGGCAGACGCGCGGTCCAGGACGGCATCATCTCTGCAAACGCCGACGCTTTAATGCCGTCAATGATACCAAACATCAGGCTGATAAACATTGCCGGGGCGATTACGCGGGACGAATTATGCCACCAACCGCGGGTAAAGCTTAATACAACCAGTGCGATACACGGCGGATAGATAGCCGTCAGCACCGGAATCGAAATCTGAATCAGGTGACTCAGGCCGAGATTGGAGACCGCCATCGAAAACAGGCCGAGGATAAACACCAGCGTACGGTAGGAGAACGGCAGGTACTGGGCAAAGAACTCCGCGCAGGCGCAGGTCAGGCCCACCGCCGTCACCAGACAGGCGATAAAGATCAGCGCCGCCAGCAGGAAGCTTCCCGCGCCGCCGAAGGTGTGCTGGACGTAAGCATGCAGAATCGCCGCGCCGTTAGCGGACTGCTCCACCAGCGTGCCGCTATCGGAACCTAAACGGAACAGCGCCAGGTACAGCAGCGTCAGGCCCACGCCGGCCATCAGGCCAGCCCAGACGGTGTAGCGGGTCAGCAGGCGGGCTTCGGTCACCCCGCGAGAACGCGCGGCGTTGACAATCACGATACCAAAGACCATTGCCCCGAGGGTGTCCATGGTCAGATAGCCGTTGACGAAGCCGTTAGAGAACGGCGCGGTGCGGTAGGCTTCCATCGCGTGGCTCAGCGGACCGGCAGGCCAGACGATTGCCGCCACGGCGAGAATAATCAGGGCGATAATTTTCAGCGGCGCGAGGAAATTCCCCACGGTGTCCAGCAGCTTGCCCGGGTAGAGCGAAACGAGGATCACCAGCGCAAAATAGATAATGCTGTAAATCAGCAGCGGCAGCGGGCCGTCGCCGGTCAGCGGCGCAATCCCCACCTCAAAAGAGACGGTCGCGGTACGCGGGGTCGCGAACAGCGGCCCTACGGCCAGATAGCAGACGACCGCCAGCAGGATACCGGCGACTTTACCAATCGGCGTGCTCAGGCTCTCTACGCCGCCGCCGACTTTTGCCAGCGCCACGACCGTTAGCACCGGCAGACCCACGGCGGTAATCAGAAAGCCAATGGCCGCGCTCCAGACGTGTTCGCCGGCCTGTAAGCCAACCATTGGGGGGAAGATAATATTGCCTGCGCCGACAAACAGCGCGAAGGTCATAAAGCCCAACGCTATGATGTCGCGAGATTTTAACTGATGGGTCATAAATTCATTACAGCCTGTGGATGTGGTGTTGTAAAAACGGATAAATACCGCGCCTTTCCCCTGGGGATGATACAGCGGCCATTGTCAGTAAACTCAGCGGGATATGCTCCCAAAGCGGCGTGGAAAAGAATTGTTTTTTGAATTACCACGCAAAAACAGTCTGTCTGCGACCGTAGGGGGGCAATTTAAACGCTTATAACGTTTTAAAGCAAGGAGGGATCGCAAAAGCAGATGATTATGCTAACTCTATTTTGATGCGTAGAATTATTTACCTGATGGATAGAAAACATCTGGCTTATCATGCGAACAAAAAAGCAGCGAGCGTTCGTTAATTACGCAGCTGTGATTGCGCTGCAAAGGAAAATGACCAGCCGAAGCTGGTCATTGGCAAGTTATTCTGACACCCGGCCGCTCGGGCTCAATTTTTGGCAATTAAACGTTCCGGTAACAGGAAGCTAAAGCGGGTGCCTTTCCCCAGCGTACTCTCAATTTCGAGGCGGCTATCGTGATGGCTGACGGCGTGTTTGACGATCGCCAGCCCCAGACCGCTGCCGCCGGTCTGCCTTGAACGCGCTTTATCCACCCGGTAGAAACGCTCGGTCAGACGCGGAATATGTTCCGGCGCGATGCCCGGCCCGTTATCTTCGACGCTGAACAACGCTCCGTGCGGCGCGCGCTGCCAGCTTACGGTAATGTCCGTTCCCGGCGGCGTATGGTTGACCGCGTTATAGACCAGGTTGGAAATGGCGCTGCGCAGCTGTTCTTCATTACCCAGTACTTTCAGCGATTCATCGACCGAAAAATGCAGCACCTGCCTCTGCTGGCTTAGCGTTTGCGCCTCGCGCTCGACCACCCGCAGCATCATCGGCACATCGATTTTATCGTTCATCGCCAGTACCGGCGCGGCTTCGATTCGCGACAGCGTCAGCAGTTGCTTAACCAGTCCTTCCATGCGCTGGGTTTGTTCACGCATGGTGTGCAACGCTTTTTCGCGCGTTCCCCCTTCCAGCACCTGCTCCTGCATCATCTCCAGATACCCCTGCAGCACCGTCAACGGCGTGCGCAGTTCGTGGCTGACGTTGGCGAAAAAGTTTCGCCGCGCCCCTTCCAGCTGGTGCATCTGCGTGACATCGCGCGCCACCATCAGCAGCTGTTTATCGCTATAGGGCATCACGCGAATTTCAAGATGACGGCCGTTATTCAGCACCAGATTGAGCGGTTTGGAAAAATCGCGGTATTTCAGATAATTGGCAAATTCAGGGTAGCGCAAGAGGTTAAGGATGTTCTGCCCGTTATCGTCAGGCCAGCGCAGATTCAGGATCTGCTGGGCCAGACCGTTGCACCAGAACATCACCCCTTCTTCGGTGGTCAGCACCACCGCATCCGGCAGAGACTCCGCCCCGCTGCGAAAGCGCTTAATCAGGCTTCCCAGCTCACGGCGGCGCTTTTTATTACGCATCTGCATCTGGTGCAGTCCGTAAAGCAGCGGCTCCCAGCTGCCGCTGCCCGGCGGCGGCGTCATGCTGCGATCAACCCACAGCCACCACGACAGGCGCATCAGATTCCAGAAATGCCAGACAAGAAGACCGGTCACTGCCGCCAATAAAAACCACGGCAGGTAACCTAAAAACGCCCCGAGGATCAGGGCCGGGATACAACACAAGAAAAGCTCAAGCGCCAGCCTTTTCCATGACAGCCGTTCCAGCACGGTTCACACTCCTGTCAGCATTCAGAAACGGGCGGAGAAACGATATCCCGTACCGCGAACCGTTTGTACCATCCGGTCATGGCCGCTATGTTCCAGCGCTTTGCGCAGACGGCGAATATGCACGTCTACCGTTCTGTCTTCGACATAAACGTTGGTTCCCCAGACGTGATTCAGCAGCTGTTCGCGGCTATAGACTCGCTCCGGGTGCGTCATGAAGAAGTGGAGTAATTTAAACTCCGTAGGCCCCATATCCAGCGGGTTTTCGCCGGTCATGACGCGATGCGAAGAGGGGTCGAGGCTCAGCCCCTGCATTTCAATCACCTCCTCCACCGCCATCGGCGAAATGCGCCGCATCACGGCTTTAATTCGCGCCACCAGCTCTTTCGGGGAAAACGGCTTAGTGATGTAGTCATCGGCGCCGGTCTCCAGGCCGCGGACGCGATCTTCCTCTTCGCCGCGGGCGGTCAGCATCACCACCGGAATATCGCGGGTCATCGCTTCACGCTTGAGCTGTTTAATAAACTGCAGACCCGACCCGCCCGGCAGCATCCAGTCAAGGAGGATCAAATCAGGCCAGGGTTCATTGAGCTGATTGACCGCGCTGTCAAAATCTTCCGCCTCGACGGGCTGAAAGCCGTTTTGCTCCAGAACAAAGCAAACCATTTCGCGGATTGGAGCTTCATCTTCAACGACCAGAATTCTTCTCGCCATTATTTACCCTGTATTTTTTAGCCATCAGTATAGAAGTGCGCGGCCATTATGCGTCAGATTTATGACAGATTTATGAAAAAAATGACCGCCAGATGAACGCGGATTTCGAATTGTGACACGGACTTAACTCAGCGAAGAGCGGCGTTATCCCCCCAATAATTCAGGTTTCACTCCCCACAAGTACAGGTAACCAGGTGGCTGGACGTAGCCAACGCATAAGCAACTTGCAGGATGACGGGTATATAATGCCGCTTACGCTTTTTTGCTATGGAACAACTATGCGCATCCTTCACACCTCTGACTGGCACCTTGGGCAAAATTTTTACAGCAAAAGTCGCGCCGCCGAACATCAGGCGTTTCTCGACTGGCTGCTGGCCAGCGCGCAGGAGCATGACGTCGATGCCATTATTGTTGCGGGCGATATTTTTGATACCGGCTCACCGCCGAGCTACGCGCGCGAGCTGTATAACCGCTTTGTCGTTCAGCTGCAGCAGACCCGCTGCCGGCTGGTGGTGCTGGCGGGAAACCACGATTCGGTCGCCACCCTCAACGAGTCGCGAGACATTCTCGCCTTCCTGAATACGACGGTGGTGGCCAATGCCGGCCACGCCCCTTTTATCCTGCCGCTGCGCGACGGTACGCCGGGGGCGATTTTTTGTCCGGTACCGTTCCTGCGCCCGCGTGAGCTGGTGACCAGCCAGGCCGGGCACTCTGGCGGCGAAAAGCAGCAGCTGCTGCTCAGCGCCATCAGCGACTACTACCAGCAGCAGTACCAGCTGGCCTGCGAACTGCGCGGCGACCGGGCGCTGCCGATTATCGCCAGCGGCCATTTAACCACCGTTGGCGCCAGCAAAAGCGACGCGGTTCGCGAAATCTATATCGGTACGCTGGACGCCTTCCCGGCGAGCCGTTTTCCGCCCGCTGACTATATCGCGCTCGGCCACATTCACCGGGCGCAGGTGGTCGGCGGCTGCGAACATATCCGCTACAGCGGTTCGCCCATCCCACTGAGCTTTGACGAAACCGGGAAAAATAAGAGCGTCAATCTGGTCACTTTCGCTAACGGCTGCCTGACGGACGTCACGCCGCTTATCGTCCCCGTCACCCAGCCGCTGGCGGTCCTGAAGGGCGATTTCGCCAGCATTAGCGCACAGCTAAACCAATGGCAGAATAACGACCAGCAGCCCTCAGCGTGGCTGGATATCGAAGTCACCAGCGACGAATATATGCATGATATCCAACGTAAAATCCAGGCGCAGACCGAAACGCTGCCGGTAGAAGTGCTGCTGGTACGCCGCAGCCGCGCCCAGCGCGATCGCATTCTGGCCGGCGCTCAGCGCGAGACCCTCAGCGAACTGCAGGTGGAGGACGTCTTCGCCCGCCGTCTGGCGCTGGAAACGCTGGAAGCGACGCAGCAGCAGCGCCTGGAACAGCTCTTTAATGAAACGCTGCATAGCCTGAACGGTGAGGATCGCCTGTGAAAATACTCAGCTTACGCCTGAAAAACCTCAATTCACTTAAAGGCGAATGGAAAATTGATTTCACCGCTGAGCCCTTCGCCAGCAACGGACTGTTCGCGATTACCGGGCCAACCGGCGCCGGAAAAACCACCCTGCTGGATGCTATCTGCCTCGCGCTGTATCACGAAACCCCGCGCCTGAGCAGCGTGTCGCAATCGCAGAACGATCTGATGACCCGCGACACCGCCGAATGCCTGGCGGAAGTGGAGTTTGAGGTCAAAGGCATCGCCTACCGCGCCTTCTGGAGCCAGAACCGGGCGCGAAACCAGCCGGACGGCAACCTGCAGGTTCCGCGCGTCGAGCTGGCGCGCTGCGAGGACGGCAAGATCCTCGCCGATAAGGTCAAAGATAAGCTGGAACTGACCGCCTCGCTCACCGGCCTGGACTATGGCCGCTTCACCCGCTCGATGCTGCTGTCGCAGGGGCAGTTCGCCGCCTTCCTGAACGCGAAACCGAAAGAACGCGCCGAGCTGCTGGAGGAGCTGACCGGCACCGAGATTTACGGCCAGATTTCGGCACAGGTCTTTGAAAAGCATAAGCAGGCCCGCGTCGAGCTGGAGAAAATTCAGGCCCAGGCCTCCGGCGTGCTGCTGCTGAGCGACGAACAGCAGCAGGCGCTCCAACAACGTTTGCAAGCGCTTACTGATGAAGAAAAACAGCAGGTTAGCGAACAAACCCGCCTGCAAAATGCCCGTCAGTGGCTGGTACGCGGCGCAGAGCTGACGGCAGAAGATCGGCAGGCTCAAACCGCGCTACGCGAAGCGCAGGCTGCGCTGGAGCAGGCGCAACCGCAGCTTACCGTATTGCTGAATGCCCAGCCCGCGGAGCAGCTACGCCCGCAGTGGACGCGTCAACAGGAGCAAATCGCCGCGCTGGCGCAAACCCGCAATCTGAGAGAAGAAGTAAATACTCGCTTACATGAACGACTGCGGCTGCGGGCGGGGATTCGCCTCGCCGCCCGGCAGCAATCTGAACGCCTGCAGAACCACCAGCAAACGCTCGCCGCATGGCTAAAAGAGCACGACCGCTACCAGCGATGGGGCAATGCGCTGGCGGGCTGGCGGGCCGCTTTCCAGCAGCAGGCCCGCGATACGCAGCAGCAAGCCGCTCTGCAGCAGCGTCTGGCGGAAACCAGCCGCCGGCTGGGCGAACTGCCGCCCGACGGGCTGGCGCTGGATGCTGAGCAGGTCAGCGCCGGCCTCGCGCAGCACGCCGCGGCGCGCGCTCTGCGCCAGCAGCTCGCGGCCCTGCATGGCCAGCTGCAGCCGCTGAGCCAGCGATTATCACAGCTTCATGCCGCCGGGCAGGCCAGTAAGCAGGAGCAGGAGCGGCTGGAAACCACCCTGGCCCAGCGCCGTCAGGCCTATAAAGAGAAGAATCAGCAGTTTAGCGATGTCAAAGCCCTGTGCGAAATGGAAGCGCGCATTGCCGGCCTGGAGGCCGAACGAGCCCGCCTGCAGCCCGGTTCCCCCTGTCCGCTCTGCGGTTCCGCGCAGCATCCGGCCGTCGCCGAGTATCAGGCGCTGGTTCCCGGCGTAAATCAGGCGCGGCGCGATGCGCTTGAGCGCGAAGTCAAACAGCTGGCGGAGGCCGGCGCCCTGGTGCGCGGCGAGCTGGACGCCCTGCTTAAGCAGCAGCAGAAAGAGGCCACCGAGAAAGCATCGCTTCTGCAGCAGGAGCAAGCGCTTACCTCACGCTGGCAGGCGACGATCGCCGGATTAAATATCGACCTGACGCCAAAGGATGACATTCCCGGCTGGCTAAACGCGCAGCAGGAGCATGAACAGCGGCTGTATCAGCATCAGCAGCGTCTGGCCTGGCAGGCCCAGCAGCAGGAGTGCCAGCAGCAGCTCCAGCAGCTCCAGCAGGAACAAGCGCAGCGCAGCGCCGCGCTGGCGGCTGAACTGGCCGCATTTGCGCTGAGTTTACCGGCAGCAGAGCAGGCCGCAGGCTGGCTGGCGCAGCGGGAAGACGAGACCCGCGGCTGGCAGGCCAAACAGAACGAACTGATCGCCCTGCAGGAACAGCTTCAGCAGTTGACCCCGCTGCTGGAGTCCTTGCCGGAAACGGACTTAGCGGCGGAACCCGCGCCGCTGGACGGCTGGCGCCAGGTGCACGACGACTGCCTCGCGCTTCAGAGCCAGTGGCAAACCCTGGGGCAGCAGGAGAGCCAGCAGCAGGCTCAGTTGAAAGAGAGCGAAGCGCAGTTCAGCGCGGCGCTGGCCGCCAGCCCGTTCGCTGACCAGCAGGCGTTTCTCGCCGCGCTGCTCGATGAGGAGACGCGCCGGCGCCTTGAACGCCTGAAGCAGACGCTGGAAAGTACGCTACAGCAGAATCAGGCGCTGGCGATGCGGGCCCGCGAGGCGCTGGATAACCACCGCCAGCAGCCGCCGGCGGAAACGGATATCAGCCAGCCTCTTGAGCGGGTACAGGAACAGCTTCAGCAGCTGACGACGCTGCTGCGGGAAAACAGCGCCCGTCAGGGAGAGATTCGCCAGCAGCTGAAGCAGAATGCAGAAAACCAGCAGCGTCAGCAGTCGTTACGCCAGCAGATGGAACGCGCTGCGCAGGAAGTGGAAGACTGGGGATGGCTGAACGCGCTTATCGGCTCCAGAGAGGGCGATAAATTCCGTAAGTTTGCGCAAGGCCTGACGCTGGATAACCTGGTGTGGCTGGCCAACCATCAGCTCAACCGCCTGCACGGCCGCTATCTGCTGCAACGCAAAGCCAGCGACGCCCTGGAGCTGGAAGTGGTCGATACCTGGCAGGCGGACGCGGTGCGCGACACCCGGACGCTGTCCGGCGGCGAGAGCTTCCTCGTGAGCCTCGCGCTGGCGCTGGCGCTCTCCGATCTGGTGAGCCATAAAACGCGGATAGACTCGCTGTTTCTCGATGAGGGCTTCGGCACTCTGGACAGCGAAACCCTGGATACCGCTCTGGATGCGCTGGACGCGCTCAACGCCAGCGGCAAGATTATCGGCGTCATCAGCCACGTTGAGGCGATGAAAGAGCGCATTCCTGTGCAAATTAAAGTTAAAAAAATCAACGGGCTGGGCTATAGCCGTCTCGATAAAGCTTTCGCCGTCGAATAAATTTCCCCCTCCGCACCTGTCTTCAAGCCTCTCCCCCACGGGAGAGGTCGCGCCGTTGCCCGGGCTCAGCATCCACGATAAATCTTGATATTGCACGAATTTGCATGATAAGTTTAAATTCATTGCTTTAACGATGAGCTTCAGGCGAAATCATGCATAAAAACCGTGCTTATTATTTTAACCACATCATTTCGTGCAAAAACGTGCATTCATAACTTTTTCTGAGGGCGTGCTGCAGCCTCCGGCAGCATCGTCCCATCCCCTCTGGCCCATTAAGAAGGTCTTAACCATGAAAAGCTTACTTATTTTGATTGCCGGCCCGGTACGCAGCGGCACCCACAATCGCGCGGAACTTATCGACGCTAACCTGAACAATATGGCCCAGGTTGCGCTACGCGTTTATCAGAAAGGGCATATCCCCGTGGTCGGCGAATGGCTGGCTCTGCCCATCGCCAAAGCTGCGGGTTCAACGGAAATTGGCGATGCGATTAGCGAGGAATATCTCTACCCGGTCGCTCACCGTGTCATTAGCCGCTGCGACGCTATATTGCGCATGCCGGGCGAATCCCGCGGAGCGGACCTGGATATTGAGGAGGGCAAAAAAAGGGGGCTGTCGATTTACTACAGCCTGGAGGAGATCCCGGACCGGTAATCCACGGGATACCCGCTGCGCCGTTCAGGCCGCGCAGCGGTTGATGATTACAGCGGCCACAGCCAGGCCGCGCCGCGCACGCCGCTGGAGTCCCCGTGCGCCGCCCGGCGAATCGGCGTCTCGCATTCACCGCCGAATACCCATGGTTTTAGCAGATTCGGCACCGTCTGGTAGAGACGGTCAACGTTGCTCATTCCGCCGCCAAGCACAATAACGTCCGGATCGAGGATGTTAACCACGTGAGCCAACGACTTCGCCAGCCGCATCTCATAGCGGCTCAGCGCCAGCTCCGCCAGCGGATCCCGCTCGCCCACGCGCTGCATAATCTCGCTGCCTTTTAGCGAATGACCGCTTAACCGCCGGTAATCGGTCGCAAAGCCGGTACCGGAGATAAAGGTTTCAATACAGCCCTGCTTGCCGCAGTAGCACGGTACTTCAGCGCGATAGCGAAGTTCCTCTTCATCCATCCACGGCAGCGGGTTGTGCCCCCACTCGCCCGCCGTACCGTTGCCGCCAATATGGGCGCGTCCGTTAAGCGCCACGCCTGAACCGCAGCCGGTGCCGATAATCACCGCAAATACCGTTTGCGCCCCGGCCGCCGCGCCGTCTACCGCTTCCGACACCGCGAGGCAGTTGGCATCGTTGGCCAGACGAACTTCCCGTTGCAGACGCTGGCTAAGGTCTTTATCAAACGGCTGACCGTTGAGCCAGGTTGAGTTAGCGTTTTTGACCACGCCGGTATAGGGCGAAATCGATCCGGGGATGCCGATGCCGACCGTGCCGCTCTGCCCGGTAGCCTGCTCGGCCATCTCGACCAGCGAGGCTATCGTCTCTATCGTCTGGCGATAATCGCCCCCTGGCGTAGGCAGGCGATGACGAAATAGCTGCGCTCCCTGGTCGCTCAGCGCGATGACTTCCGTTTTGGTTCCGCCTAAATCAATGCCAATGCGCACTGTGAATTCCTCTCCCGATTAACAATGCAAGCATAGCGACAATTCGCTATCATGCCCGCTGGATTTAACGACTAAGCCGTGGAAATTATCATGCTGTGGTTCAAAAATTTAATGGTTTATCGTCTCAGCCGCGACATTTCCCTGCGCGCCGAGGAGATGGAAAAACAGCTGGCCGAGCTGACCTTTACCCCTTGCGGCAGCCAGGATATGGCCAAAACCGGTTGGGTACCGCCGATGGGATCGCACAGCGATGCGCTGACGCATACGGCAAATGGCCAGATCGTTATCTGCGCGCGTAAAGAAGAGAAGATCCTGCCGTCTCCGGTGATCAAACAGGCGCTGGAAGCAAAGATCTTCAAGCTGGAAGCCGAGCAGGGCCGTAAGCTGAAAAAAACCGAAAAAGATTCTCTGAAAGATGAAGTGCTGCATTCCCTGCTGCCGCGCGCCTTCAGCCGTTTCAGCCAGACCATGATGTGGATCGATACCGTCAACGGGTTGATCATGGTGGACTGCGCCAGCGCCAAAAAAGCGGAAGATACGCTGGCGCTGCTGCGTAAAACCCTGGGCTCGCTGCCGGTTGTTCCGCTGGCGCTGGAAACCCCGATCGAACTGACGCTGACCGAGTGGGTGCGTTCCGGTACCGTAGCTCAGGGCTTCCAGCTGCTGGATGAAGCCGAGCTGAAAGCGATGCTGGAAGACGGCGGCGTGATCCGCGCGAAAAAACAGGATCTGGTGAGCGACGAGATCGCCGTGCACATTGAAGCCGGTAAGGTCGTCACCAAGCTGGCGCTCGACTGGCAGCAGCGCATTCAGTTCTTAATGTGCGATGATGGTTCGATTAAACGCCTGAAGTTCTGCGACGAACTGCGCGATCAGAATGAAGATATCGATCGGGAAGATTTCGCCCAGCGTTTTGACGCGGACTTTATTCTGATGACCGGCGAGCTGGCCGCGCTGATTCAGAATCTGGTGGAAGGGTTAGGCGGCGAAGCGCAGCGCTAATCTCGTGAATTCCTTCCTGCCAGCGCAGGAAGGAAACGAACATTACAGGTAGCGGCACAGATAAGAGGTCGGCTCAGCCACCTGCAGATTAAACTCGCTATTCCCCGGAACGTTGAATACTTCCCCGGCGGCATAGACTTTCCACTCGGTCTCTCCCGGCAGAAGTACGTTCAGCGCGCCGCTGACTACGGTCATCTCTTCCGGCTGCGCGGTACCAAAGGTATATTCCCCTTCCGCCATCACGCCCACGCTCGCACGACCGGTGCTGCTGCTGGTGAAGCCGATAGATTTTACTTTTCCGTCAAAGTATTCATTGCTTTGAAGCATAAACTCGCCCTTATGATCTTGTGTTGAAGGCACAATATAGGGGGCGCTCCTTGCCCCTGTCACGTAAAATTAACGCGTTACATCAGGTTAAACTAATAGTTCTGCCGCCAGCCGTGAAACCAGCACATTTGACAACAGAACCGGAATATCCAGCGCCTTTTGTAATATGTCGCGATGCTGCTGGTGGTAGCAAAGGCAATCCAGCATTAATACGTCTGCGCCCTGTTCAATCAACTCCCTGCCCGCGGCGATTAACTCCTCTTTACCGCCGCTCACCGGATTGGAAATGGCGTAAAACGGAGTATTTTCTAATACCTGCCATTTATTCCGCTGCAGCGGCAAAATCTCTTCAACCGGAACAATCACCCCCACCTGATGGCCGTCGACAATCGACGCGACCAGCGGCGGAATAATTCTTTGCGGCTCAAGCAGGATCGCATTATTCGCCGTAAATCCGCTAAAGGGATGAGTGCTCATGAGTAAAATAAGGTCGTAATTTTGTTTATCGAGCATCGCAATGACGCTACGTAAATCACGCTCAACCTTCTGCCGTGAGACCTGCGCAATTTGATTATCGTTAAGCAAGGTCAATAGCATCTCATCGCCGGGCTCTATGCTGTAGTCCCGCATAACGTCTTCGCGCGTCATTTTGCCGAGCAGGCTAATGTGGGCGATCTCGTCTTCCCTGATATGTTCAGTTAAAAGCGGCAGCATCTCCGCCACGGGTACGACCCCAATGGTCAAGATTGCCATCGATGCACTACTCATATCGTTTACCTTTTCACAACCGCTGTTTCAAAACAGGCTTTTATTTACAACTTCTGCCCCCTGGTGACCCAAAGCAACCGTCGAGAAGCGTAGCAGGTTACGGCTGATATGGAATGTAAAGATTCCAGAAGCGTCAAAAACGCTCCTGAAAATCCGTACCTTAGGTAATCATTAGTACCGTTAATAGATTAAAAATGTGATACATGTCCGGTAGCGATCTTTTCAGAACGAATCCCGGACATTTAAGAGGAATTAAGACTTATCAGGATCTTCGTAACGCCGTTTGGCGTCCAGCGCTTCCTGTTCTGTAGGATGTTCGCTGATGAGTGAGTTTGGCGTCGGGTGATCGGCGCGCAGTTCATACCAGGTGACCGTCTGGCCCTGCGGGCCCTTTTCAACGGCGACAACACGCGCTTCCCTTGGATATGGAGGTCTGGTCGGCATAGCGTTTCCTTTTTTTACCTTAAGAGCTTTAAAGTATAGGCGCTGCCGATCCGTTTACCCCAGGCAAAGTCTTAACTGGTATAGGTCTCGCCGCAGACGGTGGTCATAATCTGTTCTACGACCTCATCCGGCGTGGCGGTCGCATTAATAATATGATGCGCGGCCGCGCGATACAGCGCTTCCCTCTGCGCCAGCACCTCACCCACTTCATCGCGGATGGGCTTTCCGGTCAGCGTCGGGCGCTGTTCCGCCTTCGGATAGGCTTCAAGGCGGTCAATCAGCGCGGAAACCGAGGCTTCGAGATAGATAACGATGCCATTTTCCCGCATAAACTGTCGGTTGTATTCGCTGAGGATAATGCCGCCGCCGGTGGCGATGATCGTCGCGGGTTGAGCGACGCGTTCTAAAGCCTGCGTTTCCAGCGCACGAAAGCGTTCCCAGCCTTCCTGCTGGACGATAGCCGCTACCGTGCGCTGCTCATGCTCCTGCAGCTCATGGTCCGTGTCGGCGAACTTAAAGCTGCGAGCTTTCGCCAGCGCGTGTCCGATGGTCGTTTTACCGCAGCCGCGAGGCCCGACAAGAAATATTAGCTGTGTCATTACCGAAGACCCCTTGGTTCCGCATTTTGCGGATAAATGAAAGCGAAAAGAGAAACAATGGTACCGCAAACTTACCCGACGCAAATCGTAAAATAAACGTTACACACCATCTGCAAACCCTTTCACCTTAGTATTAGAAAGGACATTTAATGTAAACTTATCATTGCATTTGGTGTTATGCCAGCTTTACTTTTGTACAGAAGTTATTTTTTGTTCGCAGTCTGGCGTAAACAGTAACACATTTCTGCACAGCTTTACGCTGCCGCATATTTACAAGATGCGTGCTTCGGAGCGAATCTGAAGCTAATCAATCAGTATGACAGAGGTATGTAGTATGCAATCTGAAGAGCAACGCCTTATCGATGGACTGTTTTCCCGATTAAAAGAGGCCGAGAGCCACAGCGCATCACGGGATACCAGCGCTGAGGAGCGGATTGCCGGGCACATTAAAGAGCAGCCGTTCGCCCCTTACTATATGGCGCAAACGATTCTGATTCAGGAAGCGGCGATCAAACAGCTCAACGACCGCATTCAGGCGCTGGAGAGCCAGGTCACCCAGCTTCAGGCCGCGAAGCCGAGCAGCGGCGGGTTTCTCTCAGGCCTGTTTGGCGGCGGTCAGTCGCGCGGTTCCGACCCGATTCCTGGCGCCGAGCAGTATGGCCGACCGCAGGCCGGCGCCCAGCCTCAGTATGCTCCGCAGGCGCAGCAGCAGAACTACGCCCCTCAGGCGTCGCGCAGCGGCGGCGGTTTTATGGCTGGCGCGCTGCAAACGGCGGCAGGCGTCGCGGGCGGCGTGGTGCTGGGAAACATGTTGACCAATATGTTTAGCGGCTCGCATCCGCAGGAGATCGTCAATATCATCGAAGAGAAACCGCAGCCGGATCTCAGCCAGGCGCAGGACAATAGCGTCGCTGACGATACCTTCCGCCAGGATGACGGGCAGTTCCTCGCCGACAACAACGATTATGACGCCGACTTTGACGCCGGTTTCGGCAATGATGATTTCGGCAGCGACGACGACAGCTGGGTTTAACCCTGCTGGCGCTTAACGTCTAACAGCCATTTCTCCAGCGCGGCGGCAAACTGCTGCCGATCGCGCTGGGATAAGCTATCCGGGCCGCCGGTCTGCACGCCGCTGGCCCGCATCGTTTCCATAAAGTCGCGCATCGTCAGGCGTTCGCGAATGGTCGCCTCGCTGTAGCGTTCACCGCGTGGATTCAGCGCCGCCCCGCCTTTCTCCAGCACTTCCGCCGCCAGCGGGATATCGGCGGTAATCACCAGATCTCCCGGCTCGCATAAACGTACGATTTCGTTATCCGCCACGTCAAACCCCTGCGCCACGCGCAGCGTGCGGATAAAGCGCGACGGCGGGACGCGCAGAGGCTGGTTAGCAACCAGCGTCAGCGAGATTTGCGCGCGCTCGGCGGCGCGGAACAAAATATCTTTAATGACGTTCGGACACGCGTCCGCATCAACCCAAATAGCCATTGCGGCTCCTGTCGATGAAAAAGAGATGCCGTATTGTCGCCTGCTTTTGCCTTCCGCGAAAGCAACAAGATGTTAAGCTATATCGCTAACGATAAAACAAACAAAGGGGATTGGTGATGGAGAAGAAAATCGGCTTTATCGGCTGCGGCAACATGGGCAAGGCCATCCTGGGCGGCCTGATCGCCAGCGGGCAGGTGCAGCCGGGTCAAATCTGGGTCTATACCCCGTCGCCGGATAAAGTGGCGGCCCTGCACGACCAATACGGCATTAATGCGGCGCAAAGCGCGCAGGAAGTGGCTCAGGTGGCGGATATCGTTTTTGGCGCCGTAAAGCCGGGCGTGATGGTAAAAGTGCTCAGCGACGTCGCCTCCAGCCTGAATAAAGACTCTCTGGTGGTTTCTATCGCCGCGGGCGTGACGCTCGACCAGCTGGCGCGCGCCTTAGGCCATGACCGCAAAATAGTCCGCGCGATGCCCAACACGCCTTCGCTGGTCAACGCGGGGATGACGTCGGTCACGCCGAATGCGCTGGTCAGCGCCGAAGAAACCGCGGAGATCCTGACCATATTCCGCTGCTTTGGTCAGGCGGAAATCATTGCTGAGCCGATGATTCATCCGGTGGTCGGCGTCAGCGGCTCCGCGCCGGCTTACGTCTTTATGTTTATCGAAGCGATGGCCGACGCCGCTGTGCTTGGCGGAATGCCGCGCGCGCAGGCTTATAAATTCGCGGCGCAGGCGGTGATGGGCTCGGCCAAAATGGTACTCGAAAGCGGCGAGCATCCGGGAACGCTGAAGGATATGGTGTGTTCGCCCGGCGGCACCACCATCGAAGCCGTGCGCGTGCTGGAAGAGAAAGGCTTCCGTTCCGCCGTCATCGAAGCGATGGTGAAATGCATGGAGAAATCAGAGAAGCTGAGCCGTTCCTGATTGCAATAGCGAATAGCGGGTGAGGTTTCCCTCACCCGCCCATTTCTTACACCTGTTTTTTCAGGCAGGCGCTCATAAATTTGCTGCGATCGTCCCCTTTCAGGGACTGCTGGGTCGCCTGAGCGTTACACTCGCGCATTTTCTGCTGCTGAGGCGTTAGCCCCTTACCGTCCTGCGCGGCGCCATCTTTCTTCAGGCAGCTACTCATAAACGTTTTACGCTCATCCCCTTTCAGCGACTTCGATGACGCTTCTTTATTGCAGACGCTCATCTTTTGCTGCTGAGGGGTCAACTCTTTTTCCGCGGCACTCACCGCTGTCATAAATACCAGGCCAAAAAGTAGGGTCACAAGTAATGTTATTTTCATCGCACCATCCTCTATGAGTGGATCTCTGTAAGTCTGGTCGCTGATGGAGAAAAAACCAGCCGGTAACGAAAATTCATCACCGGCGCCCGGTTATTTCAGATTAAGTGCGGCTTTCATGGTGTAGAACAGGTCCGTCTGGTCGGTTAAACCCACCACGTTGGCCGCGTGCGGGCCGTAGGCGGCAATACGCAGCTGGGTGCCGGTATGTTCCATCGACTCTTCTTCAGAGTTGCCGTAGCTCATCACCATCACCGAACCATCTTTGGTGTTCAGCGCCTGCGTCAGGCCCGGCGCTTTGGTATCTGCCGGGATAATCTGGCTGGCGTGAGCGTGGTCGGCGGTGACGATAACCAGGGTATTGCCCTCTTTTTTGGCAAATTCCAGCGCCTTCTGTACCGCTTCGTCCAGATCGACGGTCTCGCCAATCTGACCGCACGGATTCGCCGCGTGATCCTGTTTATCGATAGAAGCGCCTTCCACCTGCAGGAAGAACCCCTTCTCATTGCTGCTCAGCAGATCGATGGCTTTTTCGGTCATCTGCGCCAGCGTCGGCACCGATGCATCGCGTTTCGGGTTCGGCGTACAGGTCACCGCCGCCTTATCGATATTGCCGTGATAAGACGCCTTTGGGCCTTCCCAACGCACCGGCATATTGCCTTCCGCGAAGAGACCGAGCAGCGGTTTGTCCTGATTGGCCTGGCTAATGGCGGCCAGCGAGCTGGCGTCGGTGACGATCTGGTAGCCGCGGGCTACCGCCTGATCGTGCAGCGTTTTGCCCTGCCATTCACCGGCCGTCGCGCTTTCCGCGAAGGTTTTCGCGCCGCCGCCCAGTGTTACGTCGGGACGGGCGTTCAGCAGCTGTTCGGTAATCGAACCTTTACCGCCCTTTTCCAGCGCGTTGCTGGCGCATTTTTCGCTGGTCACGCTCGGGCCGTAGCATTTACGCGACGTCACATGCGCCACCAGCGCAGCGGGAGTGGCGTCCTGCAGTTCCGCCGTGGAGACGTTACCGGTGGCTAAGCCCGCCGCTTTCGCCAGCTCAAGGATGGTCTGATGATCTTTTTCATGGATATCCACGCCCAGCGCGCCGTTATAGCTTTTCACGCCGGTGGTCCAGGCCGTTGCGGAAGCGGCGGAGTCGGTGACATAATCCGGCTTGCCGGTTTTCTTATCCAGAGAATAATGGGTGTACTGGCCGGTCAGCGGCAGCGCGTCAATGCCTTTAAAGAAGCCGCCCGCCCCTTCTGCATAATTTCGCGCGGCGGTGATTTCAGAATCGCCCATTCCGTCGCCAATCAGCAAAATAATATTTTTAGCCGGTTTATTGATTAACGAAGCGCGCAGCGCCTCGGTCTGGTCACCGCTTAAACGACGCGCGCCGCCCGGCGTGGTGATATCGCCCTGCGCGGCACGATTTTCCAGAACCGGTGCGGTTGTTGTTTCTGCGTGAATAATCGGGGAGCCCAGCAGAGGCAGCAGGGCAATAAACAGGGCGCTTAATTTCACTTTTATCGTCTCCATGTAAAAAATACTTTAAAAAACAAAACGAGGGAGACTGTATAAAAGCGATGTGACAGTAAAATGACAGCATCCATACCCTGTCACAAAACTAACTACGAGGATGCCGTAACAGCTTCTTTATATATTGCTGCAGGAGCTGGGTATCGCGGTCATCCACCAGCGGGCCGGGGCTGGCCTCATCGATGGCCTGCTCAATATCGGTGATGAGCGCCTGCTGGGCGTCCTGCTCCATATGACGTAGCAGAGCGGTCACCACCACTTCCAGCGCCTCAACCTGGGCCGTCAGCTCCTTCGATTCTTCTTCCTTTTGGGCGAGTTTTACCAGTAGCTCAGCAATGAGATTCTTCACAGCACTTTATCCTTATGCGAGGTCCGTAGTCTGCTATTTATGTCATACATTAGCCGTCGGTTGCCACTATTATTTTTTAAAAAAGTTGGCCACGCCGGTGAATAACAAGCGAAACGTTTTGCTCTTTGCATGCCACCCGCCAGGAATTTACTCAATGCGGATTAATAAGCATCATAACCAACTTTAACAAATAAGAATAAAATGGAATATCGCTATTCTATCGATAACTATAACGTATCGCCATAATATATCTGGTAGGCCAGATTCACGCTGTCCGGCGCGTCTTTACCGGCCAGGCGCGCAATAAGTATTTCGCTCGCCGTTTTACCGATTTCATAACGTGGGGTAATGACGCTGGCTATTTTTTGCAGCCGCGCACGGCCAATTTCCAGCCCGTGAAAACCGGCGATGGCGATCTCCTGCGGAACGGCTTTCCCCTGCGCCTGGCACTCGAGCAGCACCCCCACCGCCAGATCGTCGTTGGTACAAAAAATGGCGTCAATATCCGGGCGCGTCTGCTGCATCTGCAGGAACATCTGCCGGCCAAGCGCAACCGAGGAGATGGTCCGCGGCGCCATGTGATACGCCTTCAGGCCGTGCTCCGCCAGCGCCAGCTCGGTGCCGCGGAAGCGGCTTAAATCGCGGGGATCGTCCATTGAACCAAAAAAGGCGATCGCCCGTTTGCCGCTCTCAAGAAAAGCATGGGTCATATCCCACGCCGCCTTTTCGTTATCGAACCCCACCTGGATATCCAGCTGCTGGCCGCCGTAGTCCATCAGTTCAGCGACAGGGATACCGCTGGCGCGCACGTACTGCACCATGCGATCGCTGTGCTGCTTCCCGGTCAAAATCAGCCCATCGATATTATAAGAGAGCAGATTGAGCACTTCGCGCTCTTCGCGCTGCGGGTCATATTCGTAGTTGGCAATCAGGGTCTGGTACTGGTGCGCGGAGGTCACCGACTCAATGCCGGCCAGCACATCGGCAAAAATCTGGTTGCGGAAGGAGGGAATAAGCACGCCAATCGTTTTACTCCGGGCGTTAAGCAGGATTTCCGGGGCGCGGTTAGGGATATAGTTGTTCTCTTCCATGACCTTTGAAATCAGCTCACGGCTGCGCTCAGAAACCTGGCCGGGGTCACGTAAATAACGGCTGACCGTCATTTTATTCAGCCCCGCCAGGTTGGCGATATCCTGCAATGTCATCCGGTTGTTTTTCATCAGGTTCTCTACGACAAGCGACTTTTATGCTCGCAGAGAACCTTACCACAGCAGCGGCGGTTTATGTTAGCCGGCAACCTTTTTTGCCGTCACCGGGGAAACGGGTTGCGGGTTAGCGCGCACGTTGTACATCAGCACGACGGAGGACAGCAGCGCGACAGCCATAAAGGTATAGGAAACCCCCGGCCCGCCGGTAATCCCGTTGAGGTACCCCACCAGCCACGCGCCAAGGAAAGCGCCGAGCGCGCCAAAGCTGTTGATTAAGCCCATCGATACGCCGGAAACGTTGCGCGGCAGCAGTTCAGGAATAAGCGCGAAGAACGGCCCATACGGCGCATACATGCAGGCCGCGGCAATGACCAGTAGCGCATAGGAGAGCCAGAACGCCTGGTTGCCCACCAGCCAGGAGCCAAAGAAAGCGATAGCGGCAATCAGCAATAACGGCCAAATAAACAGTTTACGATTCTGGCACTTATCCGACAGCCAGGAGACCGTCAGCATCAGGATAATTGCCGCCAGGTACGGCACCGCCGCCAGCCAGCCCACCGCCACGATATCCATCTGCGCGGCGTTCTTCAGAATCGACGGCATCCACATCATAAAGCCGTACACGCCGATGCTCCACAGCGCATGCACGGCGCAGAGCATGATCACATTGCGCGAGCGCAGCGCTTCACCGTAGTTGCGCACCGGCTTGATATGACTCTGCTCGCTGTCCATCACCTTCTGCAGGGTCTCTTTTTCCTGCTCGTTCAGCCAGGAAACCTCGGACGGTTTATCGCGCACCAGTATCCACCAGCATACCGCCCACAGTACCGCCGGAATGCCTTCGATGATAAACATTTCGCGCCAGCCCCACGCCTGAATCAGGTAGCCGGAAACGATGGACATCCACAGCACCGTTACCGGGTTTCCGAGGATCAGGAACGTGTTGGCGCGCGAACGCTCGGTTTTCGTAAACCAGTTGCTGATATAAATCAGCATCGCCGGCATCACCGCCGCCTCAACCACGCCAAGGGTAAAGCGAATCGCCATCAGCATCGGAATATTGCTGACGAACCCGGTCGCCGCCGCGCAGAATCCCCATAAAATCAGGCTAAAGAAAATCATTTTTCGCACGCTGCGTTTTACCGCATATATCGCGCCGGGTACCTGGAAAAAGAAATAGCCGAGAAAAAATAGCGCGCCAATAAGCGATGCCGTTCCTTTGGTAATACCCAAATCGCTTTCAATTCCCGCCGCAGCGGCAAAACCATAATTCGCACGGTCAAGGTAGGCCAGACTATAGGTAATAAATATAATCGGCATTAAATACCACCAGCGACGCGCGGGTAATTTCGCGAGCATGTGCATAAGCACTCCTCAGATATCAATATCATCACACGGGTTTAATACTCTGTCCTTCAGGTAGTGCGGGCACGCTGCTGCCCGAAGGACGCGAAGTGATTCAGACAGCGGCAAGCATTCCGCCGTCCACAAACAGCAAATGACCGTTAACAAAGTTTGCCGCCGACGAGGCCAGATATACCGCGGCGCCAATCAGTTCTTCCGGTTTTCCCCAGCGCGCCGCCGGGGTACGCTGGTACAGCCAGGCGGAAAACGCCTCATCGTTGACCAGGGCGGCCGTCATGTCGGTGGCAAAATATCCCGGCGCGATACCGTTAACCTGAATATTATATTCGGCCAGCTCAACGCACATGCCGCGGGTCAGCATTTTAACCGCCCCTTTCGAGGCCGCATAAGGCGTAATGGTTTTACGCCCCAGCTCGCTCTGCATTGAGCAAATATTAATTATTTTCCCCGCGCGGCGGCCCATCATATATTTCGCCACCTGCTGTGAAACCAGGAAAACGCCCTTCTGATTGACCTCAATAACGTTATCCCACTCCTCCTCCGGAAATTCGGTAAAAGGGAAACGCCGCTGGATCCCGGCGTTATTAATTAAAATATCAATGGCGCCGATCTCCTCTTCGATGCGGGCTATCGCCTGCTCGACCTGCGCCGCCCGGGTGACATCAAAGGCGACCCCTACCGCATGAAAACCCTGCGCCACCAGCGCCTGCGCCGCCTGGTCCGCGCGCGCCTGGGTGCGGTCGTTGATGATGATCTCCGCGCCGTACTCCGCCAGACCGCCGGCCAGCAGATGGCCAATCCCCTGAGCGGATCCGGTGATCAGCGCGCGCTTCCCTGACAAATCAAATAAATTTCGCATAAAACCTCTTTTTCAATAACTGTTACGCGTAACTGTATACGCGTAACAGTCAGGAATAGAAGAGGATGAGAGGGGAAAATGATCGTTTTGTGATCGGTGATACATTTAGAGCTTCAGGAACACCGAGGCCGCTACTGACGCTGTCGCATCCATCGCGGCCGAGGAGAAAGAGCGGAATTAAGCCGCAGGACGGCGGCTGCGGCGCAGCATGATGGCCAGCTGCCAGATATTGATCAGGACAATAACCGCCGTGGCGATAAACACCCAGCGGAAGCCGGCCATGGCCGAGACCGACGCGCCAATCAGCGGCCCGGCCACGTTGCCAAGATACATAAACGACTGGTTATAGCCAAAAATACGCCCGGTGACGCTGTCGCTGCAGTATTTGAGCAGAAGCGTTTGCACCGCCGGCAGCATCGCCCCATCGGCAAAACCGAGCAGGAACCGCAGGACGCCAAGCTGGAATGGGGTCGTAACGAACGACATGGCAAAGAACATCACCACCGCGCAGCACAGCGTCGCCAGCAGGATCCGCGAGGTGCCGATCCTGTCGCCCAGTTTCCCCAGACGGGGAGCCGAAATCAGCGCCGACACGCCCGGCACGGCGGCGATCATGCCGGCGAGAAAGGCGATGTTATTGCTATCCGGCGCCATCGACTTGATAAACAGCGCCAGAATCGGGCCGATTGAGCCGTTGCACAGTTGGATCACCAGAGTGGTGAAAAACAGGCTGATCACCAGCCCCGGATAGGGCAGCGAGGCAAATACCGCCTTGCCGCTCAGCCGTTCCGCCCTGGTGACCTGCGGCCGGGCTCCCTCTTTAATCAGAAACAGCGTCACCAGGAAGCTTACGGTCAGCAAAATCGCGGTGATGATAAATACGGCGCGCAAACCGACGTGGTCGGCCAGGAAACCGCCGAGCAGCGGCCCGCCAATCACGCCGCTGATCTGCGCCGTCGACAGCGTGCTCAGCGCCCAGCCGCTACGCTCGCGCGGAACCTGAGACGCCACCAGCGCCATGGCGTTGGGAATATAGCCGGAAGTCAGTCCCATCACCGCGCGCAGGATAAACAGCTGCCAGACGTTGGTGGCGAACGCCTGAAGTAAAATGGCGATGGCCATCCCCAGCGAGGCGCGCAGCAGCATCAGCTTGCGCCCTTTGCGGTCGGCGAGGCTCCCCCACATCGGCGAGACAATCGCCGACACCAGAAAAGTGACGCTAAACGTCAGGCCCGACCACATGGATAACGCTTCATGCGAGGTCACGCCCAGTTGGGAAACGTACAGCGGCAAAAAGGGAAGAATTTGGCTGATGGCCAGGCCGGTAAAAAAACAGCCAAACCAGACGGAGATAAGATTAACCTTCCAGGATTCCATAACTACGCGTATTCATTAATTTTTTGGCAATTATTAACTAGCTTAGCAATTTCCCCTGTCCGACGTACTACCAGAGATGCGCTGACGGCGAGTTTAGTGTTTTATGACACCAGATTGCCCTGTTGCGAATAATTTCGTGGTGAAAAGCGTGGTATACAGCGAGTTATGCTCAGAAACAGAACCCCTGGCCGCGCATACCGAGGTGAAAATGGTTCGCATGGGCCGCGTTATAGTCCGGCCCTAAAGCGTTGCCGTAATAGCTGCAACCGCCGGCCAGTAACGTCTGCAGCCAGGGGTGATACTGCGCATCGGGCCACCCTTTCAGCACGCTGATGCGTCGGCCATCGGCCAAACGAAAGCCGCTGATATCCAGCGCCTCCGCGGTAGCGTGCTCGCTGCGCCGCGCGTTCTGACGATGGTAAATATTACGGCAGGCATAGCTGCCAAAATGGTCGACCTGGCGGAGCTCTTGCCCCAGCATCCGCCGGGTCAGCGGTTTCGCCTGCTGTTGCAGATACAGCGCGCTGCTTAACGCCAGCGGGCAGCTGGCGAGGAAGCTGCTGCTGAGCTTTACCGCGCCAAAATCGCGTACCCGAACCACGTTTTGCAGGGGGCACTCTCCCCCGCTATCGGCCACCGCCCGGCTGGTGATGAGATTTCGCTGATTCGCTTCCTTCAGCAGGTTGGCGCACTGTCCGGGCGTCAATCGCCGCAGCTTATAGTGGGTGATGAACCCCGGCGGATCCTCCAGACGCAGCGGCGCCAGCGGGTTATAGTGCGCGGGAAGATAACGATAGCCGTAATATCCGGCCGCCAGCAGCGCCAACAGAACGATAAGCCCTTTTCCTTTCACGCGCTGCCTCCCAATGCTTTACCCGGTGAATATTATGGCAGCCAGGCGGCCGTTTCACATGCTATGTTATGCCCTTTGATGTAATCATGATGGAAGTTGAAATGGCTAAGATGAGGGTTGGGATCGTTTTCGGCGGTAAGTCGGCAGAACATGAAGTATCGCTACAGTCAGCGAAAAATATCGTGGAAGCCATCGACAAAACGCGCTTCGACGTCGTTTTGCTGGGGATTGATAAGCAGGGGCAGTGGCATATCAACGACGCCAGCAACTATCTGCTCAATCCACAGGACCCCGCCCATATTGCCCTGCGCCCATCCGATATTACCCTGGCGCAAATTCCCGGACGCGAAGCGCAGCAGCTGATTAACGCCGATAGCGGCCAGCCGCTGGCGGCCATCGACGTCATTTTCCCGATTGTTCACGGCACCCTTGGGGAAGATGGTTCTCTGCAGGGTATGCTGCGGATGGCTAACCTGCCCTTCGTCGGCTCCGACGTCCTCGGCTCCGCCGCCTGCATGGACAAAGACGTGACCAAGCGTCTGCTGCGCGATGCCGGGCTGTCGATTGCGCCTTTTATTACCCTGACCCGCGCCAACCGTCATCAGGTGAGCTTTGCCGAAGTGCAGGCGAAGCTGGGCCTGCCGCTGTTCGTCAAACCGGCGAACCAGGGCTCCTCGGTGGGCGTCAGCAAGGTCAACAGCGAAGAGCAGTATCAGCAGGCCGTCGCCCTGGCCTTCGAATTTGACCATAAAGTGGTGGTTGAACAGGGGATTAAAGGGCGTGAGATCGAGTGCGCGGTATTGGGCAACGATAATCCCCAGGCCAGCACCTGCGGTGAAATCGTCCTCAACAGCGAATTCTACGCCTATGACACCAAGTACATTGACGATCAGGGCGCGAAGGTGGTGGTTCCGGCGGCCATCGACAGCGATGTAAACGATAAAATTCGCGATATCGCCGTTCGCGCCTATCAGACCCTCGGCTGCTGCGGGATGGCGCGCGTCGATGTGTTCCTGACCGCCGATAACGACGTGGTGATTAACGAAATCAATACGCTGCCGGGCTTCACCAACATCAGCATGTATCCGAAGCTATGGCAGGCCAGCGGTCTGGACTATACCAGCCTGATTAGCCGCCTGATTGAGCTGGCGCTTGAGCGTCACGCCGCCGATCGGGCGCTGAAAACATCGATGAATTAAGCCCGAGTAAGCGTTTACGCCGCGACCCGGGGAGTGCGCCGGGGTTGATGTATCAGCCCGGCATATTCCCGGCTCGCGCTGCGCTTAGCCGGGCTACGGGTTCACCACCTCCGGTTCACGCTTCCTCTGCTGGGCGGCGGCGAATAATAAACCCGGCAATCCAGAAGCTAATGACCCACGTCACCAGCCCAACCGCGTAAGAACGCCAGCCTTCGGTTTCATACCCGAGCAGCCCGACCACGCCATTCATAATAAAAATTAACCCCAGCGCTACCGCGTAGTAGTGCCAATCGCGGCGGATTTTTTCCGTGAGTTTCATAACCACTCCGACAACAAAAAAAGCATCTTCGCATAGCCGCCACCGCGGGTCTGTAGCGGCGTTGAGAATTGTCGCACATTGCGATATCGGTCTAAATTTCACAAATTTGTAGCAAACTCACAACCCGATGAAATCAGGAATATTCCTGGGCGGAAATTACCAGCAATCTGATACTGAAATCCCCCCTTCGTTGCCAGAATTACCCTCTACGTCGCCGTGGAAAAAACGGCAAGAAAGTGAAGTACGGAGGTCAAGATGGCAGAGTTCACCTTTGCAAAGACCGTCAACGGCGGCAAAAAGAGGGGCTCTCTCACCGGCAGCAACATCGCTTACGCTCTGTTTGTGCTGTTTTGCTTCTGGGCCGGTGCGCAAATGCTGAGTATGCTGATCCACGCGCCCGGCGTTTTTGAGCATCTGATTCAAATGCAGGACAGCAGCCGCCCGCGGGTCGAGATTAGCCTGGTGGTCGGTACCCTGTTCGGCCTGATTCCCTTCCTGGCGGGCTGCGTGCTCATTGGTATTCCTGGGCTGATATTCCGCTGGCGCAGCCGCCGCTAACGGCGCGCCATACAGCTGGCCCGCCGGTCGTCAACGCGTTTGGCAAACCAGGCGGTCGTCAGGTTACGGGTGATTTTCGGGCTCTCAAGCTGAATGCCCGGCAGCACCTCCCGCGGAAGCGTTTTGCCGGCTTTCTTATCGGCAATGCGAAACACCTGCTTATAGAGATCGCTCTCTTCAAACGCCAGGGTATCGCCCTTCTTTAACTGACGATGGATATCATCATCGCTCATTGCCAGCTGTGAGGATAACCGGCGCACCGCCAGTTCGGTGGTTCCGGCCTCGTCGCTATCGTAGCGAATCAAATCGCCATCCAGCGCCAGCTTCACGCCCGTCGCTTTAGAGACGGCGTTCTGGAAGGCGGCGTTACGGCTGGCGTACCATCCGGCGTTGAAATCGGCAAAACGGTACAGCGGCACGCTGTAGTTCGCCGGATAGTTCAACAGATGATAGGTGCCGAACCACAGACCGCCGCGCAGGCTGAACACCTCCTGGCGTACGGTACCGTCGATTTTCCACGGGTAGCCGTCGGTATGCTGCTCGGCGAAGGCGATGCTGACCTGCATCGGGCCGCCGGTATGCACCGGGTTCAGCGAGCCGAACAGCTTCTGCCCCATCGGCACCATGCCGATAAAATCATCGAAAATCGCGCTCAGCTGCTTTTCGGTTTTCACGCTATCGAGGCGTTCGCTATAGCTTTTGCCGTTGGGCGATTTGATTTTCAGCGCGGTATGCACCAGAAAAACCGGGATATGCATTTTCTCCGCCCGGCGGTCAATCTCCTGCCAGGCGATTTTATTCAGCCCCGGCACCGCCGGGTCGGCCTGATAGTTGGACTCCTGCTGCGCCACCGCCAGCACCGAACAGACGTTCTCTTCCGTCGGCGCCAGCTTCTGGCTGGCAAAGGTTTTGGCGATGGCCTGCGCCCAGGCCTCGCGATCTTTCACGCTGGCGGGCATTTTCTGCCGCACCACCGTGGCAACATCAATCGCCTTTTCGCCCTTTTTCAGCTCCGGCTCCGGCTTGCTGGAGCAGGCGGTGAGGACAATCCCTGCCAGTAGCGTCAGGGTGAGAGAAGTGATTCTGGATTGCGCTACCGGCATGGTTCATCCTTGCGTTGATCAACTTAATGTTTGCGTCACGGTCTGCAGCTCTTTGCCATCCAGCTCGCGCTCGAAGCTGCGCAGACGTTTGTAGATAGACATCAGCTCAACCAGTGTAGTCCATGAGCTAATCAGATACTGGAATGAACCGCGGACCTGGCCAAAGACGTTGGTGATCTGGGTCATCAGGCCCAGCGTAATCGTACCGGCAACAATCGACGGAAACAGCAGGAACAAACCGAAAACGTTATCCACCTGCAGATACAGAATACGGGCGATATTGAAATACATGTAGTGGAAATAGAGGCGGAAATAGTTGCGGCGCACGGCGCCAAACAGCTCACGCACCGTCGGCGGCGTCGCGCGGTTGGCGTCATCTTCGCCGTACACCAGCTCTTTACGATAGGCTGCCTCAACGCTCTGGTTTTTGAACTCCAGGCCGGGCAGCTTGATCCCCACCACCGCCAGCAGGCCGGTACCCATTAACGACCAGATGATGGCGGCAATCACCAGGCCGTAAGGCAGGTGGCCGACAATCGGTAAATCCGGGACGTGCGCGGAGAGCGTCACCAGCACCGGCAGGAAGGCGATAAGGGTCATCACCGCGTTAAGGAAGCTGACGCCCATGCTCTCCAGGGTGGAAGCAAAGCGCATGGTATCTTCCTGCACACGCTGCGCGGCGCCTTCGATATGGCGCAGATGCTGCCAGTGCGCCATATAGTGTTCGTTCATGGCGGTACGCCAGCGGAAAACGTAGTGGCTGACGAAGAAGTTGTTCATCACCCCGATGACCACCGCGATAAGCGCGATGCCGAGAAAGATGCCAATCTCCTGATAAAACTGGTTAATGCTGACCTTATGCGGCGTCGCCAGCGCGGCCTGAATAAGATCGTAGAACGGGGCGTACCAGGCGTTTATCGCCACCCCGACCTCGACCAGAAACCAGGTGACGAAAATAATCAGCGAGGTGCCGAGGATCGACCAGTACTGCCAGCGGTGGGGGCTGTAAATAAACCAAAAGAGGGCGAAAACGCCCACGCAGAATACGTAGAACGCGTAGAACACCAGGTAGTTGAGCGACCAAAAGCGCGCCGCGCTAATCGCCACATCCTGAGATGCGCCGGTGACCCGCAGCAGCCAGTCGCCGCCGCCCGCCTGCCAAAAGATCACCGCCAGCAGCGACCAGATAAAGGCAGAAATAAAAAACGGCCCCGGTTTGGGGAAAAAGGATTTAAACATCATGCTCTCCTGCTAACTTCTTTTTCGTTTTGCTGTGCTGTGTACCACAAAGACGCCCGCCGCAAAGCCGTCGCAGCGAAGCAAAGTGGGCGGATGATGAGACCGGATATCAGCAGCTTAGTTCGCCGACCATCCGTTCAGAATTGTTTCTGTCGATTTCACCTGTAAAGGATTGCCCGGAACGGTCAGCGTACGCCACACCTCGTTGTAGTGGGCGATCAGCGTGACGGCCTGCGCCGCCGGGCGGTTGGCTGTGGTATGGGCATCTTCAGCGACGGTAATCGCATAGCCCCGGCTGGCGCCGTTTTTGATGGTGGTATCTACGCAGTAGTCGGTGGCGCAGCCGCAAATCACAAACTGCGTGATGTGATGTTCGCGCAGCACCTCTTCCAGGCGGGTGCGGTAAAAGGCGTCGCAGGCGGTCTTGGTCACGAACAACGCGCCTGCCGGCTGGTGCAGTTCAGGCAGCAAAGCAAAACCTTCGCTCCCCTCTTCCAGACCGCCCTCTTCGCAGTGCTGAATGAAGATAACGGTATCCGCGGCGTTTATCAGGCGGTTAATTTGCGCCGCGCAGCGCTCGCGCTCAATACGCGGCGTCGCGAAAACGCCGTTTTGCATATCCACTACCATCACTACCCGTTTCGCCGCCATCGTCTCTTGCCACCCATGTTTAGCCAAAACGAATATAATACGCGCCCGCAGGCGAAAGCCGCTATCCGAAAGCAAAAAAAGGATTTTTTACGCCAGGTTACGTTTTTCCGCACAGAATGGCGTTATTAGCGCTTTGCTCGGCGGCGCTTCGTAGTATAAATACGCTCTATATTTTTCTTCACCATGATGGATGCCCCCGTTGAAACGTAGTCTGCTCATTTTTGCTGCGCTGTGCGCGGCGTCGTTGACATCGGTCCAGGCCGCGCAGCCAAGCGTCGACCCGGAATTCGCTGCGGATGTTGTCGACCGTTACGCTAACCATATCTACTACGGCAGCGGCGCGATCGGCATGGCGCTGGTGGTTATCGATGGTAACCAGCGCGTATTCCGCAGCTTCGGCGAGACGCGCCCGGGCAATAATGAGCACCCGCAGCTCGATTCGGTGATTCGCATCGCCTCCCTGAGCAAGCTGATGACCAGCGAAATGCTGGTCAAACTTCTCGACCAGGGCGTGGTGAAGCTCAACGATCCGCTGAGCAAATACGCCCCGCCGGGCGCGCGCGTGCCGACATATCAGGGAGCGCCCATTACGCTGGTGAATCTGGCGACCCATACCAGCGCCCTGCCGCGCGAGCAGCCCGGCGGCGCGGCGCATCGTCCGGTGTTCGTCTGGCCGACGCGCCAGCAGCGCTGGAACTGGCTCTCCACGGCAACGTTAAAAGCCGCGCCGGGTTCCCAGGCCGCCTATTCCAATCTGGCGTTCGATTTACTGGCCGATGCGCTCTCTACCGCCGCGGGCAAGCCCTGGCCGCAGCTGTTTGAAGAGCAGATCACCCGTCCGCTGGGGATGAAAGACACCACCTTTACGCCTTCGCCCGATCAGTGCCGACGCCTGATGATCCCGGAGAAAGGGGCCAGCCCGTGCAACAATACGCTGGCGGCCATCGGCAGCGGCGGCGTTTACTCCACGCCTGGCGATATGATGCGCTGGATGCAGCAGTTCCTCTCTTCCGATTTCTTCACCCGCGGGCAGCAGGCGGACCGGATGCAGACGCTCATTTATCAACGCAGCCAGCTGACGAGGGTGATCGGGATGGACGTGCCGGGCAAAGCCGATGCGCTGGGTCTCGGCTGGGTCTACATGAAGCCGAAAAACGGCCAGCCGGGCATTATTCAGAAGACCGGCGGCGGCGGCGGTTTTATCACCTACATGGCGATGAACCCGCAGGCTAACGTCGGCGCCTTCGTGGTAGTCACCCGCTCTTCATTGACGCGTTTCAACAACATGAGCGATGGCGTCAACGAGCTGGTCAGCGAATTAAGCGGCAACCGCCCCGGGATTGAGACCGCCAGCCAGTAACCTGTTGGGATGTTTTGCCGACGATAGATAAGGATCGTTTTGGCGAAACATCCCGCCGCCAATTGAGGTAAACTCGCTTTTTTCATTTCACAAAATCAGGCAAACCATGACAGATTTAATCACTCGCCCGCGCCGACTGCGCAAGTCCGCTTCGCTACGTGCCATGTTTGAAGAGACAACACTGAGTTTGAACGACCTGGTGTTGCCGATCTTTGTTGAAGAAGAAATCGACGATTACAAAGCCATCGAAGCGATGCCCGGCGTGATGCGTATTCCGGAAAGACACCTGGCGCGCGAAATCGAGCGCATTGCCAACGCCGGTATCCGTTCGGTGATGACCTTCGGCATTTCCCATCATACCGATGCCGTTGGCAGCGATACCTGGAACGAAAACGGCCTGGTGGCGCGCATGTCCCGCATCTGTAAAGAGGCGGTGCCGGAGATGATCGTGATGTCCGACACCTGTTTCTGCGAATACACCTCCCACGGCCACTGCGGCGTGCTGTGCGACCACGGTGTCGATAACGATTTAACCCTTACCAACCTCGGTAAGCAGGCGGTGGTCGCCGCTGCCGCAGGCGCGGATTTTATCGCCCCGTCCGCCGCGATGGACGGCCAGGTGCAGGCCATTCGCCAGGCGCTGGACGCCGCCGGATTTACCGATACGGCGATTATGTCCTACTCCACCAAGTTCGCTTCATCGTTCTATGGTCCGTTCCGCGAAGCCGCGGGTACCGCGCTGAAAGGCGATCGTAAAACCTATCAGATGAGCCCGATGAACCGCCGCGAAGCGATTCGCGAATCGCTGCTGGACGAAGCCCAGGGCGCCGACTGCCTGATGGTCAAACCGGCCGGTCCCTATCTCGATATCCTGCGCGATCTGCGCGAGCGCACCAACCTGCCGCTCGGCGCGTACCAGGTGAGCGGTGAATACGCGATGATTAAGTTCGCCGCCCAGGCCGGCGCTATAGATGAAGAGAAAGTGGTGCTGGAAAGCCTCGGCGCAATCAAGCGCGCCGGCGCGGATCTGATCTTCAGCTACTTCGCCCTCGATCTCGCCGAAAAGAAAATCCTGCGTTAATTCGGCTATTACCGTTCCCCGGTCGCGCTACGCTTACCGGGGCTACAAACCTGCTCCGGTAGCCCGGGTAAGGCATCAGCCGCAACCCGGGGAATTCCTCTGCTGCAGAAAGTTGCAAGACTCTTTCCACCATTATCTTTGGATTCTTGCCAGACTGTTACCCCGACTCTATCCTGCCGCTTAAGACGCTATCTTTTGCAAAGGAGCGCTGCATGGTGGCCTACCGTCGTTATTACCTGAAGGGTGGAACCTGGTTTTTTACAGTTAATTTGCGAAACCGAAAAAGCAGACTTCTGACCGAGCACATCGGAACTTTACGTCACGCCACCCTCACCATCAAACGGCGAAAACCCTTTTACATTGATGCATGGGTTATCCTTCCTGAACATCTTCATTGCATCTGGACATTACCCGGAGACGATAGCGATTTCTCCGCCAGATGGCGGGACATAAAAGGTTGCTTTAGCAAAGCATTAAAACAAGAAAATGTCTGGCAACCGCGCTTCTGGGAACATGCAATCCGCGATGAAGAAGACTACCGCCGGCATATCGATTACACCTACATTAATCCTGTAAAACACGGTTGGGTACGACAGGTTTGTGATTGGCCTTTTTCAACCTTTCACCGGGATGTACGGCGCGGGTTATATCCCGATAATTGGGGTGGTGAAATTCACGATTTTTTGTGCGGCGAACGCCAGTAAACCCCCGGTCGCGCTACGCTTACCGGGGCTACGATCTGCTCCGGTAGCCCGGGTAAGGCGCCAGCCGCAACCCGGGGAAATATCCCAAATCTTCACTCAACTGTAATCTGAGCGACATCTGCGCCTTCTACTGTCTGGGCAGGACGGAGGAGGTGCCGCTATGTTTAGTCTCGACAATGTCATCGATGACCTGTGGCCTCAGGCAAAGCCAGCGCTCTGGCAGAAAAAGGTGCTGAAAAAGCTCCTGCATGAGGAAGAGTTTCAGCAGTTTGCCGCGCGTCATCATCACCTGAAAGGACTGGATACGGTCGAACAGGTGCTCGAACATCTTAATATCCGCTGCGCTATCCCGGCGCACGATCTCGAACAAATCCCCGAACATGGCCCGCTGGTCATTATCGCCAACCACCCCACCGGTACGCTTGACGGCCTGGCCCTGCTCTACGCGGTGTCCCGCGTGCGCCGCGACGTCAAAGTGGTCACCAACCGCATGCTGACCCACCTTGAACCGCTGAGTTCGCTGTTTATTCCGGTCGATAATATCAACGGCCGAACCGCCAAAGCGGCGCTGCAGCAGATGGACCAGCAGCTGCAAAACGGCGGCGTGCTGATTTTCTTCCCGGCGGGTGAAGTTTCACGCCTCACCCGGCGCGGTATTCGCGATAAAAAATGGCACTCCGGATTTATTAAGCTGGCGGCGAAATACCGCGCCCCGCTGCTGCCGGCGTGGATCCGCGCGCGCAACAGCGCGCTGTTTTACGCCAGCACGCTGATTTCCGATAGCCTGCCGCTGCTGCTGCTGATGCAGCAAATGTTTCGCCGCCGCAACGGCAGCCTGCCGGTTAATTTCGGCCAACAGATTGCCTGGTCAAGCTGGTTCGATCCTCAGCGCTCTGTTCGCGAGCTGACCGAACGCTGCTATCGCCACCTGGAGCTGCTGGCAAAAGGGCAGCCCGGCGTATTTAAAAGCGAAAGCGCTATTGCCCGACCTGAAGACCGCGCCCTGCTCAAGCGCGAACTGGGCCGGGCGGAAACGCTGGGGCGCACGGCGGATGGCAAAGTGATTTATCTCTGGCAGCGCCGCGGCCAGGAAGATGCGCCGGTGCTGCGCGAACTGGGCCGCCTGCGGGAAATCGCCTTCCGCGCGGTGGGCGAAGGCAGCGGCAAACGTCGCGACGTTGACGGTTACGACGACGACTATCTGCATCTGATTCTGTGGGATGAAGAAGACCTGGAAATCGTCGGCGCTTACCGCTTTATGCCGACCGCGATGCAGCTGGAAAAGCGCGGCCTGAACGGCGTCTATAGCTACAGCCTGTTCCATTACGACGCGCGCATGGACGATATTCTGCAGCACGGGATTGAGCTGGGGCGCAGCTTTATCCAGCCGCGCTACTGGGGCCGCCGCGGACTGGACTACCTGTGGTCCGGCATCGGCGCGTATCTGGCGCGCTATCCGCACTATCGCTATCTGTTCGGCCCGGTGTCGATTTCCGGCGGGCTGCCGCCGTCGGCGCGCGATCTGCTGGTCGCGTTCTATCGACTGTGGTTCCCGGCGACGCATCCGCTGGCGGAGTCGCGCCGCCCTTATCCGGCCTCGCTGCCCGATGTGCTGGCGCAGTTTGGCGGAGAAGATTACAACGACGATCTGGCGCGGCTGAAGTCCCTGCTCGGCAACCTCGGCTGCGCGATCCCGCCGCTGTATAAGCAGTACTCGGAAGTTTGCGAGCCGGGCGGCGTACAGTTTATCGATTTCGGCAGCGACCCGGATTTCAACAACTGCGTGGATGGTCTGGTGCTGGTGGACTTGACCTATCTGAAGGCGAACCGCTATCAGCGCTATATTGGGGTACATCTGGACGCGCAAAAATCGGCATAAAAGCCTTTTCCCGGAGGCGGCGCGTTTATCGTAGGTTGTTTCCCGGCTTGCGGCGCATTGCGCCTTAGCCGGGCTACGGGTTTACCGCTTTCTGCGGAGCGGTAGCCCACAAGGCGCGTTAAGTGCCGCCTCCGGGAAGCAGCGCGCAATACCGCTTCCGCTTTTCTCCGCGGCGCGCGACCGGGCTACAAGCATTACCCCGCCCGATAATAGGGTTTATCCCCGAGAATCGTCGCCCGGTGCATAATGCGCCGCTGCGGCAGGTAATCGGCGTTGGCGTAGTGCTGGGTGACGCGGTTATCCCAAATGGCCACGTCGTTCGGCTGCCAGCGCCAGCGCACCTGAAAGTCCGGTTTAGTAACGTGAGCAAACAGGAAACCGAGCAGTGCCTCGCTCTCTTTCTCCGTGACGTCAACGATGCGGGTGGTAAAGCCCTCATTGACAAACAGCGCCTGCTTCCCGGTCACCGGATGGGTGCGCACCACCGGATGCAGCAGCGGCGGATTTTTCGCGACCGCCTCCAGCCAGCGCTGATGCTCCTCTTCGCTTTTGCGGTATTTGTACTCCTGAAACGATTTGCGAAAATCATGCTCCGCGCGCAGGCCGCTTAACAGCTGGCGCAAAGGCGCGGAGAGCGCCTCATAGGCCGCAATGCCGCTGGTCCACAGGGTATCGCCGCCGGTTGACGGCAGCTCTTTTGCCGCGAGGATCGCCCCGGCGGGCGGCGTCTCAATAAAGGTGACATCGGTGTGCCAGTTGTCGTTATCCGGCGGGTTATCGTCATGGGTATCGAGCACGATAATCTCATCCACGCCGGGCGCGTGCGGATAGACCGGATGAATATGCAGGTCGCCAAAGCGCAGGGCGAGATCCCGCTGCTGCTCGGGAGTGATGTTTTGCTCGCGCAGGAACACCACCTGGTGACGCAGCACCGCATGATACAGCTGCTCAAACTGGTTGTCGCTCAGCGGGCGGGTGATGTCGACCCCGGATACCTGCGCGCCAATATACGGCCCCAGCGGGGTAATGCTTAAACGTTCGCTCATTGTACTTCTCCATGCCAGGGCGTCAGGCGACGCTGCAGCGCGCGCAGCCCCAGTTCCAGTAAAAAGGCGATGATGGCAATCACCGCGATCCCGGCCAGCACCACGTCAGTGGCGAGGAACTCACCGGCGGACTGCACCATAAAACCTAACCCGCGGGTGGCGGCAATCAGCTCCGCGGCCACCAGCGTCGACCAGCCCACGCCGAGCCCAATGCGCAGGCCGGTGAGGATCTCCGGCAGCGCGCCGGGCAGGATCACCAGCCACAGCACCTGCGCCCGGCTGGCCCCTAAAGATTGCGCGGCGCGAATGCGCACCTGCTGAGCGCTCTTAACCCCTGCCAGCGCCGACATCGCCACCGGCGCGAATATCGCCAGGTAGATCAGCAGGATCTTCGAGGTCTCGCCGATGCCGAACCAGATCACCATCAGCGGTAAATAGGCCAGCGGCGGCACCGGGCGATAAAGCTCGATCAGCGGGTCGAGGATCCCGCGTACCGTGGGGCTCAGCCCCATGGCGATCCCCACCGGCACGCCGAGCAGTACCGCCGCCAGCAGCGCGATAACGATACGCGTCAGGCTCGCCGCCAGGTGCTGCCAGAGGGTGGCGTCCATAAAACCCTGCGGACCGGCAATAGTGATAAGTTTCTGCAATACCTGTCCCGGGGGCGGCAGAAACAGCGGACTAATCAGCTGCAGGGCGGCAACGGCCCACCAGATAGCCAGCAGTACCGCCAGGGTCGCCACGCTCAGGCTGAGCTGACGCGAGAGCGGCCAGCGCCACTTCAGCCCCCGCTGACGCGGTTTGTCATTGATGACCACGCTCATGAGAAAGCCTCCCGTTGTTCAAATACCCGGCTGAGGACGTATTCGCGCTGTTCGATAAACCGCGGGTCCGATTTAATGCTGCGGCAGGATTCACCGGCGACGAAGCGGCGGCCAAAATCGAGCGGCAGCCGTTCGAGCACCCGGCCCGGCCCCGGCGAGAGTAGTACCAGTTCGGTGGCCATAAACACCGCCTCTTCGATATCGTGGGTAATCAGCAGCACCTTCTTACCGGTCTCGTGCCACAGGCTGAGCAACAGGGTTTGCATCTGCTCGCGGGTAAAGGCATCCAGCGCGCCAAACGGCTCGTCGAGCAGCAGCAGCTGCGGGTTGGCCGCCAGCGCGCGGGCAATGCCTACCCGCTGACGCTGGCCGCCGGAGAGCTGCCAGATAAAGCGCTTTTCCGCCCCTTCGAGGCCCACTTTTTTTAGCATCTGCGCGGCGGTTGCCCGGCGCTGCGTTTTGTCGACCCCGGCCAGCTGCAGCCCGAGCGCAACGTTATCCTGCACGTTGCGCCACGGCAGCAGCCCTTCGTGCTGAAACACTACGCCGCGATCGGCGCCCGGCCCTTCAACCCGCTGGCCTTCAAGGGTGATGCTGCCGTGCTGATAAGGCACGAATCCGGCAATCAGGTTCAGCAGCGTGGTTTTACCGCAGCCGGAGGGCCCCAGGACCACCAGCAGTTCGCCGCTGTCCAGCGTCAGGTTGATATCCGCCAGCGCCGGTTTACCGCCGTAACCGGCGGAAAGATGCGAGATTTGCAGCATCATGACCTCCTTTACTTCACAAAACGGTCGGTGACGTACTGGCTGTAGTCGCTACCGGCGGCGGGCACTTTGCCCTGCTCTTTAAGGAATTTAGCGGTGTCGATGATGGCTTTATTCACCGGCCCGTTCAGCTCCTGCGCCTGCTGGGCGGCGGTCAGGTAGGTATTGCCTTTCACCAGCCCCGGGACGTCGGCTTCCGGTACGCCGCTTAAGCGCGCCAGCTTGCTGATGTTCTCCGGCTGCTTCAGCCACTCATCCGGGTTGGCGATATAGGGCTGCTGCGCGTCAATGGCGCTTTTGGCGAAGGCTTTGACGATGTCAGGATGCTTTTCGGCAAAGTCTTTGCGTACCACCCACACGTCCAGCGTCGGCGCGCCCCACTCCCCCACCTGCGACGAGTCGGTGAGAACCGTGCCGTCTTTTTCCAGCGCGTTAACCGCCGGCGCCCAGACGTAGGCGCCGTCAATGTCGCCACGCTGCCAGGCGGCAATAATCGCCGGCGGCTGCAGGTTGAGGATCTGCACCTGCCCCGGTTTAATCCCCCAGTGCTTCAGCACCGACAGCAGGCTGTAGTGGGTGGTAGAGATAAATGGCACGGCGATGCGTTTGCCGATCAGGTCCTGCGGTTTGGTGATGCTCTTCTTCACTACCAGCGCTTCGGAGTTACCGAGCTTTGAGGCCAGCAGAAAGACTTCAATCGGCACCTGCTGGGTGGCGGCGACCGCCAGCGGGCTGGAGCCGAGGTTGCCGATCTGCACGTCGCCGGAAGCCAGCGCCCGCACGATGCTCGCGCCGCTGTCAAACTTGCGCCAGTCGACGGTCGCCCCGCTCGCTTTGGCGAAGGTGTTGTCCGCCTGGGCGACTTTCGCCGGCTCGGCGGAGGTCTGATACGCCACGGTAACGTTGACCGCCTGGGCCTGGAACGCCGCGAGCGCCAGCGCGGCAATGAGTGTGATACGCGATTTAAGTGCCATAGTGTCTGCTTCCCATAGTTGTTATGGGTGCAGTATTTCCGGCGCGATGCGTTTGATGAAGTAATTAAAAATTCTTGCTAAGAACAAAGCGTTTTTAGAAAAAAAACGGCAATGCTTATACACAAAATCATTCATGCTGCATCGAGGCGGCAAGGTTGTTCGTCCCCGGGAGCTGACATAAGTCAGTGACCGGGGCGGGCAAACGAAGCCAACAAAGAGGCAGCTTGAAGGATGAAGTGTATTGCGATTTTGTTACATTCATTGCATAACTGCGCCTGATTGATTGCCAGCGCAGCGGCGGCAGGCATCATAGAACCATGATGCGCTGAGAGAGAAGAAACATGATTCGAGTCGTGCTGGTCGATGACCATGTGGTGGTGCGTTCAGGCTTTGCGCAGTTACTCAGCCTCGAAGAAGATCTCGAGGTGGTTGGCCAGTTCAGCCGCGCGGCGGAAGCCTGGCCGGCGCTGCTGCGCGACGACGTCGACGTGGCGGTCATGGATATCGCCATGCCGGATGAGAACGGCCTGAGCCTGCTAAAGCGCCTGCGCGCGCAAAAGCCGCAGTTCCGCGCCATTATTCTCAGCATTTACGACACCCCCACCTTCGTGCAGAGCGCGCTCGATGCCGGCGCCAGCGGCTATCTGACCAAACGCTGCGGCCCGGAAGAGTTGGTCCAGGCGGTGCGTTCCGTCGGTATGGGCGGACACTACCTGTGCGCCGATGCGCTGCGGGCGCTGCGCGGCGGAGAGCAACCGGCGCAGGTGCTGGAAGTGCTCACCCCGCGTGAACGCGAAGTCTTTGATTTGCTGGTTAAAGGCGACAGCGTCAAGGAGATCGCCTTTAAGCTCGAGCTCAGCCACAAAACGGTTCACGTCCATCGCGCCAACGTGCTGGGCAAACTACAGTGTCACAGCACCATTGATCTGGTCCATTTCGCCCTCGACCACCAGCTGCTGGCGGGTCATTAATGTCGCGCAGCCTTCGCCACAGCGTCATCTCGCTGTTCATCGTGCTGGCCTGGGGAAGCGGCTGGCTGATGCTGTGGACGCTCGGGTTTTACCTGACCCATAACGGCCAGCAGGCGGCGCTGTTCCTGCCGCACGGCGTCTATCTGGCGCTGCTGATCCTGCTTTCGCGCCGCTACTGGCCCGCGCTGGTGCTGCCTCCGGTGCTGATGCTGCTCTGGCTGCACGGCGAACAGCTGCTGAACGGCTATATTCTGCTGGCCGCGCCGTTGATAGGCCTGCTTCCCGCCGGCATCGCCCAACAGTTCTGGCACCGCTTTCCCCTTTACTGGCAGCGGCTGACGCTACTGCTGGCCACGGTCACCGCCAGCGCGCTGCTCAACACCGCGCTGCTCTCGACGTTTGTGAAAAGCCCGGCGATGATGCTCGGCCTGGCCTCGTTTACCGGCGGGGTGCTGCTGACGCCGTTTGTCTATCTGATTTTTGAATTCCTGCGCCAGCAGCACCGCTACCATCTGCTGGGACTGGATACCAATAATCCACCGCTGCGCACCTCGCTGATCATCTGGTGCAGCCTGTTCTTTATCATCGGCATAGGCACCCAGATGGTACTGTCGCCGGAAATCGAGCGCCTGCTGTTAATTGTGGTGTTTCTGCCCAACGTGGTGATGGCGTGGAAGTTCGGCTGGCAGGGCGGCGTCCTTTCCGGCCTGCTGGGCAGCATGATGATCACCATCGCCCGCCAGGTTGGCGTTGGATTCAGCAACCTGGTGGAGCTGGAGATTTTTCTGGCCACCCAGGCGCTGCTCGGCATCGGGCTGGGCATTGCCATCAGCCGCCAGCAGCACCTGGCGCAAAACCTGCACCACTACCGCCAGCGACTGGAAGCGGAGCTGGCGGCCCGGCGGGCGCTGGCCGAAAAGCTGATCCATACCGAAGAGGATACGCGCAAAAGCCTGGCGCGCGAGCTGCACGACGAAATCGGCCAGAATATTACCGCCATTCAGATCCAGTCGCAGCTGGTGAAGCGGGCGCGCGATCCGGTGCAAACCCAGGCCGCCGCCAGCCAGATTAACGATCTCGCCCGGCGTATTCACCACTCCACCCGCCAGCTGCTGCGCCAGCTGCGCCCGCCGGCCCTCGATGAGCTGTCGTTTAAAGAGGCGCTGCACCATTTGCTCAATGAGTTTGCCTTTGCCGAGCGCGGTATCCGCTGCCGCTTTGACTACCGGCTCACCGCCACGCCGGAGAGCGAAACGGTGCGCTTCACCCTCTATCGGCTGCTGCAGGAGCTGCTTAATAACGTCTGTAAGCACGCCGACGCCAGCGAGGTCGCCATTGCCCTGTATCAGCAGGGGACGCTGCTGCGCCTGGAGGTGAAGGACAACGGTATCGGCATCAGCCCCGACAAAATGGCCGGCTTCGGCATTCAGGGCATGCGTGAGCGGGTCAGCGCCCTGGGCGGAGAGCTGACGCTGGAGTCGCAGCGCGGCACACGCGTAATTGTTAACTTGCCCACAAATTTGCAACAAACAGCCGGCTAACCAGGAAAAAGTCTTAGTCACTCCGGACTTTCTCTCATCCCCTTTCGATTTCACTTTCATATAGTCAGCAAAACGGAGACGGCTATGCGCTCAGCAACCGACATTAATCAACGTTACAGGACGCTGCGTCCGCAGCTGCTGATGTACATGGTCATCGGGTATGCGGCGTTTTACCTGACGCGCAAAAGCGTCAACTACGTTCTGCCGGCGCTGCAAACGGATCTGGGCCTGGATAAAGGCGATATCGGCCTGCTGGGGTCGCTGTTTTACCTGACCTACGGCCTGTCGAAGTTTACCGCCGGGCTGTGGCACGACAGCCACGGGCAGCGCTCGTTTATGGGCGCGGGACTGTTCGCCACCGGTCTGCTGAACGTGGTTTTCGCCTTCGGCGAGTCGCTGACGCTGCTGCTGGCGGTCTGGACGCTGAACGGATTTTTTCAGGGCTGGGGCTGGCCTCCCTGCGCCCGCCTGCTAACCCACTGGTACTCGCGCAACGAACGCGGCTTCTGGTGGGGCTGCTGGAATATGTCGATCAACATCGGCGGGGCGATTATCCCGCTGATTAGCGCCTTTGCCGCCCACTGGTGGGGCTGGCAGGCGGCGATGCTGGCACCGGGGATGATCAGCATGGCATCAGGCATCTGGTTAACGCTGCACCTGAAAGGAACGCCCCGCGAAGAGGGATTGCCGTCGGTGGGCGCCTGGCGTAACGACCCGCTGGAGCTGCGCCAGGAGCGGCAAAGCCCGCCGATGGGGCTGTGGCAGATGCTGCGCACCACGATGCTGAAGAACCCGATGATCTGGCTGCTGGGCGTCTCTTATGTGCTGGTCTACCTGATCCGCATCGCGCTCAACGACTGGGGCAACATCTGGCTGACGGAGAGCCACGGCGTCAACCTGCTCAGCGCCAACGCCACGGTGATGCTGTTTGAAGCGGGCGGCCTGCTCGGCGCGCTGTTCGCCGGATGGGGTTCGGATCTGCTGTTCAGCGGCCAGCGGGCGCCGATGATTTTACTGTTCACGCTGGGGCTGATGGTCTCCGTCGCCGCGCTCTGGCTGGCGCCGGTACACCACTACGCGCTGCTGGCGGTTTGTTTCTTTACGGTGGGCTTCTTCGTTTTTGGCCCGCAAATGCTGATTGGCCTCGCGGCGGTGGAATGCGGACACAAAGCGGCGGCGGGGTCAATCAGCGGATTTCTCGGCCTGTTCGCCTATCTGGGGGCAGCGCTGGCGGGCTGGCCTCTGTCGCTGGTCATTGAACGCTACGGCTGGTCGGGGATGTTCAGTTTACTCTCGGTCGCCGCAGTTCTGATGGGTTTATTGCTGATGCCGCTGCTGATGGCGAGCATTACTACCTCTGCTGCTCAAAGGATAAAATAATGAAAAAAACGCTGGTCACTACCCTGATTGCTTCCGGCATTGCGCTGGCGACGTTAAGCGGCGCGGCGCACGCCAAAGGTCGTCTGGTGGTCTATTGCAGCGCCACCAACGAAATGTGTGAGGCGGAAACTAAAGCCTTCGGCGAAAAATATGACGTAAAAACCTCGTTTATTCGCAACGGCTCCGGCAGCACGCTGGCGAAGGTCGATGCCGAGAAGAAAAACCCGCAGGCGGATGTCTGGTACGGCGGCACCCTCGACCCGCAGTCCCAGGCCGGCGAAATGGGCCTGCTGCAGCCCTATAAATCGCCGAATCTTACGCAGGTGATGGAGCAGTTCCGCGATCCGGCGAAGCTGAAAGGCAACTACTCCTCGGCGGTGTACGTCGGCATTCTCGGCTTCGGCGTGAACACCCAGCGCCTGAAAGAGAAAAACCTGCCGGTGCCAAAATGCTGGAAGGATCTGACCAAACCGGAATACAAAGGCGAAATCCAGATTGCCGACCCGCAGAGCTCCGGCACCGCCTACACCGCGCTGGCGACCTTCGCCCAGCTGTGGGGAGACGATCAGGCTTTCGATTATCTCAAACAGCTCAACGCTAACGTCTCCCAGTACACGAAATCCGGTATCGCCCCGGCGCGCAACGCCGCCCGCGGTGAAACGGCCATCGGCATCGGCTTCCTGCACGACTATTCGCTGGAAAAAGAACAGGGCGCGCCGCTGGAGCTGATCTCGCCGTGCGAAGGCACCGGCTACGAAATTGGCGGCGTGAGCATTCTGAAG
Organism: Klebsiella sp. Q11; assembly: GCF_964241505.1. NCBI lineage: Bacteria > Pseudomonadati > Pseudomonadota > Gammaproteobacteria > Enterobacterales > Enterobacteriaceae > Klebsiella > Klebsiella sp. Q11. Next base: position 374,033 of record NZ_CAXSXW010000001.1, read on the forward strand.
GGCGCGCGCAACCTCGACAACGCCAAACTTTTCGTCGACTGGGTGCTGTCGAAAGAGGCCCAGGAGCTGGCGTGGAAGAAAGGCAAGTCCTATCAGATCCTGACCAACACCAGCGCCGAAACTTCGCCGAACTCGCTGAAGCTCGACGACCTGAAGCTTATCAACTACGACATGGATAAATACGGCTCAACGGACGTGCGTAAAGCGCTCATCAATAAATGGGTTAGCGAAGTGAAGATGGGTAAATAAGCCCGCACTGCGTTCATTTGCCGGGTGGCGGCATCCACGCCCTACCCGGCCTACGACACCGGAAAACTTATGTCACACACACTTGCACTCCATCCCGTGAAAAAGCGGGATGCGATATTCCTTTGGGTTTTATTCGGCTGGCTGGCGTTCGCCCTGCTGCCGAGCTGGAGCCTGGATTACGGTCTGCTGGAGTCCACGCAAGATGAAATTCTCGCGGCCTACGGCTGGTCACAGTTCAATATCAGCTGGCTGTGGTATCTCCTGCCGAGCCTGCTGCTGATTCGTCCATGGCAGGAAGCCAGCCGGGAGCAGCGCAGCCGCCACTACCTCGACGCCGGCTGGGCGCTCCTCTGTATGGCGTTTATCGTCGTCAGCGCCACCGTGGAAGGCCGCGGGTTAGGCTACGCCACCCTCGTGCTGTTTGTCGCGCTGGGCGCCATCATGACCCTGGCGCTCACCCGCCTGGAATGGCTGGGCGGCGACCGCTTTGTGATTGGTTCGCTGGTCACCATCGTGGCGTTAATCGGCGTCTTTATCGTCTGGCCGAGCATCGCCATTTTCATCCCGATGTTCACCAACGACGCCGGCGAGTTTGCCCCGCTGGCGTTTATGGCCGTGCTGTCGCAGGCGCATATCGTCCAGGTGATCCTCAACTCCATCGCCCTGTCGATTGCGGTCGGCATCGGCTGCACCTTCTTTGGCCTGGTGCTGGCGATTTACACCACCCGCATCGCCAAGCGCAGCGCGATTATTGGCCGCATTTTCTCGATTCTGCCGATCGTCACCCCGCCGTTTGTCGTCGGCCTCGGCGTTACCCTGATGATGGGCCGTTCCGGCTACGTCACCGAGCTGATGGTCGACTGGTTCGGCTTAACCAACACCAACTGGCTGTACGGGTTTACCGGCATCTGGCTGGCGCAGGTGCTGGCGTTCACTCCGATGGCGTTTATGATCCTCGACGGCGCGATTAAAACCATTCATCCGTCGCTGGAGGAGGCGTCGTACACCCTGCGCGCCAGCCGCTGGCAGACCTTTAACGGCGTCTTCGTCCCGCTGCTGAAACCGGCGCTGGCGAACGCGTTTTTAATTGTCATCGTCCAGTCGCTGGCCGACTTCAGCAACCCGCTGGTGCTCGGCGGCAACTTCGACGTGCTGGCGACGCAAATCTACTTCTATATCACCGGTTCGCAGCTCGATTATCAGGCCGCCAGTACCCTGGGCGCGTTCCTGCTGCTGTTCTCGCTGCTGGTGTTCTGCATTCAGTATATGTGGATCGGCAAGCGCTCGTACGTCACGGTTTCCGGTAAGTCCTATCGCGGCGACGTGCAGCCGCTGCCGGTGACCCTGGTGTGGAGCGTGATCGCCATTCTGGCGGTGTGGATCGCCTTCAACGCCCTGCTCTACGGCAGCATTTTCTACGGCAGCTTTACCGTTAACTGGGGCGTGGACTACACCCTGACGCTGGATAACTTTATCAAGCTGTTCGGCCAGGGGATGAGCGACGGCGCCTGGCCTTCGCTGCTCGATACCCTGCTCTACGCCGGGATCGCCGCGCCGATCACCGCCGCCTTCGGCCTGCTGATCGCCTGGATCGTGGTGCGTCAGCAGTTTAAAGGCAAAAAGACCATCGAGTTCACCACCATGCTGTGCTTCGCGGTACCGGGCACCGTGGCGGGCGTCTCCTATATTCTCGCCTTTAACAGCGCGCCGGTGTACCTCACCGGAACGGCGGCGATTGTGATTATCTCGATGGTGATGCGTAACGTGCCGGTGGGCATCCGGGCGGGCATTGCCGGTTTAGGCCAGATCGACAAATCGCTGGACGAAGCGTCGCTCAGCCTGCGCGCGGGTTCCCTGCGCACCATTACGCACATCCTGCTGCCGCTGCTGCGCCCGGCGATCCTCTCGGCGCTGATCTACAGCTTTGTGCGCGCCATTACCACCGTCAGCGCCATTGTGTTCCTCGTGACGCCGGACACCCGCGTCGCTACCGCCTATATCCTCAACCGGGTGGAAGACGGCGAATACGGCGTGGCGATCGCCTACGGATCGATTCTGATCGTAGTGATGCTGGCGATTATTTTTATCTTTGACTGGCTGATCGGGGAAGCGCGTATCTCCCGGTCAAAAGCCAAAAACCAGGCGTAATGGAGCGCACTATGAGTCAGAAAAATTTTGTTGAACTGCGCAACGTCACCAAGCGATTCGGCAGCAACACGGTTATCGACAATATCAATCTCACCATCCCGCAGGGGCAAATGGTGACCCTGCTCGGCCCTTCCGGCTGAGGTAAGACCACCATTCTGCGCCTGGTCGCCGGGCTGGAAAAACCGAGCGAAGGGCAGATTTTCATCGATGGCGAAGACGTGACCCATCGCTCCATTCAGCAGCGCGACATCTGTATGGTGTTTCAGTCTTACGCCCTGTTTCCGCATATGTCGCTGGGGGACAACGTCGGCTACGGTCTGAAGATGCTCGGCGCGTCGCGCAGCGACGTGAAAGCGCGGGTGAAGGAGGCGCTGGCGATGGTGGATCTGGAGGGCTTCGAAGACCGCTATGTCGATCAGATCTCCGGCGGCCAGCAGCAGCGCGTGGCGCTGGCGCGTGCCCTGATCCTCAAGCCAAAGGTGCTGCTGTTTGATGAGCCCTTAAGCAACCTCGACGCCAACCTGCGGCGCAGCATGCGCGATAAGATCCGCGAACTGCAAAAGCAGTTTGATATCACCTCGCTGTACGTGACCCACGATCAGAGTGAAGCCTTTGCGGTTTCCGATACCGTGCTGGTGATGAATAAGGGGCATATCATGCAGATCGGCTCGCCGCAGGATCTTTACCGCCAGCCCGCGTCGCGCTTTATGGCGAGCTTTATGGGCGATGCCAACCTGTTCCCGGCCGCCTTCAGCGAAGGATTCGTCGATATTTATGGCTATCGTCTGCCGAGGCCGCTGCATTTTGCCGCCCACGGCGAGGGCAGCGTCGGCGTCCGCCCGGAGGCGATCACCCTGAGCGATCGCGGCGAGGAGAGCCAGCGCTGCACGATCCGTCACGTGGCCTATATGGGGCCGCAGTACGAGGTGACGGTGGAGTGGCACGGGCAGGAAATTTTGCTGCAGGTGAACGCGACGCGACTGCAGCCGGACGTCGGCGAGCATTACTATCTCGAAATCCACCCGTACGGGATGTTTGTGTTAGCGGATGCCGGATGATTGATGCCGGGTAGCGCTTACGCTTACCCGGCCTACGATTCGTGCACGTTGTCGGCCGGGTAAGGCATCAGCCGCCACCCGGCGCAAACTCAACGCCGGGCGTTCAGTTCGGCAATATCCTTCGGCGTCGTGCGGCAGCAGCCGCCAATCAGCTTCGCCCCCGCCGCCAGCCACTGGGGTAAATATTCCGCCAGCGTTGCACAGGCTTCGCCGTGGTGATGCCAGGTCTTGGATACCGCGTCATAGTGCTCCCCGGAGTTAGGATAAACCACCAGCGGCAGAGCCGTCAGGCTATGCAGATGCGCCAGCGCGGCGGTGGTGTTCTCCAGTGCGATACAGTTAATGCCCAACGCCACCACCTGCGGATAGTTTGCCAGCACACCAACCACTTCCCGCAGCGGCGTGCCGTCGCTGAGATGCTGCGCATCGCGCAGGGTAAACGAGAACCACGCCCGCGCGCGCGGATAGGCGGTCAGCAGCTGCGCCAGCGCCTTCATCTCGGCGAAATTCGGCATCGTTTCGCAGGCCAGCAGATCGGCCCCGGCGTCGAGCAGCGCTTCCACGCGCGGACGATGAAACGCCTGAAATTCCTCACGGCTGCGGACATAATCGCCGCGATACTCCGAACCGTCCGCCAGGAAGGCGCCGTACGGCCCGACCGAACCGGCAACCAGCAGCGCGCCCGCCTGCGGGTTTTCCGCCAGATACGCCTCCCGCGCCTTGCGGGCCAGCTCAACGCTTTTGCCGATCAGCGCTTTCGACTGCGCTTCATCGAGGCCGCGGGCGGCAAAGCCCGCCGGCGTCGCCTGATAGCTGGCGGTGATCGCCACCTGCGCGCCGGCGCGGAAATAGTCGAGGTGAACTTCGCGGATAAGCTCCGGGTTGTCGACCAGCACTTTCGCCGACCACAGGCTGTCGGCAAGATTGCAGCCGCGCGCTTCCAGCTCCGTCGCCATCGCGCCGTCCAGCAGGATAAAGGGCTTTGCGTCAAGGAGGGCGGTTAACGGATTATTCTGCGACATGTTGAGGCTCCTGGGTGAGTTTCCGTGAACGAGTCAGATAATACGCACCATAACACAGTGCCACGAACGGGATCCCGCACCACAGCGCAATCCTCTGACTCGGGTCAAACGCCAGACCCACGCAGGCCACCAGGCAAAGCACAAATCCCAGCGCCGGCACCAGCGGATACCACGGCGCGCGGTAGTGCAGTTCGCTTAGCGCCTTCCCCTGCTGCAGATGGCGACGGCGGAACATAAAGTGCGAGGCGCAGATGCTCAGCCATACCGCCACCACCGCGAAGCCGGAAATCGCCGACAGCGCGACAAACACCGTATCCGGGGCCACGACGCTGGAGAAGAGCGCCAGCACGCCGCCAAGCATGCTGACCGAAATCGCCGTCAGCGGCACGCCGTTCTTGGTTAATTTAGTAAAACAGGCCGGCAGCGTTTTTTCATTGGAGAGCGACCACAGCATCCGCCCGGAGGCGTAGAGGCCAGAGTTGGCCGCCGATAGAATCGCCGTCAGGATCACAAAGTTAAAGATATCCGCCGCGTAAGGGATCCCCACCTTTTCGAACACCAGCACAAACGGGCTTTTCTCGACTCCCGCCTGCTGCATCGGGATCAGCGCCGCCAGCACGAAGACGGTGCCGATAAAAAAGATAATCAGCCGGGCGATGGTGGTGCGAATGGCCACCGGAATGACTTTGTGCGGATTCTCCGTTTCCCCCGCCGCGATGCCGATAAGTTCGGTGCCGGAGAAAGCGAAGTTAACCGCCACCATGGTCATCAGGATCGGCAGACCGCCGTGCGGGAACCAGCCTTCGGCGGTGATATTGCGCAGCCCCGGCGCCGGGGAGCCATCCTGCATCGGAATGATGCCGAAGATCGCCGCCCCGCCGAGAATAATAAAGGCAATAATGGTGACCACCTTCACCAGCGAGAACCAGAATTCACCTTCGGCAAAGAAGCGGGTGGAGATAACGTTGAGGGCGAAAATCACCGCGCAGAACACCACGCACCAGACCCATACCGGCACCTGCGGGAACCAGTACTGCATGCAGAATCCGGCGGCGGTGAAGCTTGAGCCAAGCGCGACGGTCCAGGTTAGCCAGTAGAGCCAGGCGACGGTGTACCCGGTCGCCGGGCCGAGATAGCGGGCGGCGTAGACGTGAAACGCCCCGGTTTCCGGCATCGCCACCGAGAGTTCGCCCAGACACTGCATCACCAGCCAGACCACCAGCGCGCCAATCAGATAGGCCAGCAGCGTACCCGCAGCTCCGGTGGTGGAGATGATATAGCCGGTATTAAAAAATAGCCCTGTGCCAATAACGCCACCCAGCGACAGCATAATCAGGTGGCGGGTCTTCATGGTGCGCTTAAGCTGCCCACCTTGTTGTTGTGTTGTTTGCATTTGACCTCATGGGCGTATAGACATCTAAACATCCAGATAAGAGATTCCTTATACCGCGACCACTGCTAAATTGCAAAGCGGCCTGGCGCGATGGCGCAAAAAAGACGCTGGCGCCAGTAACGCCACATTTGCGGGCAGCTGCACCACGGCGACTCTCCCGCCGGGCGCGGTCTGCACCTTTTTTGATCCTCGTTGGCGTAAACCGCCGCGTTTATCGGTGGTATGCCCTGGCATTCTCTTTGCAACCCTCCCGATATCTTTATCTGGCGAGGCAACGAACATGACAGAGCAAACCACAACGCTAAAAAGAACGCTCGGCAGTTTCCGCTTATGGGGGATCGCCGTTGGGCTGGTTATTTCCGGAGAGTATTTTGGCTGGAGCTACGGCTGGTCCCAGGCCGGGACGCTGGGCTTTATGATCGTCGCGCTGGCCATCGCCGCGATGTACTGCGCCTTTATTTTTAGCTTTACCGAGCTGACCACCGCCATTCCGCATGCGGGCGGGCCTTTTGCCTACGCCTACCGCGCCTTTGGCCCGACCGGCGGGTTTATCGCCGGCTTCGCGACCCTGATTGAATTCGTCTTCGCCCCGCCCGCCATCGCCATGGCCATCGGCGCCTATCTTAACGTGCAGTTTCCGGCGCTCGACCCCAAATGGGTGGCCTGCAGCGCTTACATCATCTTTATGACGCTGAATATTCTCGGCGTGGGTATCGCCGCGACCTTTGAGCTGGTGGTGACGTTATTAGCGATTTTCGAACTGCTGGTGTTTATGGGCGTTGTCGCACCGGGCTTCTCCTGGAGCCACTTTACTGCTAACGGCTGGGCGGGCGCGGAGAGCTTCAGCGGCCTGGCGCTGCCGGGGATGTTTGCCGCCATCCCGTTCGCTATCTGGTTCTTTCTGGCGATTGAAGGCGCATCGATGGCCGCCGAAGAGGCGAAGGATCCGCAGCGCACCATTCCCCGGGCGCTGGGCGGCGGCATCCTGACCCTGACCGTGCTGGCGATTGGCGTGATGATTTTTGCCGGCGGCGTGGGCGACTGGCGAACCCTGGCCAATATTAACGACCCGCTGCCGCAGGCGATGAAAATGGTGGTCGGCAACAGCAGCGGCTGGCTGCATATGCTGGTGTGGCTGGGGCTCTTCGGCCTGGTGGCCTCGTTCCACGGAATTATCATGGGCTACTCGCGGCAGATTTACTCGCTGGCGCGCGCGGGCTATCTCCCCGCCAGCCTGGCGACGCTGAACCGCCGCACCCGCACGCCGCATCTGGCGATCCTCGCCGGGGGCGTGGTGGGCATTGCCGCCATTTTCTCCGATTCGCTGATCACCATTAGCGGGATGCCGCTGACCGCCTGTATCGTCACGATGTCGGTATTTGGCGCTATTGTTATGTATATCACCTCGATGGCGGCGCTGTTTAAACTGCGCCGCAGCGAGCCGAAGCTGATTCGACCGTTCCGCGCGCCGCTCTATCCGTGGGCGCCGGCCTTCGCGCTGGCCATGGCGGTACTCTGCCTGGTGGCGATGGTCTGGTACAACACGCTGCTGGCGCTGATTTTCGCCGCCATGATGCTCGGCGGCTACCTGTGGTTTCGCAAGACCGCAGCGGCCCGCCAGCGCGCGGCGGTGGATCCGCAGCTGCGTACGGTCTCCTGAGGAGGCGACACATGTATAAAACTACGCTATCGGGCCAGGTATGGCGCTTTGATAGTCTGAAAACCTTGATGGCGAAGGCCTCTCCTGCGCGTTCCGGCGACGCGCTGGCGGGCGTTATCGCCGGCTCCGCCGAAGAGCGGATGGCGGCAAAAATGGCGCTGGCGGAGGTTCCGCTCACGGAGATTCTCGATAATCCGCTGATTCCCTACGAGCAGGATGAGGTGACCCGGCTGATCCTCGATACCCACGACGCCCGGGGCTTCGCGGCGATTAGCCATCTTACGGTCGGCGATTTTCGCGACTGGCTGCTCGACGACGCCACCGATGAAGCGGCGCTGCGCCAGGTCGCCCGCGCGATAACCCCGGAGATGGCCGCCGCGGTCAGCAAGCTGATGCGCAATCAGGATCTGATCCTCGCCGCCAGCAAATGCCGGGTCGTCACCCGTTTTCGCAATACCATCGGCCTGCCGGGGCGCCTGAGCGTGCGCCTGCAGCCTAATCACCCGACCGATGATATGAAAGGCATCGCCGCCAGCATGCTCGACGGCCTGCTGTACGGCGCCGGGGACGCGGTGATCGGCATCAATCCGGCCAGCGACAGCCTGCCGGTGCTGGCGCAGCTGAACCATATGCTTGACGATATTATTCAGCGCTTCGCCATCCCCACCCAGTCGTGCATTTTGACCCACGTCACCAACACCCTGCAGCTGATTGAGCGCGGCGCGCCGGTGGATCTGGTGTTCCAGTCGGTGGCCGGTACCGAAGCCGCCAACAGCGGTTTCGGCATTAATCTGGCGCTGCTGCAGGAAGCGCGGGAAGCGGCGCTTAGCCTGAACCGCGGCACGCTGGGCAACAACGTGATGTATTTTGAAACCGGCCAGGGCAGCTGTCTTTCCGCCAACGCCCACCACGGCGTTGATCAGCAGACCTGCGAAGCCCGGGCCTATGCCGTCGCCCGCCATTTTGAGCCGCTGCTGGTCAATACGGTGGTGGGCTTTATCGGCCCGGAGTATCTGTACGATGGTAAGCAGATTATCCGCGCCGGGCTGGAAGATCACTTCTGCGGCAAGCTGATGGGGCTGCCCATCGGCTGCGACGTTTGCTACACCAATCACGCCGAAGCGGATCAGGACGATATGGATACCCTGCTGACGCTGCTCTGCGCGGCCGGGCTGACCTTTTTGATCGGCGTTCCGGGGGCTGACGATATTATGCTCAACTACCAAAGCACCTCGTTCCACGATGCCCTTTACGCCCGCCGACTGCTGGGTTTACAGCATGCGCCTGAGTTCGCCGACTGGCTGACGAAGATGCAGATTATTGACCGTCACGGCGCGCTGCGTCTGACCGATGCCCGCCATCCGCTGCTTTCCGTCCTGCCGCAAGGAGAACCGGTATGAATCCTCCCGACGCCTGGAACCCGCTGCGTGAGTTTACCGATGCGCGGATTGCGCTGGGGCGCAGCGGCGCCAGCCTGCCGACCCGCGAAGTGCTGAATTTCGGCCTCGCCCACGCCCGGGCGCGCGATGCCATTCACCAGCCTTTCGCCAGCGACCAGTTAGTCCAGCCGCTGGCGGAGCTGGGGCTGTCGACGCTGACCGTCCGCAGCGCCGCCAGCGATCGCCATGTCTATCTGAATCGCCCGGATCTGGGGCGACAGCTGAACGAAGAGAGCCGCGCCGACCTCGCCGCCAGCGGCGCGCGCCCCGCCGACCTGCTGCTGGTGATTGGCGACGGGCTGTCGTCGTACGCCGTGCAGCGCCAGGCGGTGCCGCTGATTCGCGCCCTGCAGCCCTATCTGAAAACCCTCGGCCTGAGCCTGGCCCCGGTGGTACTGGCGCACCAGTCGCGGGTCGCGCTGGGCGATGATATAGGCGAAACGCTGAAGGCCAGAGCGGTGGCGATATTGATTGGCGAAAGGCCCGGGCTCTCCTCGCCGGATAGCCTCGGGGTGTATTTAACCTGGCAGCCGCATCGTCAGCGGCTGGAGTCGGAGCGCAACTGTATTTCTAATATCCGTCCGGAAGGACTGAGCTTTGATGCCGCCGCATTTAAACTGGCCTGGCTACTGGAGCAGGCCTTTTTGCGGCGGCTTACCGGAGTGCGCCTGAAAGACGAAAGCGATAATCCGGCGCTGCATGGAAAAATAAAACCGTTGAGCCAGTTAAAATAATAAGTCACGCGGGCAGCAGAATAGATTTTTAATATTATCGAGCGCACCTGAATATTATATTCGGGTGCGCTCTAAAATTGCGGGCTTTCCAGGCCGGGTAAGGCGTCAGCCGCCACCTGGCAAAATGCGTTTACCGTACCAATAACAGTATTTTCATCAGCCTTATGCCCTCTCCTGGAGGTAATAAGAATATTGCATGAGTAAAAACGAAACGGACGTTGTAAGGTAAATCCGCATACCAAATATATCTCGTTATCTATTCAACATAACAGCCAATAATTCGCCGGATACGCTGGCGAATTATGTCTCAATGTTATGCAGTCATTGATGGTTAAAGATAAATAATCGACCGACGGTGAGGTAACAATGAACAAGTTTTCCGGGAAAGCGTCTTTAATGGCCACGCTGGTTGCCGCGTGGGTCGGTGCCAGCAGCGCGCAGGCGGCTGAAATTAAAATCGGCGTGGTCTTGCCGCTGAGCGGCGCGCTGAGCGGCTACGGTCAGCCTTCGCAAAAAGGGCTGGATATTATCCAGAGCATTACGCCGACGTTAAAAAACGGCGACACCGTGAAGCTTATCGTGATTGACGATAAGAGCGATAAGGTTGAAGCCGCTAACGCCATGCAGCGCCTGGTTTCCAGCGATAAAGTCGATGCGGTGATCGGCGAAGTCACCTCCTCCAATACCCTGGCGATGACCAAAATCGCCGACGACAGCAAAACGCCGCTGGTCTCCTCAACCGCGACCAACGACCGCGTCACCCGCAACCACCCTTACGTCAGCCGGGTCTGCTTCTCCGACAGCTTCCAGGGCGTGGTCGGCGCTAACCTCGCCTCGCGCGATCTGAAAGCCAAAACCGCCGCCATCGTCTTCGACAGCAGCAACGACTACTCCGTCGGCCTGGCGAAGGCCTTCCGCACGCAGTTCCTGAAAAACGGCGGCACCATTCCTATCGAAGTTCAGGCTCCCGGCGGCAGCAAAGACTTTAAGGCCCAGCTGGCCAGCGTGAAGGCGAAGAACGTCGACATGATCTATATGCCGATCTACTACACCGAAGGGGCGCTGATCGCCGTACAGGCGAAGCAGCTGGGGCTGAGCAAGCCGGTGGTCGGCGGCGACGGGCTGGCGGCGGATCAGGTCTTTTTTGACGTCGGCAAAGACGCGGTCAACGGCTATATGACCACCGACTACTACTCGCCGAACGCCAAAGAGCAAACGCCGGCGGGCGAGGTGTTTATCAAAGCCTGGGAAGCCAAATACCAGCAGCCGACCCACACCTGGGGCGCGATGGCGGCGGACGCCTATAACGTCATTATCAACGCCATGAACCAGTGCAGCGACCCGCACGACCGGGTTTGCGTTAACGAAAAAATTCGCGCCACTAAGGACTTCCAGGGCGTAACCGGCACGCTGACGTTACAAAACGGCGACGCTATCCGCAGCGCGGTCATCAACGAAGTGAAGGATGGCAAGCTGGCGTTTCGTACCGTGGTTAATCCTTAAGGTTTTATAAGGGATATCAGATGGATGGTGCCATTTTTCTCCAGCAAGTGGTCAATGGAATGAGCCTTGGGGGCATGTACGCCCTGATTGCCATCGGTTATACGATGGTTTATGGGGTGCTGCGCCTGATCAACTTCGCCCATGCGGACGTAATGATGGTCGGGGCGTTTACCACCCTGTTTTTGTTTTCTTCCATTGGGCTACCCTTCGGGGTAGCCGTTTTCCTGACCCTCGCGCTGTGCGGCCTGTTCGGTATGCTGATCGACCGGGTGGCCTATCGCCCGCTGCGTCAGGCATCAAAAATCTCCATGCTGATCACCGCCATCGGCGTCAGCTTCTTCCTCGAAAACCTGTTCAACGTGCTGTTTGGCGGCAGCTCGCGCTTCTTTTCCGCACCGGAATTTTTCAACAACACCCGCGCCTTTGGTGACGTGATTATCACCAACGTGGCGTGGATCGTGCCGCTGATCACCGTACTGCTGCTGCTGGCGATCCTCTGGCTGCTGTACCGCACCCGCTACGGGATGGCGATCCGCGCGGTGGCCTTCGACGTTAATACCGTGCGCCTGATGGGCATCGACGCCAACCGCATTATCTCGCTGGTGTTCGCCCTCGGCAGCAGCCTCGCGGCGCTGGGCGGGGTGTTCTACTCCATCAGCTACCCGACCATCGACCCGCTGATGGGCGTGCTGATCGGCCTGAAGGCCTTCGCCGCCGCGGTGCTCGGCGGAATCGGCAGCGTCACCGGCGCGGTGCTCGGCGGCTTTATTCTCGGCTTTACCGAGGTGGTGGCGGTCGCTCTGTTTCCCGAGCTGGGCGGTTACAAAGACGCCTTTGCCTTTATGTTCTTGATTCTGGTCCTCTTGTTCCGCCCGGTTGGCATTATGGGCGATGAACGTCTGGAAAGGAGCCGTTTCTGATGCTCAACGCTACGACTACCGCCGGGGCGCAGCTGCGCAACCTGGTCATTATTGCTCTCTGCGTCGCGCTGCTGGCCGGGATCAACGTCGTCTTCAACGACTACATTATTCGCGTCATCAGCACCATTTTCGTCTTTATGATCCTCGCGGTCAGCTACAACCTGATCAACGGCGTGACCGGCCAGCTGTCGCTGGAGCCCAACGGCTTTGTGGCGGTCGGTGCTTACGTCACCGCTCTGCTAATCCTCCCCAGCGACAGCAAGCTGGATATGTTTGAGATGGCCGCCCCCAGCCCGTGGATCCTCGTGCTGCACGCCGGGTTCCTGCCCGCGCTGCTCATTAGCGGCCTGTGCGCGGCGGCGCTGGCGGTTTGCCTTGCCCTGCCGGTCTTCCGCGTGCGCGGCGACTACCTGGCGATTGTGACCCTCGGCTTCGGCTTTATCATTAAAATCCTCGCTATCAACAATCCGCAGATCACCAACGGCGCGATTGGCCTCAACGATATTCCGCAGCAGCCGCATCTCCTGTTCTGGTGCGGGCTGTTCGCCCTGCTGGCGACCGGGATGATTTTGCAGCTGGTGTGGTCGAAGTACGGGCGAATGATGAAAGCGGTGCGCGACGACGAAGACGCCGCTATCGCCATGGGCGTGAACACGTTTCGCATTAAAACCTGCGCCTTCGCCACCAGCGCCTTCTTCGAAGGGATCGGCGGCGGCCTGCTGGCCTCGCTGCTGACCACCATCTCGCCGGGCCTGTTCGACTTTATGCTCACCTTCCAGCTGCTGATTATTATCGTGCTCGGCGGCCTGGGCAGCACCACCGGCGCGCTGCTCGGCACCGTACTGGTGGTCGGCAGCGGCGAGTGGCTGCGCTTTCTCGACCAGCCGCTCCAGTTCTTCGGTCACGATCTCGGCGCGTATCCGGGCCTGCGGATGGTGGTGTTCTCGCTGCTGCTGCTGATCATCATGCTGTTCGCCCGCGAAGGTCTGCTGGGCAAAAAAGAGATTTGGCAAGTGGGCAAAAGGGGCCGCGGCTATGGCGCAAAATAAGGTCATTTTACAGGTGCAGGACGTGACCATGCAGTTCGGCGGCCTGCGGGCCATCGACAGCGTCAGTTTCCACGTCGACGAAGCGGAAATTTTTGGCCTGATTGGCCCCAATGGCGCGGGCAAAACCACGATGTTCAACGTCATCACCGCCAACTATAAGCCGACCAGCGGCAGCGTGACCCTGGCGGGAAAGTCGCTGAAGGGGCTGAAGCCGAACCGGGTGGTCAACGCCGGGATCGCCCGCACCTTTCAGAATATCCGCCTGTTCAACTCGATGACGGTATTAGAAAACGTGATGGTCGGCCTCGACAGCGCCAGCCGCTATTCGCTGCTGGAAGCGGCGCTGCATATTGGCCGCTACTTCCCCGCCGAGCGGGCGGCAAAGGCCAAAGCGATGGCGATTCTGGACGATATCGGTATCGCCCATTTCGCCGACGTGCAGGCCACCAACCTCAGCTACGGCAACCAGCGCAAGGTGGAGATCGCCCGCGCGCTGGCGACGTCGCCAAAATTGCTGCTGCTCGACGAGCCCGCCGCCGGGATGAACCCGAAAGAGACGGAGGATCTGGCGGATCTGATCTTCCGCATGCGTAACGACTATCAGCTCAGCGTACTGCTGATCGAGCACGATATGCCGTTCGTCAACAAGCTGTGCGAGCGGGTGATGGTGCTGGAGTACGGCAAACCGCTGTTTAGCGGCCTGATGTCCGAAGCCATTCAGGATCCGGACGTGATTTCCGCCTACCTGGGGGACGTTCGTTATGCTTAGCGCGCGCGAGTTAAAAGTGTTTTACGGCGTGATTCAGGGGCTGAAAGGGGTGGACATTGATATTCACGACCGGGAGATTGTGACCCTTATCGGCAGCAACGGTGCCGGGAAAACCTCCACCCTCAACGGGATCGTCAACCTGGTGCGTTCCACGGGGCGGGTCAATTTTCTCAACGAGGATATTTCCCGCAGCCAGACGCATCAGATTGTGCGTAAGGGGCTGGCGCTGGTGCCTGAAGGACGGCGCATCTTTACCAACCTGACCATCGAAGAGAATCTGCGCATGGGGGCCTACAACAATCTCGCCGGCTTTACCCGCCTGCGCGATCGCATGTACAGCCTGTTTCCCCGGCTGAAAGAGCGGCGCAGCCAGATGGCGGGAACCATGAGCGGCGGCGAGCAGCAGATGCTGGCGATCGCCAGAGCGTTAATGAGCGAGCCGGTACTGCTGATGCTCGATGAGCCAAGCCTCGGCCTGGCGCCGAAAATTGTCGGGGAGCTGTTTGCGACGATTAAGCAGCTGCGGGAAGAGAATATTACCGTGCTGCTGGTAGAGCAGAACGCCACGGCGGCGTTGACCATCGCCGATCGCGCCTATGTGCTGGAGAATGGGAAGATTATGCTCTCTGGTCCGGCGCCGGAGGTGCTGGCGAATCCGGAAATCAAACGGATGTATCTGGGGGGATAAAGCTGTTCAGGGCTGCGGCTTCGCTTCCTGCGTCGCCGCAACCGCAAACAGCCTCGCGCTACACAAAGCACACCTCGTTCCAGTAGGCTTCACGCGTCCTGCGCCGCTCAGTATGTTTTATCATGGCGAAACCACCTTGTTTCAACGTTGCCGAGCTCAATTCCGTAGAGACTGGCGACCGGTAATATTGCCTCCATGATGCGTTGGGTATCCTGCTGACCGGCTTCACCGCCGGATCCTGATAAAGAAGCCAGCCAGCTCGTTATGCGTTGCCACAGCGCCACTTTCATTTTTCTCCTCCGTCGGGAAGCATTTTTGCCTGTGTCTATTTCAACCACAGTTGACGGCGGGCGGGAAATATCAATTCCGGATTTGTAATTCTGTCGGGCGCATATTAGGGGCCTTTCCCGGATTGCGACGCAAACGTCTTATCCGGGCTACACGACCCCAGACAACTGAGGCCCCGTAGCCCAGCCAAGCGCAGCGCAGGCTGGGAAGGACCCGCAGCGTTTGCCGAAGCCTGATTTGTAATTCTATGCGTAAGGGTTCCGTTCACTCGCAATCTGCAGAAAATGCCTCACCGCTACCCGTGAACGGGTAAAGGGGGAGAAAACCGTCTCCCCCTTTACAATCCCCGCGGTCCCGCAAAGAAATCGGTGCTGCGCACTGCGCTCACCTCCCGGTCCTCAGCCTGCGGTCGGCTCAACTCGACATCGCTGTCTCGATTCGCCTCTGGCCGCCATCCCTGGCGGCCAGCCCTTGTCTTCCGACCTCCGGTTCGCCGATTTCAGCGGGCACCAGGGCATCGCTGCGAGTCTTGTGATTTCAGAAAGATACCAATAGCTGACGGAATGTCTCCCCAGTTTGGTAGCACAGAGCCGGGTAAACAATATCCACAACTTTGTTAAGTTCTTTTTCGTTATAGATAAGAACTTTTTCTTCTTTGCCGCCGACGGGCGATTTGTGGGAGCGTGATAAACACAAAACAAAACAGGGATTCAGGGGAATAACAATGCGCATTGCAAAAACAAAAATCGCGCTGGCGCTGGGCATGCTGGTGCTCGCCGCGCAGGCTCAGGCCGATCAACTAGCCGATATCAAAGCCGCCGGCGTGGTCAAAGTCGCCACCTTCGACGCCAACCCGCCGTTCGGCTCGGTAGACCCGAAAACGCATAAAATCGTCGGCTACGACGTGGACTTCGCCGAAGCGCTGGCAAAATCGCTCGGCGTCAAGCTGGAGCTGGTCGCCACCAACCCGGCCAACCGCATTCCGCTGCTGCAATCCGGTAAGGCCGACCTGATCGTCGCCGATATCACCATCACCCCGGAACGCGCCCAGGTAATTGATTTCTCAACGCCTTACTTCGTGACCGGCCAGCAGTTCCTCGTTCCGGCAAAATCACCGGATAAGCTCGATGATTACAGCAAAGCGCGCATCGGCGCGGTAAAAGGCACCACCGGGGAGCAGGCGCTGCATCAGCGTTTCCCGCAATCGCGCGTGCTCTCTTATGACGATATTCCGCTGGCGCTGACCGCCCTACGCAACGGCAACGTGCAGGCCATCACTCAGGACAGCACCATCCTCGCCGGACTGCTGGCGGAAGCGCCGGACAAGGCAAACTTCAAAATCATCCCCGACCTGCTGAGCAAAGAAGAGATTGGCGTCGGCGTGAAGAAAGGCGAACCGGCCCTGCTGAAAGCGGTCAATGACGAGCTGGTCAAGCTGGAAAAAACCGGTGAAGCGGCCAAAATTTACGACGTCTGGTTTGGCCCGAGCACCAAAACCCCGCAGCCGCGCGCCTTTACTATCGAAGCGAAATAAGCAGAGAAAGATGATGTTATCGGCTCTATTTTCACGCTCCGCGGCATCGTCCGCGGATTTTTCGCATCTGCAGAGCGCCAGCATTGAGTTTCGCGATGTCGCCAAAAGCTACGGCGACCATCGGGTGCTGAACGGCGTAAATTTACAGGTTGAACCCGGCGAAGTGGTGGCGATCCTCGGCCCTTCGGGATCCGGCAAATCAACCCTGATCCGCCTGATCAATCAGCTGGAATCCCTTAGCGGCGGCGAGATTCTGATCGACGGCAAACCGACGCGCCAGCTTACCGGCAGCGCCCTGCGCCAGCTGCGCAGCCGGGTCGGCTTCGTTTTTCAGCAGTTTAATCTCTACGCCCACCTGACGGCGCAGGAGAATATTACCCTCGCGCTGGAACGCGTTCACGGCTGGAGCAAAAGCGCCGCCCGCGAGCGCTCGCTGGCGCTGCTCAGCCAGGTTGGCCTGGCGGATAAAGCCCGGCAGATGCCTGCCCAGCTCTCGGGCGGTCAGCAGCAGCGGGTGGCGATCGCCCGCGCCCTCGCCTCCTCGCCGCAGATCATTCTGTTCGATGAACCCACGTCGGCGCTGGACCCGGAGATGATCGGCGAAGTGCTGCAGGTCATGAAAACCCTCGCCCACAGCGGGATCACCATGGTGGTGGTGACCCACGAGATGCAGTTCGCCCGCGAGATTGCCGATCGGGTGGTGTTTATCGACGGCGGCGATATTCTCGAAGTCGCGCCGCCGGCCGAGTTTTTCGCCCGGCCGCAGCACGCCCGCACCCGCCGTTTCCTGCAGAAGGTGCTCGATCCGCTGCACCAGGAGGGTGAGGCGTGATCCCACATCTCGACTGGCATGGCGTGCTGAGCGGGCAGCCGCTGCAGTGGATCATCTCCGGTTTTCTCACCACCGTCTGGGTCAGCGTCGCGGGGATGATTCTGGCGACCGTGCTGGCCGTCCTGCTGCTGGCGCTGCGTCTCGGGGGCGGCAGGCCCGGCCGCTGGCTGGTGGCGGCCTGGGTTTCACTGTTCCGCAATACGCCGCTGCTGGTCCAGCTGCTGTTCTGGTATTTTGCCGCCTGGAATCTGCTGCCGCTGGGGGCGCGAGATTTTATCAACGACGACCACAGCTGGTCGATTCTGCCGGGCAACGTCTGGTGGCTGACGCCGGAATTTCTCTGCTCAATGTGGGGACTCGGGGTCTTTACTTCGGCGTTTCTGATCGAAGAGATCGCCTCCGGGCTGCGCGCCGTTAGCCACGGCCAGCGGGAAGCGGCGCTGTCGCAGGGGTTTACACCGTGGCAGGAGCTGCGCCACATTCTGCTGCCGCAGGGGCTGGCTAACGCCTGGCAGCCGATTATCGGCCAGTATCTGAACCTGATGAAGCTCTCCTCGCTGGCGAGCGGTATCGGCTTCGCCGAACTGACCTATCAGGTGCGGCAAATCGAGAGCTACAACGCGCATGCGCTGGAGGCGTTTGCCGTCGGCACCGCGCTGTATCTGGCGCTTGGGGTGCTCATGGGCGTGGCGCTGACGCGTCTCGGTCCGGGAAGGGATCAGCAAAGGAGAGCCGGCTATGAACGCTAACCTGGCGGTTATCGTTGATAACCTCGATTATCTGCTGTGGGGACGGCTGGCGGACGGTATTCCCGGCGGCGTGGTGCTGACGCTGCTGATGGCTATCGGCGCCGCCGCGCTGGCGCTGCCGGGGGGCGTGCTGCTGGCGGCCATCGCCTGGCGCTACGACGGGATCGTGCGGCGGCTGCTATTCCTGTGGGCGGAGATTATTCGCGGCATCCCGCTGATCTTCGTCATTTTCTGGCTGTGGTATCTGCTCCCCATGCTCACCGGCAGCGACCTGCCGGGCGCGGTCACCGTCACGGTGGCGCTGGCGTGGTTTACCGCCGCGTCGGTGATGCACTCGGTGCTGGCGGGCCTGCAATCGCTACCCCGCGGGCAGTACGAAGCGGCGCTGACTCAGGGTTTTGCCCCCGGACAGACGCTGCGCCTTATTCTGCTGCCGCAGGCTCTGCGCAACGTTCAGCCCTCGCTGGTAGGGATATTTATCGGGCTGCTCAAAGACACGTCGCTGGCGTTTATCGTCAACGTGCCGGAACTGACCACCGTCGCCGGGCAGGTCAATAACCGAGTGCAGATTTACCCGCTGGCGATATTTGTCTTTACCGGCGCGGTTTATTATCTGCTGTGCTGCGGCCTGAGCCTGCTGGCGAACCGCCGCTATGCCGGGCGTAAGGTTTAGCGACGAAGCGCGAAAAAAGCTGCCCGGTTAGTTCACCGGGCAGTCTTTGGTCATTTTTATAAATTTATCGTTATAGATGATGTAGTGGTTCCCCGGTTGGCGCAGCGAGGCCTGGCGAACAACGTCCCCGGGCCGTAAATACCATGCATCCCCTTCCTCTTCCGTCGTATCGCACCCGGGCTTGATCAGCAGCTTAAACCAGGTATTCCCGGTATTGCTGACGGTGCCCGCCGCCCGATCGTAGGCCCACTTGAACCGTACCTCGCGCGGGCGCACAACCAGAATCGTGTCCATCACCACCACAGGATCCATACTCACCTCGGTACCGCTTTTATTGCGCATCACGTAATTGCGGGTGGGTATTTCACGAAAGGAGACCCGGTAATAGCGCTCACGGTCATCTTTCGGGCCGTGGTAGTAAAACTTAAAATACTCGCTCTCCCCCGCCTGCAGGGTAAGCTGACGCGGGGCAAACAGCAGCTCGCCGTCCGCCGGGCGAGAACGCACCTCTTTGCCGCCGGGGCGGTCGATAGCGACAATAGAAACCCGATACAACCGGGCGCTTTTATTGTTATTAATCACCCGTTTAGACGCGAAGTTATCTTCCGCCGCCAGCGAGAAGGTTAAATTACCCACCGAGATGGCCTGCGCCGCGGTCGCGAAGCCGAGCGACAGCAGGCAGATAAGCATCCGCAGCAAATTAGTTAATGTTACGCCACGTCGCCTGAACATGAATTTCTCCTGAAGCACTCACTTCACCAAACCAGCCGTTATCTTCCACCGTGCGCAGCGATATCGGGTTATCCATCGGAATGGAAAACGTCACCGTCGTTTTGTCCATCTGCCCGACGTCGCCGGAAATATCCGTCCACGGCGTGGTTAACCACAGGGCGTCGGTCATATCGCGCCAGGTATCATCGCATCCGGCATCGTAGGTTTTGATGGTCCCGGTCTGGGTGGTAAACGCCAGCGTCGCCGGGAACGGTACTCTCGACGTGCCGTCGGGTGAACTAAAAATACAGTATGAACGTCCGCCGATCGCCTGCGTTGGCCCGGTCACTTTAATGAGCACTTCATCGGCGGCGGTTTTGCCGCTGGTGGTGACAATATAGCCAAAGTCCAGCGACGGCTCGCCGCTGCCCACGTAGCCTTCGCGCGTCGGCGCCGAAATGTACTCATCGGAAATAATGCTGATGCTGAAGTCGCGCGGTTTAATAATCAGGGTGTTGGAGGTCGAAAACTCGTACCAGCCTGACTCCGGCGAGGTGGTGTTATAGAAACGGAAATTAAACAGGTCTTTGGTGTTCACGTCGCTGATGCCCAGCGTGACCATCTGCTTAAAAAAGTTGCTCGAGAAAAATACGTAAACCGAGTCAGATGATTTCATCTCATTAAACGTATAGTACTGGGAGATGCCGCTCACCGGCTTCCATGAATTCCCATCCAGGCTGAACTGCATATCATAACTTCCGACCGCGGAAGCCAGCGCCGAGTTGCTGATTGCCGGAAAAATATGAATTGAGGTATTACTCAGGCCATTGTGCTGCAAATTATAGTTCACCATTTTGCAGCTCAGACCGGAACGGGAGCCGATAGTCTGGGTGCGGCAGTCGGCGTTCCCCTCGCCCAGCGTCGGGACCCCGTCGCTGTTGATAAAGACTTCCGCCAGCGCATGGGTGTTAATCAGCTTCAGGTTTGCCGCTTTAGTATGGGTGACTTTACGCACGTACCAGCTTCCTGAAGCCTGATCTTTACAGCGCGCGCCGCTGGTTGCGTCATAGTTCACCGAAGTCTGACAGGAGTTGATGGTCATCGAGAAACTGCTGCCCACCGACATCTGCTGCAGATACTGGTAGAAAGCGTCGGACATCATGCCGTGCATCCACTTTTGTCCGCCGGAGGTCACCGTCGCGCCGTAGAAGCCGCTGGCATCGCTGGTTTGCGGCAGAATCAGGCTGGTGGCCATGTCGCAACCCGCATACCAGTTGATACAGCGCAGCCCCTGTAACGGATGAGATGTGGGGGAGTTATCCAGCCACATATCAAACTTCCAGTTGGCAATCAGGCCGGTGTTATAGCCATTGTCGATATAGCCCAGGCTCTGCTGATAAATGGTGCCCGAGCCGTTATATTTCAGCCCGGTCCAGCGGTTAGCCCCGGTCATTCGCGGGTCCAGCGCGCCGCCCGGGGTGACAAAGAAGTTATCGTCCGAGTTGTTTTCCACGAAAACAAACTGCATGGCCGCCGCATCCGGCCAGGTGGTTTTGGTGACCGCGGCGTTGACCCGCGTCACGCACAGCGCCGCCGTGAACATCACTAAACATGCCAGCCATTTAGCTTTCATTACCTTCTCCTGTCTGCTGCGTGCGGGCATAGGTGGAGAGGCCGCTACAGACCACATCGCCCACCCACACCGCGCCGCGCGCCTGGCTCAGCTCCAGCGCCACTTCGCAGCTCTGGTTTTTACCGTAACTGAAATCGATGGTGGGATATTTTTTATCCACGTCCATCACAAACTCACCGTTCTCATCGGTGCGGGTACGACCGATATGGTTATTAATCCGCGCGTTAGCCAGCAGAGTGCCGTCTTCCGCGCGGATACGCCCGGAGACCGTCACCATCTGCTTCACTTCCGGCTCAATCACCGCCACGTTGCCCGGATAAAGGGTCAACTGGCTCTTACGCCCGGTCACGATATCGTAGCTATCGAGCGAGTTTTTACTGTTCTGCAGCTCCACTTCATAACGGCTGTACGGCGACAGCGGCAGGTAATTACGGTTGCCGGAGAGCTGCACAATACGGCCGTTAACCTTGGCGCTGAGCTTGCCGTCATCCTCAAGGCCGGTTTTGAAAATCACCCCGGCGTTGCCGTCGGTGCGGCCGCTGGCGGCGATATTTTTCCCCTGCCAGCCCACGCTGCCGTTGGCGGTCAGGTTGGTGTTCACATAGCCATCCACGCCGCTGTTCACATTCAGCGTGCCGGTGGAGTAGCGGGTATCAAACTGAGCATACGCGCCGCCGCTGAGGGTTTTGTCATCGCCGGTATCGCCGGAAATGGCGCGCGAAACGTTCGCGCCGATGGTGCGAATACTGCCTTCATCAAACTGTTTACGCGCCGACAGGTTGGCCATGGTGTAACCGTTCTGGTGCGTCATCCCGGCGCTGAACCAGTTGCCGAGCGGCAGCGAGAAATCGAGCGCAATATATTTCCCGGTGCTGGCGCTGCTGTCGCCGTTATTAAAGCGCTGTACACCCGCGCGCAGGCCCAGCGATCCCCATGAGCCGGTGTAAAGCGTCTGGTAGTAATCCGCCGTGTAGTAATGGCTGTTATAGCGGCGGTCGTCGTTATAGCTGATGCTGAAGGTACCCAGCTTTGACCAGAGTGAATTGAGGTTCAGCGTGCCGCCGATGGCCCGGTTGTCGGCATTACTGCGCCGTATCCGGTCGCCAATCTGCGTTTTTTCCTGGTTGACCCACACCGAACTAAAGCCGCCGGGCAGCGTGGCGCTGATGCTGCCGATGCTGCTCCAGGAGCTGTCGCTGGCCAGCATATTCTGCAGGTTCACGTTAATGGACTCGGCGATCGGCAGGGTCAGGCGCGTCTCGGCGACGGCGTTGTTATCATAGCCGTAGCCGGTGGCCGCCCAGCTTAAGGTACTGAACGACCCGGAGGCCGAGGCCCCCGCCAGCCAGCTATCTTTTGCCGGAAGCGTTTTTTTACCGCTTTCGGACCAGCGATCCATATGGAAGCTGCCGCCCCAGAATTGCCAGGCCAGCGGCGCGCCAGCGCCGCGTCCGCGGCTGAACAATTTATTGACCCGCTGGGTGCGTTTGCTGACCACCCGGCCGTTCACAATCACTTCAACATCGACATCATAAATCCCGTACGGCAGGCCGCGGGTGTCGACCTCATGGTTACCCATGGCAAAGTTCTGCACGCTCATCAGGCGTCCGTCGCGGGTCAGATGGACTTCCCCAGCGGCGGGTAAAAAGGCGACCACCGGGGTGGCCGACTGGGTGTTATCGAACACCGTCGAACTGGCCTGGTTGCCCCAGGAAGCGCCGTAGATCTTCCCTGCCGAAACGGCGGTCATCGGGCCAAGGGACTGTAAATTCCAGGTATCCAGCATCCCGCCCGCAAAGCGGTGACCGGCAAAGTCGCGTTCATACATCGCTTTATAGACGTCGCTGTCCTGATTGCCGGAGCCAATACCGTAAAGCGAGCCGTCCAGCACCACGTGGTGCTCGCGCAGCGCGGTAACGTTGTTCAGCGACAGATAGCTGGAGGTATTATTGCCGCCGTTGCGCATCTGGTTGTTATAGACCCCGAGGTTATAGTTCAGGGTGCTGCTAAGGGTGTTGACGCTGGACTGACCGATATCTTCGCTGCGCGAGCGCAGCACCGTACCCAGCGCCTCTTTTTTTACCACCAGCTGCAGAAGCAGCTGGCGCAGGCTGAGCTGTAGCCGGGCGTCATCCGTCAGGCTAATGTTAAGATCTTTGCTGAAAGCTTCATTGGCCAGCGCGGTCAGCTGTTTGCGGGTCTGCTCGCTGACGGTGGCGTTATTATCGTTTTCTTCCAGCTGAATCTGCCGAACGCGCAGAACGCCATTATCCAGCCAGATAAAGGCATTGCCGATCCGCTGATCGTCCTGGGTACCGGTGCTGCCTTCAAGATGAATAAACAGTGGGATGCTCATTCCGTCCTGCAGCGCCTGGCTGAAGGCCTGAGGGATAATCACGCCGCCGATTTGCTGTACTTTGTCGGTGGCGGCAGTGACGCTAAACGGAACCAGCAAAATGACCATGCCGGAGGCAAGGAGTGTTTTTAATCCTGGAGCGTTCCCTGGTAGAGCCATAATGTTGATCCGTCAGAAGAAATGTCTATTTCACGGGAACAAACTGCTCGCCCTGCCAGAGCGCGACCCGTCCTTTTTTATCCGCCACATTCACGCGCGTGAAGCGCCGTTCTTTTCCCGGCATCAGGAAATAATTTTCCTTGCACTCTTTACCGTCAGCCGGCTTCAGACACGGGCCGTAGGCAAGAATGCGCAACGTCGCGTTACCGGTATTGACCAGCGTGCCGTTGGCGTACTGATAGCGGAAGTTGGCTTTTCTTGGCGCGACCACCAGGATGGTGCCGATACGCGCCGAGGCCGTCGCTACCGCGCTGCGGGTCGAGCCATTGCGCTGAGCATCGCTGAGCGCCTGATCGAACCAGACAATGCGGTAATAGCGTTCTTTATCGTCCGCCGGGCCTTTGTAGAAAAAGCGGATCACGTCGCTGGCCTTCGCGGGCAGCAGCAGACTGGCGGGGGTCAGTAAAATCTCGTCCTGCTTATCCATCGGGATCACCTTGCCACCGTCCAGCGGCGAAGAGAGGCGTTCCATATGGATGTTAATTAAGCGACCGCTGTCGGTCGTGTTCTTGATCTCTTTGCTCAGCGTGCTGCTGCCGCTGTTCATAAATGAAGAGATATCGCCCACATCCAGCGCCAGGGCTGGCGTCATTGTGCTGAGCAACAGGCTGATGGCCAGAATGTGTTTTTTCATATGAATTCAATCCGTGAAATAAGGCAGGGGGAGCCCCCCTGCCTGGTGCTACGAGAGGATCAGCTGGTCCAGGTCGCGTCGAACTGTACGCTGACGTCGCCGCTCCAGATACCTTCCGGCAGCGTGCTGTAGTCAGTAACGGCAGTGGTGCCATCGGTGGTGCCGCTGATGATGGAGAACGTGAAGCCGTCCTGAGCGGTGGTGCGACCGGCGACGTTATAGCCGTTAGACAGCGCGCTGAGGTTGCCGCCCAGGGTGCCCGCCGCGGTGTCGATCATGGTGGTGTCAGCAGTTTTTTCGACCGCAGCGCCGTTGTAGTCAACGCCCACGCTCAGGGTGGAACCAGAGGTATCCAGCTGAGTCAGGGTGTTGGTGATCAGACGAGAGGTCAGCTTGAATGCGGTCGCGGTGGCGTCACCTTCGATAGCCACATCAAACAGGCCTTTCTGTGAGTTAAAGCCTTTAACCCCTTCGGCATACTGGAAAGCCAGGCTGCCCAGCGGAGTCACCACCAGCTTGCTGGTAGTGTCTTTTTTGGCGGTTGCGGACCAGGTAGCGACTGCCTGAGCAGTAACGTCAGCTGCCTGAGCGACACCCATACCGGCAAACGCGGTTACCAGAGCAATTGCAAGAACCTTTTTTTTCATAGCTTTTTCATCCTGAGTTTATTAAGGGACCTGATGTCCCACGTCTGTGTGCATTCCCGCCATAGTTCAGGCCGCATCATTATTATCTGCGACGCAAATTATTTTGGGTGTTACGACCTGGTGCACAATTTTAAAAACAACGTTTATTACTAATTACAGCGCTAACTTATATATCTTTGAATACAGTTTGGCCTCGGCATTTCGCCGATGGGTATAAACCGTTTTCACACTACAATTTTCAATCTTGGCAATAGATTTCGGGTGCATTCCCTGTGCCGTCATCCGAATTATTTGCATTTCCCTGTTGGTAATTTTGTCTTTCTTTATATCTTTACGTAGAAAACGGCCGTTGATAACGTATGCCAGCTCCTGACGAATATCCTTGGCTAAGTCCACATAGACCACGCCACGAATAGCACCATTGTAATACCAGTAGTTGGCCAGCGCTTCCGAGCGCCTCGCGGCAATTAATACAATTTGCTTGCCTTTCATTTCAGCCAGCCACTCGCTATCGCGGCGGATAAAATAATTCAGCGAACTGGCGCTAAGATTAATAAATACAAACTCCCGGCGTACCTTTTCAAGCGACAGGTAAATCAGGTCATCAATATCAATAATTAGCTCAGCGAGTCCTTTTAAAAAATAGCTGTCATGCGCTGGCCAGATGCACTGGTCCAAAGAATATTTATAATCCATATAAAGTTAAACCCCATAGTCCTGGAAATCTTGAACGTATCACAACACTGCTGATAGCCCAGGCCTGCAAAGTCTAAGTCAGCAAATTCCCTCTTTAATATATTCAATCAAAATTCAAAATAGTATTGCTAGAGATAAAGAGCACTAAATGACTTGCTTGTTTCTTGTGTTACCAAATTTAGGATTTTTCTCCATGTGTGTCAATAAGTGCGCAAAGGGCTAATTACCGACCAGGTCAATTTAAGTCAGAAGAATAAAAATAAGGATATTGAGTTAAACACAAAAATCATTGGTTTTCATACGGTTATTGGTGGGATATGCGTAGATTCTTAAGTGAATATTATATGTTCCAGGATCTTAGCCATTAGTTGTTAAGACTATTCTTAACCTCACTTTTATTTAAAAAAGCGAAAAAACCGAATAAATTCAAAAAATAAGAACATAAAACCAATAAACAACACAAAATCAGTGGTTAATTTCATTAATTAGCGTAAATAATGGAATTACACGCCGCACAAAAGGGATAGTCACCGACTAAAAATTTTCCGCCGCGAATCGTAATCCAGTACCTGAAGATTATCTACTCGGTTAAACCGACTCAGATATAAGAATTGCACGAGCGTCCAGAGTCGTCCCGTTGTACCCGCGGCGATAGCATTACCCGGCTAATGTCGCATAAAACGCGTCATCTTTATCAGATGAAATACGTATCATTATTAATCTCATGCGCTATCGCGTATTAAAGGTAGGCAGAGTATTCTCAGATGCCCGATTGCTGATGCAAAAGTGTGATCTATGACGAACTTTTTTCCAACAAATAGGCCAGCTTTCGCATCCGTTCACTATTTGTTCGCCTTACTGTCATCCGGCAGTCATATAAAACACCATTAATAGTGCCCAGTTTACTGACGAACCTGGACGCATTTATGAACAGTTCCCTGGCTGCGGTGGCAGAAACCGATTATCAACCGTTTACGCCGCCCTTTATCGACAGGCAGCGTAAGGTCCTGAGCGTACGCAACCTGAGCAAATCCTACAGCGCGCAGCAAACCGTACTGGACGGCATCAGTTTCGATCTTCATGCGGGCGAGCTGGTTGGCGTCATTGGCCGCTCCGGCGCCGGAAAGTCAACGCTTCTGCACGTACTGAACGGTACCCACAGCGCCAGCGGCGGCGAGATCCTCAGCTATCCGGAAGTGGGTACGCCGCAGGACGTATCAAAGCTGTCGGGCCGCGCGCTAAACGCCTGGCGCAGCCAGTGCGGCATGATCTTTCAGGATTTCTGCCTGGTCCCGCGTCTCGACGTTTTGACCAACGTGCTGCTGGGTCGCCTGAGCCAGACCTCCACCCTGAAATCATTATTCAAAGTTTTCCCCGACGCGGACCGCGCCCGCGCCATCTCCCTGCTGGAATGGATGAATATGCTGCCGCATGCGCTACAGCGGGCGGAAAACCTCTCCGGCGGGCAGATGCAGCGCGTGGCGATTTGCCGGGCGCTGATGCAAAACCCGGGTATTTTGCTGGCCGATGAACCGGTCGCTTCTCTCGACCCGAAAAATACGCAGCGGATTATGAATGTCCTTCGCGAAATTAGCGAACAGGGTATCAGCGTGATGGTAAACCTGCATTCGGTGGAGCTGGTGCGTGAATATTGCACGCGGGTCATCGGCGTAGCCAAGGGCAAGATTATTTTTGACGATCATCCCACGCAGCTGAATCAGGATATTCTGCATCGGCTGTACGGCGATGAAATTAGCCAATTGCATTAAATTTCACTCACACGGGCAAAATAATGAAAAAGTACATCACTGGCGCAGTTCGTTTATCCGCAGCGGTTGCAGGCATTATGATGGCGTGGCAGGCAAGCGCTGCTGAACAGCCGAAGGAATTAAATCTTGGCATCCTTGGCGGTCAGAACGCAACCCAACAAATTGGTGATAACCAGTGCGTTAAACAGTTTCTTGATAAGGAGCTGAAGGTCGATACAAAATTACGTAACTCGTCCGACTATTCCGGCGTGATTCAGGGATTGCTGGGTGGGAAAGTTGATGTGGTCTTAAGTATGTCGCCGTCATCATACGCTTCCGTTTATATTAACAACCCTAAAGCCGTCGATATTGTCGGGATTGCCGTAGATGATAAAGATCAGTCCCGCGGCTATCACTCGGTGGTGATTGTCAAAGCCGACAGTCCGTATAAAAAGTTAGAAGATCTGAAAGGCAAAGCGTTTGGCTTCGCCGATCCGGACTCCACTTCCGGCTTTTTAATTCCCAACCACGCCTTTAAACAGCAGTTCGGCGGCACGTCGGATAATAAATATAATAACTTCTTCTCCAGCGTGACCTTCTCCGGCGGCCACGAGCAGGATATTCTGGGCGTGCTGAACGGTCAGTTTGCCGGCGCGGTGACCTGGACCTCGATGGTGGGTGATTATAATAGCGGCTACAGCGTCGGCGCCTTCAACCGACTGATTCGCATGGATCACCCGGATTTGATGAAGCAAATCCGCATTATATGGCAATCGCCGCTGATCCCGAACGGCCCAATCCTGGTCAGCAATTCCCTGCCTGCTGACTTTAAGGCCAAAGTCGTCACCGCGATTAAAAAGCTGGATACCGACGATCACGCCTGCTTTATCAAAGCGATGGGCGGTACGCAGCATATCGGCCCGGGCAGCGTAGCCGATTTCCAGCAGATCATTGATATGAAACGCGAACTGGTTACCGCGCGTTAATCCCGCCCTGACGCCGTCGCCCGGCCAGTCTCGCGGGCGGCGGCGACTCGTTGAAGACACAGCGACGCATGAATAATACCCATACCGAATTCGAACGCTATTACCAGCAGGTCCGCTCGCGGCAAAAGCGCGACACCTTTAGCTGGTCCCTGCTGCTGCTGGCGCTCTATTTTGCCGCCGGCAGTATGGCCGAGTTTAATCTCTTTACTATCTGGCACTCGCTGCCCAATTTTCTCGATTACATGTTTGAGACGCTGCCGACGCTGCACGTCGCCGACCTGTTTGCCGATTCGCACACTAAAGGCTCTCTGGCTTACTGGGGCTATCGTCTGCCCATTCAGCTGCCGCTTATCTGGGAAACGCTGCAGCTGGCGCTGGCGTCCACGCTGGTGGCGGTGGCGATTGCCACCCTGCTGGCGTTCGTTGCGGCCAACAACGCATGGTCCCCTGCCCCGCTGCGTTTTGCCGTCCGCGTGCTGGTGGCTTTTCTGCGCACCATGCCGGAGCTGGCGTGGGCGGTGATCTTCGTGATGGCTTTTGGTATCGGGGCGATCCCCGGCTTTCTGGCATTAATGCTCCACACCATCGGCAGCCTGACCAAGCTGTTCTATGAAGCGGTAGAGAGCGCCCAGGATAAACCGGTACGCGGCCTGGCCGCCTGCGGCGCCTCGCATCTGCAGCGTATCCGCTTTGCCCTGTGGCCGCAGGTGAAACCCATCTTTCTCTCCTACGGCTTTATGCGCCTCGAAATTAACTTCCGCTCCTCAACGATCCTCGGGCTGGTGGGCGCGGGCGGCATCGGCCAGGAGCTGATGACCAATATCAAACTGGACCGGTACGATCAGGTCAGCATCACGCTGCTGTTGATTATTATCGTGGTATCGCTGCTGGATATGCTATCCGGCCGCCTGCGGCAGTGGGTTCTGGAGGGGAAAAAATGAGTCAGTGGCAAAATCAACCGGATATCGCCGCCAGCCGTCGCCAGCATCGGCATTTATACCAGGCCCAGGGGCGCTATCTGCGCTACGTCGGCCTGCTTGCGCTGGCCAGCGCCCTCTACTATGTCTGGTTCTTTATGCAGTTCGGCATCAGCGGCGAGCAGCTCGCCACGGGGCTGCAGCAAATCAGCCGCTATCTGCTACGGATGTTCGTCTGGCACGACTTTTTCAACTGGCCGTTTCGCTATTACTTCACGCAAATCGCCATTACCCTGGCGATTGTTTTCGCCGGGACGCTTACCGCGACGGTCATCGCCCTGCTGCTCTCGTTTCTGGCGGCGCGGAATATTATGCGCGGCGTGATTCCGGGAACGATCGCCCTGCTGATGCGCCGGTTGTTCGACGTGCTGCGCGGTATCGATATGGCTATCTGGGGGCTGATTTTTGTCCGCGCCGTGGGGCTCGGGCCGCTGGCCGGGGTGCTGGCGATAATTATGCAGGATACCGGGCTGCTGGGCCGACTGTACGCAGAGGGACACGAGGCGGTTGACCGCTCGCCGGGACGCGGCCTGACGGCGGTGGGGGCGAACGGTTTGCAGAAGCACCGTTTCAGCATTTTTACCCAGTCTTTCCCGACGTTCCTGGCGCTGAGCCTGTATCAGATTGAATCGAATACCCGTTCCGCCGCGGTGCTCGGCTTTGTCGGCGCGGGAGGCATTGGCCTGATTTATGCGGAAAATATGCGTCTGTGGAACTGGGACGTAGTGATGTTTATTACCCTGCTGCTGGTGGCGGTGGTGATGGCGATGGATACGCTGTCCGCCTGGCTGCGCCGCCGCTATATCGGCGGCAGCGCGGTGCCGCTGTTTAAAGCTGATTAGTTTTTCCCGGGAGGCGGTGCTGCGCACTTGTTCGGGCTACCCAAACGGCACGAAAAAGTAGCCCGGGTAAGGCGTTTACGCCGCGACCCGGGGGAAAAATCACAGCCGCCACGCCAGCACCGGCCACTGGTGCTGCGCGTTCGCCGCCGCCAGCTGCGGGCACGGATTGACCAGCCGTACGCGATCGGCATGCAGGCACAGCGGCAGGTCGTTGATCGAGTCGGTGTAGAAGGTCACCTCCCCCGAGTATTCAGGATGCGCCTGTTGCCACTGCGCCAGGCGCACCACCTTCCCCTGCTGATAGCTCGGCGTACCGGCAATCACGCCGCTATAGCCGCCGTCGGCCATCTCAACGTCAATCCCCAGCGCCTGTTCGATACCCAGCTGCGCCGCCACCGCCTGCACCAGCAGGCTGACCGAGGCCGAAATCACCAGCATCTGCTCGCCTTTAGCCTGTAAAGTCCGAATCAGATCCCACGCCTGGGGATACACGCGCGGCATAATTTCGTCGCGCACGCAGCGCGCCAGCAGCGCATCCACGTCCCGCTTTGCGACGCCAATCAGCGGCGCCTGAATCAGAGCCACATAATCGGCGATATTCATTTCGCCGCGGTCGTAGTCGTCCATCAGCATCGCTTCCCGCGCCAGGTAATCGGGATCGTTTACCCAGCCTTCGCGCACCATAAAGCGGCTCCACAGCGTACTGCTGTCGCCCTTAATTAACGTATTATCCAGATCGAAAATGGTCAGCGTTTTACCCATCGTTTATTTTCCTTTATCGGCCACGGCGTCTGGCGAGAGCATGCGCAAGAAAAATGACAGCAGAATGACCCGGACTACTCTCGGATGGATGCGCAGCGCCGCGTCCCTCATTATCCCCACACGCTCATCACCAGCAGCACGGCAATCAGCAATAGCGGATAAATTCGCACATGCCAGCGGTCCGGTAAACGCGCCAGCCAGCGGGAGGCGATTTTTAACCCCAGCCAGCTTCCCGCCACCAGCTGCGCCGCCGCCGACAGCCAGATGTTGCCGACAAACCCATTCGGTAACGCCACCGGCGAGAGCCAGGCCATCAACAGCCAGGTTAGCGTCGCCGTTGCCGCCAGCGGCAGCGTCAGCACGTTGGCCATCCCCGCCGCTTCAGCCATCAGCACGCCGCGACGGCGCATCAGAGGGACGGTCATCACGCTTCCACCCACGCCGAGAAAAGAGGCGATCAGGCCAATGATCCCCCCTACCGTTAGCTCATGCGGCACCGTCGGTATCACCCGGCGGGATGGCGGGGTCATAAATCCGGCGCGAAGGTAGCAATCGGCAACGGTTGCCAGCAGGTAGATAACGAACAGCCAGCGGATCCACGCCCCGCTCGCCTCAAGCGCCAGCAGCGCGCCCGCCGTTCCGCCAACGGCAATGCCGATGAGCATGGCCCATAAGCGGCGCCAGCGGATGGTACCGGTACGCGCGTGTCGCCAGCTCGCCAGCAGCGCGGAGCAAAGCATGACCAGCGCCGAGGTGGCGACGGCGATGTGCATCGCCTGTTGCCCGACGACGCTTTGCGCGCCCCACGCGCCGGTCACCAGGAAATAGAGCAGCGGGACGGTAACGAAACCGCCGCCGAAGCCAAAGAGCCAGGTGGTCACGCCCGATAGTATGCCGCACAGAAAAAGCCAGTCACTCATTCGCACTCCTCCACAAAAGGAGGTAACGATATAGAATAACGCCGTGGCCGGCTTACGCTTTAAAGCCAATCTATTACGAATTTCAGCCAGGGCTATCTTCATGCGCAACGTTGCGATTAATGACGTCGACCATCTTCCTCGCCGGGTGCTGGCGCTGGGCAGCGACTATCCGCCCAACACGCTTCTGGAGCGACATAGCCACCGCCGGGCGCAGTTTCTGTACGCCATGCACGGATTAATGAAGGTCGAAACGGACGACGGCCAGTGGCTGGTGCCGCCGTTCAGCGGGGTCTGGATCCCGGCGACGAAACCGCATCGCGTCTGGATGCCCGGCGTCAGCACCCACAGCCTGTATATTGACGCGCGGGACGCCCCGCGGGAAAGCGAACGCTGCGAAGTCTTACAGGTTTCTCCGCTGACCCATCAGCTGCTGCTGGCCGCCTGTCAGCTACCGCTGCTGTATGACGAGAGCGGGCGCGATGCCGCCCTGATTGCGCTGCTGCTCCATGAACTGCGCGCCGCCGCGCCGCTGCCGATGTTTACGCCGCTTCCGCAGAACAGCCACCTCGCGGCGCTATGCGGCGATTTTCAGCGCCAGCCGAGCATCCGCAGTACGCCGCAGCAGTGGGCGCAAAAACTGAGTAAAAGCGTACGCACGTTTAATCGTCTGTTTCGCCGGGAGACCGGGATGGCGTTTTGCGACTGGCGCCAGCAGGCATGCCTGATGTACGCCATGACGGCGCTGCGTGAGGGGCGTTCGGTTACCGAAGTCGCGCTCAGTCTGGGCTATGAGTATCCGGCCGCCTTTACCGCGATGTTCCGCAAAGCGATGGGCTATTCGCCGATGGCGTTTATCCGCCAGATAAACGGCGGACCGGCACACGCCAGCCCGCCGTAGTCGCGGATTACCCGGCTGCGCGATGCAGCCAGTCGAGCAGCGTGTCCACCGAGAGCTGCGCAGGCGCGCGCGATGCTGGCTGCCCCGGTTTAATCAGCAGCAGCGTCGGCAGGCCGCGCACGCCGAGGTCGCTCGCCAGATCCTGATGCCGGTCGGCATCCAGATAGCGCGTATCCAGCTGAGCAAGCCGCGGGCTGAGCTTTTCATGCGCCAGCAGCTGCCAGAGCTTGCGGCAGTGCACGCAGCGTTCCGCGCCGACGAACAGCAGAACCGGCCGTTCGCTCTCCAGCTCGCCCGCCGCGCTTATCGGCGTGAACGCGCTTTCCGCGACGCGGAACAGCTTCGGACTGCGGCGCAGGGTATCGTTATCGGTTGCCACGCACAGCGCATCGGCGCTTTTACTGTACGGCTGTACGCCCGCCACCCGCACCACGCTCTGCGCCGGACCGGCCGCCGCCGCGCCGGGCTGGCGCAGGGTTCGTACATCGACCGCCGCAATCGGCGTCTCCTGCGGCTGCGCCAGCTGCGGGATCCAGCCGTAGGGAATGCGGTAGGCGCGATAGACCATATTGTTGTTCAGGGTCTTGCCCCAGAACGGCGAAATATACTCCCAGACGATCTCGTGGTCGCGGGTCACTTCGAAAATGCGCCCGTTC
Source organism: Klebsiella sp. Q11 (assembly GCF_964241505.1). Lineage (NCBI taxonomy): Bacteria > Pseudomonadati > Pseudomonadota > Gammaproteobacteria > Enterobacterales > Enterobacteriaceae > Klebsiella > Klebsiella sp. Q11. Next base: position 407,426 of record NZ_CAXSXW010000001.1, read on the forward strand.
GATCCTTCGTTAATCAGGGTATTGCCGTTTTCCAGGCGCTGCATATTGCTGATGTAGGGGCTGTAAAAGCGGTACGAATCGGTTGGCTGCGGCAGATCCGCTTCATAGGGCGAGTAGCGCCATTCGATATCGAGGGTCAGCGGGTTGATCTCCAGGATCCGTGAATAATCGCGCCAGGCGTTTTTCACCCCGTCCGCCGACGCCGGATTCGGCGCGCCGTATCCGGCCCAGCCGCCATTATCGAAAATCAGGATATTACCCGCGCCCGGCAGCCCCTGCGGGATCATATGCGCATGGTGCTGGCCGATGATCCAGCCGATGTGCTTCAGCTCCGGTTTGCTGTAGTCCGGGCCCAGCTGCCAGACGATCTTGCCGCTCTGTTTGTCGATAATGGCAATAATGTTGGATTCGCGGGCGTCCCAGATAATGTTGTCGGGATGAAAACGCGTATCGCCGGCGTCGTACCACTTATTCGGCCCCAGCGCCGACATCGAGTTGATATGCATCCAGTCGCCCATTCCGCCGCCGCTGGCGCGCATATTCGGGTTGTTGTAGAGCGCGGTGCGCGCCGCATCGTCGAAGCCCAGCTCGTGAAAATGGTCGCTGCAGCGCCACTCCCATACCACGTTACCCTGCCAGTCGACTTCAATAATGGTGTCGTCCAGCAGCAGCTTGTCGGAGATCGCTTCATTCACCAGATTGGTGTGGGCGAGGATCAGGGTATTGCCGCCATCCACCTGCGGCTCCAGCCCCGGCGCGTAATAGCCCACCGGGTTGCCCGCCCGCTGATAGTCATGATGCGCGCGCGCCATCCAGCGCGTGGCGTTGCCGGGATCGCTCACCTGCTCGTAGCGGTCGAATTTCCAGGTGATGTTGCCTTCCCAGTCCACCTGGATCAGATCGAGCATATCCTGCATGCCGTAGCGCGGGTCGCGCTCGCCGCTGTGGCCAAGGATTGCGCCGCCGGGCAGGATTTTATTGGGAAACCCGTGCAGTTCAGGCCATTCGCGCACCACGCGGCCGTTCATGTCCACCAGCACCGCGCCGTGTTCGGTGGCCTGGAAAAGGGTATAGCCGCTCCAGGCGCGCTGCGGATCGTAGAGGGTGGCGCCGGTCGGGTAGACGGAAGGATGTCCCATATGTTGCTCCTTAAATAATAGAATCAGGCAGAAGTAATCAGGTTGCGAATCTGGCGGCAGGCGGCGGTAAACGCGGCATCATCGCGCTGGCGCGGATGGGGCAGCGCCAGGCTTACCACTTCCCGTATCCGCCCCGGACGCGGCGAAAGCACGACGACGCGATCGGCCAGGGCGACGGCTTCTTCCACATCGTGCGTCACCAGCAGCGTGGTGGTTCCCGCGCGCTGGTGGATCTGTAAAAGTTCCTGCTGCAGGGTGTGGCGCGTCAGGGCATCCAGCGCGCCGAAAGGCTCGTCGAGCATCAGGATCTGCGGACGAGCCACCAGGCCGCGGGCAATAGCCACCCGCTGGGCCATGCCGCCGGAGAGCTGCGCGGGCAGCGCGTTGACGAATTCGCTGAGCTGCACGCGCTCCAGCATTTCCAGCGCCCGCTGGCGCTTCGCCGCCCGGCTGAGCTTTTCATCCGCCAGGCCGAGCATCACGTTGTCGAGCACGTTAAGCCAGGGAAACAGGCGCGGCTCCTGAAACACAATGCCGCGCTCTTTGCCCACGCCGGTGACCGGCTCGCCGTTAATGCAAATATCGCCCTGGGTCGCTGATTCAAGGCCTACCAGCATCCGCAGCAGCGTCGATTTACCGCAGCCGCTGCTGCCCACCAGCGCCACCAGTTCACCGGCGGCAATATCCAGGCTGAAATTCTGTAGCGCCGTCACCTGTTGCCAGGATTTACGCACGTGGCGAAAAGAGACCAGGGTTGAAGAGGTCATAGCTGCTCCTGTTGACGCCAGCGGGTGGCGCGCATTTCCAGTAAACGTCCGGCTTTATCCAGCGCCGCGCCGGTAATACCGACCAGCATCATGCCGCAGAGAATGGTGGGCATATCCAGCAGCTGCTGGGCATTGATCATCAGGCTGCCGATGCCGACGCCGGAGGACATGAAATATTCCGCGCCGATATTGCCAAGCCAGGCGTAAATCAGCGCCAGCCGCAGACCGGCGAAGATCCCCGGCGCCGCGCCGGGAAGAATAACCCTGCGCAGGCGCGCTAACTCGCCCAGGCGCAGTACCCTGGCGACTTCATCGAGCTGCGGGTTACGCTGCAGCACGGCCTGCAGGGTGCTGAAGAACATCGGAAAGAACGACGCCAGCGCGATAAAAACGATTTTGCCGCCGTTATCGTTGCCCACCCATGCGGTCAGCAGCGGCAGCCAGGCAAACAGGGCGATATGGCGCAGCACGTTGAGCGTGGGCGTGAAGATTTGCCCGGCGCGCGGGCGCAGCGCCAGCAGCAGTCCGCAGAGCAGGCCCCCCGCAATCCCCAGCGCGCCGCCGACAAAGGCTCGCCCGAGGCTTGCGAGCATCGCCGCGGTCAGCTCCCCGCTCAGGGCGCCCTGAATAAAACGCGTCGCCACCGCCAGCGGCGAAGAGAACAGCGCGCCATCGATCCAGCCCCACGAGCTTGCCAGCTGCCACAGCGCCAGCAGGACCAGCGGCAGCTGCAGCGCCCGCCAGCTGGCCTGCGGTTTCCACGCCAGGCGTCCGGCGGCAGGCTGCGGCCAGAACACCAGACGGGTACAGGCGCGGTTCGCCGCCCACTCCATCAGCATGCCGCTCAGCCCCACGACCGCAATGGTGACGAAGACGATATCCAGCTGAAACAGCTGGCGACCCCAGACCATCAGGTAGCCAATGCCTTCTGAAGAGGCCAGCAGTTCGACGACGATAAGCGACACCCAGGCCTGCGATAGCGCCAGACGCAGGCCGGTAAACCAGCCCGGCAGGCTTGCGGGGATCACCAGCCAGCGCAGCCGCTGCCAGCGGGAAAAGTTCATCACCTTTGCGGCTTCGCTCAGGGTCAGCGTCACGCCGGCCACCGCCTGCTGCGTGTTAATGGTCATCGGCACTACGGTGGTTTTGATGATAACCGCCAGCTTGAGGCCGTTATCAATCCCGAACAGCACCATAAACAGCGGGATCCAGCCGAGCGTCGGGATTTGCGCCAGCGCGTAGAACAGCGGTTCCACCCGCTGCGCGGCGGCCGGCACCAGGCCGAACAGCGCGCCGAGCAGCGTCCCAGCAATGGCGCCCAGCAGCAGGCCAAGCGCCAGATGCTGAAGGCTGAATCCCCACTGCGCCAGCAGATCCCCGCTCAGCAGCGATAGCGCGGTATCGGCAACCACCGACGGCGCGGGCAAAATTTGCTCCGGCATCCACCGTTCGCGGGCGGCGATGTACCACAGCAGCAGCAGTAACGCAGGCAGCAGCCACGGCCAGCCGTTAAGCCTGAAGCCCGGCCTGCCTGGGGTATCGGTTCTTAAGATCATCTGCGACATATCGGTCCACTTTTCGGCAAGTTATGCCGCTATCAAAACGTGACTTCTCCTTCGCCGCCATTGCGTAAGGCGAATAATCCCGATGCATCGAATGCATTTCAGCCTGCCGGGCGCGCGGCGTTTGATTTAGCTTTTTTTCACCCAAGCTTGGCGAATAAAAGCATTTAACACGCAGCCCGTTGGCTCTTTAGGGTGAGAAAAAACTCAAGGGAGCAACACGTTATGATGAAAGCAATATTCAACCGCACCTTGCTGGCGCTGGTGGCGGTCATCAGCCTGGCGTCCAGCGTCCAGGCCGAAACGCTACGCACTATCCGCATCGGCGTGCCGGACCAGAGCGCGGGCAGTAAACCCTTTATTGAGGGGCCGGTCGGCATGGCGTTTATCCGCCATCAGCTGGAAGAGGTGTTTAAGCCGCAGGGCGTGGAAGTGCAGTGGCAGTTTTTCAAAGGCGCCGGTCCGGCGGTAAATGAAGCATTAGCCAACCGCCAGCTGGATTTTGTCTACCTCGGCGATCTGGCGGCGATTATCGGTAGGGCCAACGGGCTGCCGACGCGCCTGCTGCTGGGCAGCCGGGGTTCGGAATCTTACCTCGCGGTGACCAAAGCTTCCGGGATTAAAACCCTCGCCGATCTGAAAGGCAAACGGGTGGCGGTTTATCGCGGCACGGCGGACCAGCTGGCCTTTGACCGGGCGCTGCAAACCGTCGGCCTCAATGAGCGCAGTTTGCAGACGATCAACCTTGACTGGAACGCCGGCAAAGCGGCGCTGGCGGCCGGTCGCGTCGATGCGGTGTGGGGCGGCGTTTCGCTGCTGGCGCTGCGCGGCGATAAGATTGATGTGGTCGTCAAAAGCGGTGACTCCGGCCGCCAGAACACAACTCAGGCGGGGTTCCTCGGGACGCAGGCGTTTATTGACGCCTGGCCGCAGGCGACCCAGCAGATCGTTAACGTGTTGGTGAAGAACGCCGCGGAAATCAGCGACCCGGCCAATCGCGACGCCTGGTCCGCCGAGATGGCGCAGCAGAGCCAGATCCCGCAGGCGCTGTTTCTCGAAGAGCTGCAGCCGCAGGATCTGAACTTTACCACCTCGCCGCGTATCGATCCGTTCCTGACCGACAGCTTTAGCAATAGCGTCGAACAGGCTAAATCCGGGCGGCTAATCCGCAGCGCTTTTGACGTCAGCCAGTGGGTAGACGGCCAGTTTGTCGAGCAGGCGCTGAAAGCCCAGGGGCTGGAAAACCGCTGGCCGCAGTACGATGCCAAAGGCCAGGCGAAAAACGCCGGTTAACCCCTATCCTCCTGCGCCAGCAGCTGAAGCTGATGCTGACGATCGGTATGAAGGATAATCTCAATCAGCTTCTCCACCAGCGGCGGCTGGGCCGCGTGAACCGGAGAGATAATGGCAAACCGGGTCTGCATCAGCCGCCACTCCTCAGGCAGATCGCTGAGCTCCAGCTTAACCAGCCGATGGCTGTGCTGACATAGCGCGAAGCCGTCCTCGCTGGCGAAGCTAATCGCGTTGGTCTGCGCGAGGGTGGCAAGCAGCGCGTAGATATGATCGCACTGAATCGCCGGGGTAAAGTCCTGCTGCTGGCTGAGGGTCGCCAGCACCTTGCGCACGCCCGGCGGCAGATAGGGGGCGGCAAAGGGGTAGCGCAGCATCGCCTGGATAGAGACCGGCCCCTGTTTGGCCAGCGGATGATCGGCATTGCAGACGAAAAAGCAGCGCTGCGGGCTGAGCGGCTGCACGCGCAGCTGCGGGTCGAGCTCGGCCTGCCAGCTGTCGGCGACCACAAAAGGGTAGAGCTGAGAGGTCAGCGCCTGATGCAGCGCCAGCCAGTTATCAATCTGAAAGCGCACCCTCGCCTGCGGCAAAAGGCGATGAAACTCGCCGACGGCGGCCGGAATCAGCCTTGCGGCAGGGGCCGGCCCGCAGCCAAAAGCGACCTCGCCGTTTTGCGCATCGTCCGCTTCGCGCAGCTGGCTGCTGAGCTCCACGTTCAGCTCCTGAAAGCGGCGGGCGTAGGGCAGCAGCTTTTGCCCGTGCAGGGTGAGCGTCGGTAGCTTGCTCTGGCGATCGAATAACGGATGGCCGACGCTCTGCTCCAGCGCCTGAATGCTGCGGCTGAACGCCGACTGCGACAGGCACACCGCCTCCGCCGCGCGATTAAAACTGCCGTATTCAACTAACGCGACAAAGTTGCGCAGTTGGCGAAAATCCAGATGCATTAGCCCGCCCCACTCTCTCTTTTAGGGTACAAAAGTACTGGAGGGCAGCCTGGCGGCGCAATGGCGGGATGATGAGGATCTTTCACCTTGCGCTGAAGCGGAACAGACGCGCGACATATGGATATTTGTGAAATATTGTTTCACGGAGAAAAAATTTATTAATGGAAGATGAGACGGTCCCGGCGAAAATAAAGACCGCCGATGTTCACCGCGTATCCGACCTATATTATTTACGTAAGGTTTCGTAAATTTTGCTTTTGGTCATTCTGAGGCCGTAGCGAATCGGCTATAAAATATCACGGCCCGTTTTCAGTGACGAAAAACAATGATATGAAGCCCAGACTCTCTCACGCGCTATTATTGGTTCCTTTTTTGCTTTTGGCAGGATGTTCATCCTCATCGAAACCGCATAAAACCGCCGCCCAGAGTAGCCACGCGACCATCGACGGAGGTTCTGACGATCTGATCCCGGTGATCGCCGCGCTGCACGATCAGATGCATACCTGGGAGGGAACGCCCTACGAATGGGGCGGGACGGAGCAAAGCGGGGTCGACTGCTCCGGGTTTGTCTGGCGTACGCTCAAAGATCGCTTCAACCTGCCGATGGAGCGCATCACCACCCGCGAACTGCTGCATATGGGAGAACGCGTGAGCCCGCGGCAGCTGCGGCCGGGAGATTTGGTTTTCTTCCGCATTAAAGGCGGCATGCACGTCGGCTTCTATGATACCGACCGTAATTTCCTTCATGCCTCCACCAGCCAGGGCGTGATGCGCTCTTCGCTGGATAATCCGTACTGGCAATCGGTATTTTATCAGGCGCGCCGCCTGCCGAAGGAATATAACGCGCAGATCACGATGAATAACGATAATCTGCATCTGGCGAAAAACCGTTAATCAGCAAAAATAAAGCCGCCCTGTCACCACGGCGGCTTTATTGTTTTTTTACCGGCAACGGCTTAGAACTGGTAGGTCATACCGACAGCGACGATATCGTCATCGTTGATCCCGAGCTTATTATCGCTCTTCAGCTGGTTGATTTTGTAATCCACAAAGGCGTTCATGTTTTTGTTGAAGTAATAGGTCACGCCAACGTCAATGTAGTTGACCAGGTCTTCGCTCCCCACGCCCTCAATATCCTTGCCTTTTGACAGCACGTAGCCCAGGGACGGACGCAGGCCGAAATCGAACTGGTACTGCGCCACGGCTTCAAAGTTCTGCGCTTTATTGGCAAAACCGCCGCTGATTGGCGTCATTTTGCGGGTTTCGGAGTACATGGTCGCCAGGTAGATATTATTGGCGTCATATTTCAGGCCGGTCGCCCAGGCTTCCGCTTTTTTACCCGTGCCGCGGGCCAGCAGGTTCTGATCGTTCGTGCGATCGGAGCTGGTGTAGGCCGCGCTGACGGCGAAGTCGCTGCCGCCGAAGTCGTAGCTTAAGGCGGTACCGAAGCCGTCGCCGTTCTGTTTCTTGGCTTCACGGCCTTCGTTTTTACCCTGATATTGCAGAGTCAGGTCCAGGCCATCCACCACGCCGAAGAAGTCGGTATTGCGGTAGGTTGCCAGGCCGCTGGCGCGTTTGGTCATAAAGTTATCGGTCTGCGCGGAAGAGTCGCCGCCGAATTCCGGGAACATATCGGTCCAGGCTTCGACGTCGTACAGCGCGCCGAGGTTACGACCATAGTCAAATGAACCGTAGTTTTTGACTTTCACGCCGGCGAACGCCAGACGCGTTTTCTGCGAAGAGTCGCTTTCAGTTTTGTTGCCGGAGAACTCCGATTCCCAGCGGCCGTAGCCGGTCAGATCGTCGTTAATCTGCGTTTCGCCTTTGATGCCGAAACGAACGTAGGTCTGGTCGCCATCTTTGCTGTCATAGTCGCTCATATAGTGCATCGCTTTGACTTTGCCGTAGACGTCCAGTTTATTGCCGTTTTTATTATAAACTTCTGCCGCCTGCGTAGCCGAAGAAGCAATAAGACCCATCATCATTAATGCCAGTGAGCTCTTTTTCATTATTCAGTCCTGGTGATTTATTTATACGCGCTAATCAATTCCGGGCGGAAGCCCCGTCAAAAACTGCAGGTTTTTTAACGCTCTAATATTAAAAATTTATGACAATATGGAACTTTTTCTAAAAAAGGGTATTAAATTATTTCCGTCATGAATGTGTCACACTTCCCCGCCAGAATGCCCGATCCGCGCAAGGAAGTGGTTCGTCCACCACGCCAGGTGTTGGCAAGCGGGCTGACTCCTGTTACAACATCAACTCGATATCGAAACTCCTTTTTGAACGGCAGAGAATCATGAGTGATAGCCAGACGCTGGTGGTAAAACTGGGCACCAGTGTTTTAACGGGCGGATCCCGCCGCCTGAACCGCGCCCATATCGTTGAATTAGTGCGCCAGTGCGCGCAGCTGCACGCGATGGGTCATCGAATTGTGATAGTCACCTCCGGGGCGATCGCCGCCGGACGTGAGCACCTCGGCTACCCGGAACTGCCCGCGACCATTGCGTCGAAACAGCTGCTGGCGGCGGTCGGCCAGAGCCGTCTTATCCAGCTGTGGGAACAGCTGTTTTCTATTTATGGTATTCACGTCGGCCAGATGCTGCTGACCCGCGCCGATATGGAAGACCGCGAGCGTTTTCTCAACGCCCGCGATACCCTGCGCGCGCTGCTGGATAACAATATCGTGCCGGTCATTAATGAAAATGACGCCGTGGCGACCGCTGAAATTAAAGTCGGCGATAACGATAATCTTTCGGCGCTGGCGGCGATTCTCGCCGGCGCCGATAAACTGCTGCTGCTGACCGATCAGCAGGGCCTGTTCACCGCCGACCCGCGCAACAACCCGCAGGCCGAGCTGATTAAAGACGTTTACGGCATTGATGACGCTCTGCGCGCCGTCGCGGGCGATAGCGTGTCCGGTTTAGGTACCGGCGGTATGGGCACCAAGCTGCAGGCCGCCGACGTCGCCTGCCGCGCGGGCATCGACACTATCATCGCCGCCGGTAGCCGTCCGGGGGTGATTGGCGACGTGATGGAGGGCATCTCCGTCGGGACCCGCTTCCACGCCCAGGAATCGCCGCTGGAAAACCGTAAGCGCTGGATTTTCGGCGCGCCGCCGGCGGGCGAAATTACCGTGGACGCCGGCGCGACCCAGGCAATTCTCGAACGCGGCAGCTCCCTGCTGCCGAAAGGGATTAAAACCATCACCGGCAACTTCTCGCGCGGCGAAGTGATCCGCATTCGCAGCCTTGAAGGCCGCGATATCGCCCACGGCGTCAGCCGCTATAACAGCGATGCGCTGCGCCGCATCGCCGGGCAGCACTCGCAGCAGATCGATGCCATTCTGGGCTATGAATACGGCCCGGTCGCCGTCCACCGTGACGACATGATTATCCGTTAAGGAGCTGAAAATGCTGGAACAAATGGGCATTGCTGCCAAAGCGGCCTCGTACAAACTCGCGCAGCTTTCCAGCCGCGAAAAGAACCGGGTGCTGGAAAAGATTGCCGACTATCTTGAAGCGCAGACCGACGCGATCCTGCGGGCTAACGCTGAGGATCTGGCGGAAGCGCGCGCCAACGGTTTGAGCGAGGCGCTGCTTGACCGCCTGGCGCTCAACCCGGCGCGCCTGAGCGGGATTGCTAACGATGTTCGTCAGGTCTGCAGCCTGGCGGACCCGGTCGGTCAGGTGATCGACGGCGGTCTGCTGGACAGCGGCCTGCGCATTGAGCGTCGCCGCGTGCCGCTGGGCGTGGTGGGCGTAATTTATGAAGCCCGTCCGAACGTGACCGTCGACGTCGCCTCTTTGTGCCTGAAAACCGGCAACGCGGCGATTCTGCGCGGCGGTAAAGAGACCTGGCGCACCAACGCCGCCACGGTGAAAGTGATTCAGCAGGCGCTGCAGGAGTGCGGCTTACCGGCGGCCACCGTGCAGGCGATTGAGAGCCCGGATCGCGCGCTGGTCGGCGAGATGCTGAAGATGGATAAGTATATCGATATGCTGATCCCGCGCGGCGGCGCAGGTTTGCATAAGCTGTGCCGCGAGCAGTCGACGATCCCGGTGATCACCGGCGGTATCGGCGTCTGCCATATTTATATCGACCACTCCGCCGACGTGGCCGAAGCGCTGAAGGTTATCGTTAACGCCAAAGTGCAGCGCCCGAGCGCCTGTAACTCGGTCGAAACGCTGCTGGTGCATCAGGATATCGCCGAACGCTTCCTGCCCGCGCTGAGCAAGCAGATGGCGGAAAGCGGCGTCAGCCTGCACGCCGATGCGGCCTCCCTGCCCGCGCTGCAAAACGGCCCGGCCAGCGTAGAGCCGGTGAAAGCGGAGCAGTATGACAATGAGTATCTGTCGCTGGATCTGAACGTGAAGGTGGTGGCCGATCAGGATGAAGCGGTAGCGCATATTCGCGAGCACGGCACCCAGCATTCTGACGCCATCCTGACGCGCACCCTGGGCAACGCGAACCGCTTTATCAACGAGGTGGATTCCTCGGCGGTGTACGTCAACGCCTCTACCCGCTTTACCGACGGCGGCCAGTTTGGCCTCGGTGCGGAAGTGGCGGTCAGCACCCAGAAGCTGCACGCGCGCGGCCCGATGGGCCTGGAAGCCCTGACGACCTATAAGTGGATTGGTTTCGGCGATGATACCATTCGTGCTTAATGCTAATTGGGTGATGCAAAAGTAGCCGTTTGATTCGCAAGGGCATTGACGCATCACCCACTTAGTTTTAACCTTCTATCCCGTGCTTACGCTCGTCAGCACATCTTGCAGGGCCGATATAGCTCAGTTGGTAGAGCAGCGCATTCGTAATGCGAAGGTCGTAGGTTCGACTCCTATTATCGGCACCAGTCACTCTTATCTTATTGATTTAGTTAAAATTAAATTCATTCAGAGTGAAATCGCGTAGCCTCTACTACATAGAGGTCATACAGCCGATGGCTCAACGTGATAATTTGTATCGCCGTAGCAGCGGTATTTATGTTGTCCGTATTGCAGTTCCCGCCCGATACCGTCTCTACACGGGACAGCGTGAGATTCACGCTTCAACAGAAACAAACGACATCAGAAAAGCACGAGCGATTGCCGCACTCCTATTGGCTGTCTGGCAGCGATGTTTGGGTGAGTATCAAAAATTGGATAGAGAAAAGTTGGTGAGCTGTGCGCCTGCTTTGGCGGGCGAAGGAATGATCAGCCTTGCTGAATTTTGCGGTTTAACGAGTGCTTCCCTGCAACAAGTTGCTCAGCGCTTGCTTGATACGAATATCCCGCTGTTTTGGCTTGCTGATGGGCGTCCTGCTTACTATGTGGAAGACCTTTCACTCGTTGATAAAGACGATCCTGAGGTTTCTGGATTTATCATCGATAGTGCCATTAACATCGGTATCAGAGGTTCTCTGAGCGGTTATGTTCAGCCCTTGGTTTCATCACGTATATTACGTCAGATGAGCGCTGGCGAGCCGCTGGATGCAGAAACCGCATTTAAATCCTCAGAGGCTTCATCCAAAGCCGCTTGGTTCGTTGACTTTCCCGGTGTCGAAATCTCGCCTAATTCATTGATGATTCATCGTGTTCAAGCCGAGCGCTTACGATTATTTTGGCTGTCACATAGCACCGCAGTTTCTCCAGTCATGCCAGAGAAACCAAAAACAATTCCCCCTGTATTATTGTCCTCATCAATACCGGATAATGAATATGTAAATCGTAAATACTACTCAGTGAAAATGAGCGAGTTATGTGAAAAATATATTCGCTACAAGCGCGGGGGGAAATTCACGGAAAAGGCAGAGAATCGAGTCCGGGAAGGTTTTGGCTTACTCCTTGAAGTCATGGGTGATTCAACGCTTGAAAAGGTTGACCGTGACTTCCTCCGTAAGTATGAGAGCTTACTAAGGTCGATACCTGCAAGACGCGATCTGGCGAAAATAAGATATAAAATCAATGATGCTCATGAATTGATTGGCAAGGCAAAAGAGAATGGCGACCCTCTAATGAGCGATAATGCCGTTCGTAAATATATGCGAATTCTCTTCGAGGCTTTCCAGTGGGCTGATGGAGAAGGCATTTTTATTAAGTCTCCTGCGAATAAATTCTTTGCACCTGTTGAAAATGAAAAGATGGATCAGGATTTCAAATCTGATTTCACTGATGAGGATTTAAACGCTATTTTTGGTATGCCTTGGTATAAGCGTGGGACTGTCGATAAAAACAGTCAGGGGCAATTCCATCATTATCGTGCATTTCATTACTGGCTACCGCTAATTGGCTTTTTTACCGGCGCGAGGATAAATGAGTTATGTCAACTTTATCTAGATGATATTAAGCAGGATGCTACCGGATTTTATTTCTTTGAAATCATCAACGAACGGGACGATCAGTCACTGAAAACGATTAATTCACGAAGAAAAATACCGTTGCATCCGACATTGATCAAGCTTGGATTAATCCACTATTGTGAAGCATTGAAGAAAGCAGGTCATGAGCGTTTATTTCCAGAGCTTCCTTACCACTCTGTAAAAGGATACGGCGATAAGGCTTCTGACTGGTTTAACCGTTCGTTGCTCAAAGAACGGTTAGGCTTTGAAAAAGACAGCAAAAAATCTTTTCATTCATTCCGCCACACGTTTTCTACCAGGCTCAAACAAGCTGGAATCGACAGCGAGACGCGTGCGCAGTTTGTTGGACATATCCGCGGTTCTGGCGAGACAGAGAATCGGTATAGCAAAGATCATCCACCAGCAGCCCTTTATGCTGTGCTTGAGAGCGTTACGTTAGGGCTACCGGAAGTAGCTCCATTTGTTTGCGAAGATGGTGTAGATGCGGTAGCTGATGCTCTTAGAATCAAACAAATTAATAAACAACGTAGATAAAGGTAACATTTAGTTATTCATTTTAAAATACACCATAGCTCCGTCGAATTTATGGGGCTATGGTGTGTGTTTCTTTTTAGATAAATAGAGTTATCTAAATCCGTTCACTTTCCCAAGCGTGACTGGTGCTAAGATCCCCATTTTCGCTTGCTTTGACATAAATCATATATTTTGAACCGATAGCGCTATTGGTTATTTCTTGAGAGCATCTCATTACTTTTTTCCCTTGTGGGAAAATTTGGTTTTTATCTACAACAACCTCATTCTTACCATTTGCATCAAGAGATACGACTACTGTAATACGAGGATATTTACTATAGCTTTCTTTAGGAGGACTTATATCTTGTATAAAACTTACCACACCTTCCGTGCGGCAAAGAGAAAGTGCTCTTAAACTTCTCATTAAGCTTATTTTTGAAAAAAGTGGAAGGTTATCAGATTTAGATATTGCAGGTTTTTTTGTAATTATGCCGAACTCAACTTTATAGTCATTTCCATCGATTACTCGCTTGAAACTATCTAAATCACGATGTTGTATTTTTTCTTCAATGAGATTTTTTAATTTGTCTCTACTATGTCCTTCCAGTATTAACAACTCCATAGAGTTGACACCCTGATTAAAAAGATGACTAAGCTGAGATGAGCGTGAGGATATTTTTATATGGTGGAAAATGCACGTATTTCCATTATAACTAATTATGTCACAAGGCTCTATTTGCGTATATCCATCAGGGCTTATATCTGTTTGATCAAGACAGATATGTGTAAGTGAGTTACGGGCAACATCTTCATTGTAGTTTTCTTCACTATAACTTCTTTTGTTTGCTGCTATGTTATCGTGATTGTATGGTGGAAGTGAGGTGTTCTCGCATCTTTGATCGATATAATCTTTCAAAATTGCTAAATAATCTTGATCAACTTTATACCATTCTCCTTCGCAAAGATGATAAACAACTCCCTCATCATCAAAGGGAATGTCATAAATAAAGCTTCTGTAAATATTATATGCTTTAGTTGTAATCCCTTCTTCATTACAGAGGTTTAATGAAAAGCTTTTTATTTTTTCTATATCAAATGTATTTAAATCAATCTCTCCTAGATAGTCATAAAATTCATCAAGACTAATATCAGTATATATTGGGGAGATTCCTTTTCTTCCTTTGAAAACACAATATATATTGTCACTATAATCAACAATGTCCGGAATTGATAAGGATAATTCATCACTTTTATTTATAAATGCCTCTAAAAGTGAAGTGTCTAACTTTTCTATTTTCAGAGGGTCTTTTTCCGGGACTATTTTTTGTATGTTAGGGAAAGACTCTAAATATTCATTGCTTGCATATAAATCCAGTAGCTGTTCACATAAAACTATAAGCTCATCCGGTTCTAATTTTAGACCTACTTTTAAATTTGTAGAGCCAGTGGCATTTTTAAATAACTCTATATACTGTGGCTTAACTTTTCCTGTTAAGCTTTTTAAAATCTCGCTATTACTATCAAAATCCAAATAGGTTAAGTCAGACATGACAGGAACTTGCATTCTTTTTCTTCTTGATGCACCAGGATCCACTATGTCAGCACTTTTTAACTCTTTAGGTTCAAGGCTATTTAATGTTACTTTAAGACCAAAGTCATACTCATAGGAAACATCGCGTAGATTGTGATAAATGTGCCCAAAAGTTAGTGCGAAACATCGATCTCTTACTGGAAGAAAAATTAACGCTCCCTTACTTTCTTGTTCTAAATTCCCGCCAATTGAGAAGTAATTCACCCACCAAGGAGTTGTTTTAAATCTGTCAGAAATAAATAAACTTGCACCCTGTGGGAGGTTTTGAGCCTGAAAGTCATCGAGAAGTTGATGATCTGGCTTGAGGGAGTTCTGTGCGTTGTAGCCTGCTTTAAGCAAAAAAATAGAAAAAGACCTTGTTTTCATATCATTTCAGCCCTTTGAGAGGTAAGCAGTTATGAAGTTACTTGTATTTGAGAAAAGTTTACATTTTTACTCATACTAATCGTGATATAGGTCAAACATACCGCCTACTGGTGACTATGCTGCCCCACTGAGTCATAGAGGCGGTCACTAACTGAAGTATTGTTTCAAGAGCACTAGGATGCTCTCTACGCGGTTTTTCTTTAAAAGTAGTGTATTTCATAGTGCCAAATTTGGAGACACTCAAAACGCGTCTGGTTAAGCTATGTAACCTATGATTGCAACCGCAGACCTTCCACGCTTTCTGATGGTAGATTCATCACTGTTTTAACGCTGGTTTCGATGCTGCGAATAATGTCTTCGCGTGGGCCGCTGCGCCAGTCATCACTTGCATAAAAAGCATTGAGCACCGCAGCCATTTTTTCAGCGCTGTCAAAGGTGCGAATGAGGTAGTAGTAATCCGGGTCATGAAGCGAGTTGCCAAACGAAACAACATCGATCCCGTGGCGTTGGTGAAGGGGAACGCTGATTTCCTGCATGATGGCGTGAAAAGTGGCACCGCTGCCTTTGCGTAAGGTGTATTGCAGTATCTCTAATATTTTCAAATGGTTATCCCAGTCATTTGGGCTTTTATGTATCCATCATCAATATAATGGGGAGAAAAAGAGCTGAGTGACAGCTAGTAATGAGCCTGAAACTCAGCAACTTTTGATTATTCCTCTGGTAACTCCCAGGAGATTTTTAATGATGGATGCTCGAAGGTGACTTCGTAGTCACGCGCTTGCAATGACTCGGTAACATCATAGAGAAATTCATTGATATCCTCTTCGCTTAGTCTGTAGCTTGCGCTAGATTGCCCAAATCGTTGGCAATCATTTAATTCATAAAAGATTGAATCCATTAGGTCTTTAAAACGCATATCCCTTTTGCCACGTTCAGTAGCTTCGCGGGCACCATCTGCATCACGGTCAAACATTTATCACCCCTTCAATAGTCCGAATCCCAAAGTTATCGACTGCAAAATGTAGTTGGGGATGCCAATTTTAAAGATCAATGCCTTGAGAAATAAAAAATTACCGTACTACCAGAATTTATGGGTATCAAGAGTGATAGCAGATACCAAAGATCGAGCAATCACTGAGAAATTTGGGCGCGTTTCAGCACGCCGCCTAACTTCTGAAGTTATTAGCCTCTATAAGGAAAAGCCTGTCACCGCCGAAGTTTTTGAACGCAATGCTTGAAAGGGGGTTGGCAAACCTAGGACATCCACTTTTTGGCCCGACAAATTTTTCCGGTAACTTTTGTCGTGTGGGGGGCTGGTGGGTTCTAAGCTGAAATTTTCAAAACAATAAGAACTTGGTTCTTAGATTTTTTTCCTTCTTAACTTCTTGTTTTGTTTTAAATGTTTTATTAAACCTCTTCTCTGGGGAGCAAAACTAGCCCAAGGGATCAGTGCGATGCTTTGCAGTGAGATCCTTGGCTAATCAGGCTTCCGGAGTTGTAACCTCTTCTCTGGGTCCCTGCTTGGATCGGCGATGTAAGCTACTCTGCTTTAAAAAAGGCTCACGACATAAACCCTTTGCAAAACATGATAACTCACTATTAGGTATTGGCTATGCAAGTCCAAGACTCAGCACCCTGCATAACCTCACGCACTCTGGCATACGCCGCCTTTCGGAACTAGACCAGTGGGTAATAGTGCGACCCCTCTTTTCACCCCGGCTCTGCTACGCTAGCGGCAGAGCCTTGTTGATGCGCCATTTCGAGTAAGCGTCTGTATACCAAAACCTCGAAATGTATACTAATGATAACATTTCGAATCTTTGATTCAAGCTTTTGCATCAAATGCCGAAAGTAAAACAGGAGTAGAGACGAGATGGCAGACGGAGCACGCTGACATGATGCCGTTAATTTCACACCTCGATTGGTAAAGGGAGGATGTCCACCAGCTTGTCACAACTGATCTCACCTCTGCTGCCGGTAAGCTTCTGTTGTCGATGCTGGCAGCAGTTGCGGAGATGGAGCGTGACTTGCTAATTGAACGCACTCAGGCGGGGCTGTCACGAGCAAAATCCGAAGGCAAGAAGTTGGGAAGACCGTCTAAAATCGCGCCAGAAGCCCGTCGCGAAATTTTAGAGAAAAAGTATAGCGGAACCAGTGTCAGTGCGTTAGCACGAGAATATGGCGTTTCTAGAGCGACTATAGCGTCTATCATGCCTTTAAACGAGAGCAGAGTGTCACAGAATGAGAAGGATGAGATTGATGTCATTTATAAGGTGTTGTAGATTTTCTGAGTAGCTCATGATCGTCATAATGAGATAAGAGCGTAGTAATCATTATAGGGGGTGTAAATGTCGCTTGTTCTTCCTGTGAGATTAGATAGCGAAATATTAATTTCGAACGGAAATGATTCTTTTTCGATAACTCAATTAACAGATTTTTATCTAACTGGTGATTATAGTTTTTTTGATTTGTCTGGGATGCCAACAAAGGTGAATGGTTATGACTCTTCAAACGAAAATGAAGGTAGAGGACTGAGGGTAACCAATCTATGTGGGATTCTAAATGGAGAATTTCTTAAGCTATGTCCAAAATGTGGTCAGGCCAAGAACTTTTATCATTATGGAGCTTCATATAGAACGACTAATGAGAAAAGAGACCAAAGTGAATGTGAGGTTTGTAGAGGTAATTATTAAAAAATTAAATGTTGCTAGGTGGTTTTTATGACAAGAGTAACTTCTGAATCCCACATTGGCGAGCTAGGTTCAGCTTTTTTACAATATCTATGTAGCAAACAAGAAGTAATTTACCGTCCAGTTAGGATTTTTGATGTTGGTATAGATGCGTTTATTGAGCCTCAAGTGGGAAATATTGCTACAGGAGCAATGATAGGAGTTCAAATAAAAACAGGGAAAAGCTTTAAAACTAGTTTAGGTCGTTATTCTTTCAAAAGTGATAAAGCTCATTTTGAATATTGGTCTAGATGCACTTTACCTATAATAGGTGTCGTCTATGATCCTGAGGATGAAAAAGGTGTTTGGGTTAATTTGAGCGATATAGCTAAGGACAGGCTTACCAATAAAGGGCCATGGGTAATTAATCTTTCTGTTCAAGAACACTTATTAGACTCTGACAGCTTGCAAAACCTTATTGATAGCGCTGAATTAACAAGGATTAAGAAAGATTTTATTAAGTTTTCTTACTTAACCATGCCTCAATCGAATCAAAAGAAAGAGAAAGATTCATTTCAAAATTTAAGCACCATCTCATCTCATACTGCATGGGATGAACTATTAGATACTTTTCTTTCCCTTCTTTATGATGACAGAATTGTTGCTGATGCTGGTTATAGATTAAGTTTATATTTCCCGAAGGAAAAAAGTGATTTTCGCTACAAATATATAATAAAAAGATTGTCTTTGCTTAATGATGTCCAGTTAATCAAAATGATATTTTCAGTGAAGGTTGCATTGGATGATTGTTGTGAGCATGTGGCGGAGCATATATGTAATATAATGAGATACATTCCAGATATATGTTTAAGGTTGGAAAGTATTATCTTCAACAATAATTTGAGTAATGATGTGAATGCTGTTGCTATTCAATTGATTGAATCTTTATCAGAATATGAACGTCAAGATTTATGGGACATGATTAGTAATAAAAGGTTGTTGTAACATGATTTCTATATTTTTGGGGGCCGGTTTTTCTAAATGGGCTTTCGATTTGCCACTGGTAAGTCAGCTTTTTGATTTTAATATTTCTTACCTTACTGCCTCAGAAGAGAAAAAGCTCGATCTAATTAAGGAGGATTGGTCTGTCTGGATACAAAAAAATCCGGAAGCAACATACGAAAATTTTGTTTATTGGTGTATTAATAAATCCTCTCACCGTAGGAGCAGAGTTGTTTGGTATGTTAATAGAAGGTTAACTGAACCATTCATTACTAGGATTCGTGGTGGATATTCTGCTGCTATGTTCGATGAAAAAATTGTGAAACAAAATGAAAGGATAGTTTATTTACGTAATTTATTTAATGAGCTAGAGGGGGCTGGTTTAAAAAATATCATTACTTGTAATTATGATAATATTGTCGAGTATACCCTAGGTTGCTCTGGGTTTAATTATGGTATAAAAAATGAAATTTTAGTGGGAAGAGGAAGAAATCCACAATTTCCTTGGCAAAATGCAGATGTGAGAGTTACTGGTGAGATCCTACTGGCTAAATTACATGGCTCTTTATCGTGGGACAAATATAATAAATACACCAGCGGCAAACCTGGCAGGACAGGGAAAGCTTTAATTGTTCCCCCTGCTCCTGAAAAAGAACCTCCGCTTGAATTACTAGATGTTTGGACATTTGCTAGGAATGCCTTAGTCAATAGCAAAATCTTAATTGTTTTTGGCTTTTCTTTTAATGCGTATGATAATGCTTTGCTGAATCTATTGAGGGAAAGTGGCTCAAATTTGAAAAAGGTAATTTTGATAGATCCCTATCCGAAAGTTGATGAGGCCAAATGTCTTTGGCCTTCGGCATCAATAGAGACTATCAACCCCTTAAATGATATTGTTTTTCCGGAAAAGTGGTTCGAAATATTATGAGCAGGTTGCTTAATTCATTCAAATGAAGCTGCGATTACTTCCCCGGTATTGGCGTTGAAAACACAAAAATACTGAAGCGGTGTTTGTATCCCAAGACTGTTAATGGCCTTAGCCTGTTGTCCAAATGCTTGAATCGTTTTCTTTTTCTCGTCGTGCCATAAGTAAGTTCCGAAAACCGGTTGAGCTTCAGTTTCCTGCCACACATGGCGAAACGTCGCTTTATTGTCCATTACCTGCTTGCACTGTCTGACGGGGTTGTGGTGCGCTTTTGCATAGCATTCCGGTGTGTTATCTGAGCAAGCAGCGCCTTGCTTTTCTGTTGTGTGTTCTGCACTCACAGCAGAAAACGCACACACTCCCAGCACCAAAGCGAGAGTTCCCAAAATGCCCCATGATATTGCTCGTAGGCTGCTGATCTGCCGTTTTATTGAAACGTGAGCAACTATGCTGTAACTGGCCCAGCTAAGCACGGCTCCCGCTGCCATCGGTAATATAAAGCCTGATTCCGTCATGATTCCCTCATTTGCCAAACAACATCACAGCTTGTAGTGAGTGCTGGAGACACTTAACCAGTGATGACCATCATACGGTTTTGATTTTATTTGTCACCATTGGTGTTCATTTTGAATCTGTTTGGTGTAGTGATACAGGCTTCTTGCGAGGGAGATTGTGCTCACAAATAGAACTTTTAGATTCAAAATGTCTCATATAGAGCGTGGCCTTGCAGTGGTCAAAACTGCACATTCAGTGCATGAAAAAGACCTTGAGAATACAGTTTGGCGAGCGGGTAAAAGAACTCCGCATAGCCACCGGATTGAGCCAGGAAGCCTTTGCTGATCGGTGTGGGTTTGCACGTAGCTATATGAGCAGAATTGAACGTGGTGGCTCTAATGCGTCTCTGGATGCGATTGAGGTGCTGGCTACCGCTCTGAGCGTTGAGCCGTGGCAGTTATTAGCGTCTGGCTCAACTGAAGATAACGACCCGGAACTGTTGGTTCCATACGCGGCCGATGGTTCCTGTTTTCACCCCGGTTTGGCGAGCACCCGTGATGGTTCGTTTGGTGTAGGTGATAAAGCGGCTCAGAAGCGTTTTGGCACCTTTTCCGAAGCGCTTGAGTATCTCCGTAGTATGGAGACGGCAAAATGGCGTAGGCCCAATGCCAGTGGCAACTGGGGCATTGTTTCGGCAGTGCGGTGGGACAAACTGAGAAAGTAGTTCAAATGTAAGTTTATGAATTTTTATGCTGTATGGATGAACAGTATTCATTAAATGCTAATATTCTACCGTTTCACCAGCCTTTTGTTTCTATAAGAGTGAATGAAACACCAAAATTCAGGTGCATTACGTAGGCGTTACGGTGGCGTTTTTTTTCAAAGCTAAGTCAAAGTAAGTGCAATAAAAATCATATATAACATAAGCTTGATGGGTTTGCCTTGAAAGTGACTGATATTCATTTGTCCTTTCGGAATTTGAACGCAGTTGCATTTCCGGTTTGAGTGAGTAACGGCAGTATTTAACCTTAGGAAAAATCATTGAACGAATCCGCTCCACTCTTAAAACCGCGCCACACACTACAAGTTGTGCGTATTCCTTCTTCAGAAGTTCAGAATTTGGGTTTTACTTCATTTTATAGCTGGCTCAATAGCTTAGGGTATGACACGACCAATCATAGTAATCAGCGAGCTGATTGGGCGAGAGATGGTGGCTGGCACTTGAAGGCATGTAAGAATAAGGTCAGTAACCAAGAAGATTTCTGGTTAATTTCATTTGATGGAAAAGGCGGTGTTTTACTTTCTGAAAAGTCCCAACAAGACTACCGAAGTGCTTATCGTCGCTTGATTAAAGAGGGCTATCAGCCCGCACGAATCGAAGCAATGACGAGAGGAGAGCTTTACTCGACTTACAACGAGGTTAGAGGGTCAGCAGGAAGCCACCTTCACTTAAAACCGAGTCAGGTTGATCAAGCTGATTTCGAGCTACATCCCGATCAGATATGGGATATGGTGAATAGCTCAATGAGTAAGACCTATAACACATATAGTCGCTTCGGTCAGGCTCGCTTCCGTAATGCAGTATTGCTGAATTCCTTGAATGTGTGTGCTGTAACTGGTGTTGAGTATCGCGCCGCCTTGGATGCTGCGCATATACACCCGCATAGTAATGGTGGTGCGATGAAGGTAGCTAATGGGATTGCTCTTCGAAAAGACCTTCATGCTGTTTTTGATCGCGGTGATATGGCAGTCAACCCGGAAACCCTCACGATTCATTTTAGTAAGCGAGCAATTGATAGCTACCTCGATTTTGAAGGACACGTAATTCAAACAGTGCTGTCACTTGATAAAATTGCTTTGGTCGCTCGCTGGGAAGAGTTCTGTTCTCGCGTAAAGTAAAATCTAAATGTCATCAGGAGAGAACTGTAAAAGAGTTTAAGGTCTTTGGAGTAAGACTACTTCATCATGTAGCACCTACTACAAATGCGTCCTACAATCTAACCTCACAAACTCATGTGGTTACGCGAGTTTCGGTAATGCGAAGGTCGTAGGTTCGACTCCTATTATCGGCACCATTTCATCTCTTCATGACATTGCACTACTCCTTTAAGTTCAATAAAATCAAACAGTTACAAATCATTCCTGTTCATTAATCACTCAAGTTATTTCTTGACATCGCATACGTTTGGTGGTCAATCCGGTTCGATTCTGGATGTAACATAGCGTGAAATGCTGGAAAAACTGCTCCTCGGTGAGGATGAGCGGGAGCGCACAGGAATAAATATTTAAAAGGGGAAAAGTATTTTAACGCGATCTTTTAATATATGGTTACGCAGTAACGATGTATTAATGAAATAAATAAAATCGCTTATTTTATTTGTTTTCTGAATTTGCAAAGGAAACATGCATCCGCCTATTATCAGATAAATAAATGCATTCAGCTAATTACATCCTGATATTTATCATAAACAACATGCATCCTGATCCTGATCAAACATTAACGATTAACTACATTCCATCGGATGGTCAGGGATATGATGAGATGTAATATTCCTCCTGTTATTGCGCTTCAGCTTTTATTCTTTCGAGAACAAGGTGGCAGGGATAATCAATGGCGATCCAGGACTACATTATTGCGGGCGGTAAGTACGGCACTTACAACCATTATCAGTTACTGCTGAAAAAGCTGAACCAGGCAAGGCCGGATATTCAGATATCGGTGTTGAAATTCGGCGGCTGTGAGGCCATCAGTCAGATACCCCGCTACGAAATCGTATTCACCAGCGCCACGCCCGACATCCCCGCAAATCTGCTGATTAACTACAGCGCACAGTTACTGATGTACCCCGACGGCAAGCCTTACGAAAAACTTAAACCCCGAATTCTCCCCGGTATTATTACGCAGTTTCGTCAGTGCAGCACCTCCGCCGATGAAACCCGCTATGTCGCGGTGCTCGAACACAAAATGGCGCGCATGGCGCAGGGGCACAACAACGCGGTGTTCCTCAATGACAGCATCATCAGCCTGACGGAACACACCTTCGGTGACTACCTGATAGACAAACTAAGCTTCGTCTTTAAGCTCACCGATCGCTACCCGCCACGCGATTTTATGTTGCAGTATGGGGAATCCGACTACGACCACGTTTCACGCCGTCTGGCCGATAGCGGTGTGTCGTTTTACCGTCAGTACGACGAAGAGAATGACGAAGACGTCATTGTCCTTACCGACCATTCCGGCGGCTGGATAAAAGGTCCGGCAATCCCCTTCCGTCATCCTTCAGGTTTGTTCGATGGCGGGCTGGAATCGGTATGGGATATCACCGTTAACCGCCAGGCGGTGCCGAAACGGGTGCAGACTAACGACGATAACTATCTTCAGGCGCAGAGCGACATGAAGTCGGAAGTGAAAACCCATGAGGATTTTCGAGCTCTGTGGGCCACCGACTACCGCTGGGCGGAACATTATCCCGACGCCGGAAAAGAATATGAGGAGCAGCCCGGCCAGGGCATCTGGTACGCGAAGCGTCGTCAGGAGCGCCACCTCAGCGAACTGATTACCTTCGAAGGGAAATGTAACTGCATGGCCCTGCGACCAGGGATGCGAATCACCGTCACCGGTAAAACCTTCGCCGATGCGCCGGACGGGCTGCTGATTGTCTCCACCCGCTGCGAAAACGTGGCGCGCGACACAGCGTATTTTGTCACCTTCACCGCCGTTCCCTGGAACAACCGCTTTACATACCGCCCGCCGCTGCTGCCGTGGCCGCCGATGTCCGGCACGCTGCCAGCCCGCGTGTCGAGCGAAGAGGAAAACGACACCTACTCGTATATCGACAATCAGGGCCGTTACCGCATCCGTTTTGATCTCGACCTGAAAGAGTGGAAGAAAGGCTTTGAAAGCTGCTGGGTGCGGCTGGCGAAACCTTATGCCGGAGATACTTACGGCTTCCATTGGCCGCTGCTGGACGGTACGGGAGTACTGATAGCGTTTGAAAACAGCGACGGCGATCGCCCGTATATCGCCCATGTAATGCATGATTCCACCCACCCGGACCATGTCGCGCAGCAGAACCACAAACGCAATGTGTTAAGAACGCCTTCCGGCAACAAAATGCGGATGGATGACACACGCGGCAAAGAGCATATCAAGCTGTCCACACCCAATAATGACCGCAGCCAGCTTAACCTCGGCAACCTGGTGGATCAGAACCGTAAACTGCGCGGCGAAGGCGCGGAACTGCGCACCGGGGGCTGGGCGGCGATACGCGCCGCAAAAGGCGTTCTGCTCACCAGCGAAGCCCAGCCAAAGGCGCAGGGCAAACAACTGGATATGGCAGCGACCATCGCGCAACTGGAGAAAGCACTGGCGCTGGCGAAAACGCTGGAGCAGACGGCGAATATCGCCCAGTCCTCTCCGGTCAGTACCGCCACGCAACAGCAGCTTTCCGCTGCCCTGACCTCACTGCAACAGCCCGGCATCGTGGTACATGGCGAAGCCGGAATTGCTCAGACCACGCCGGAGTCCCTGCAACATTCCGCTGGCAAAAACCTGCTCGCCACCGCCGGACAGGACGCCAGCTTCAGCGTCTTCCGCCAGTTTTCCGTCGCCGTCGGGCAGATATTCTCCGTATTCGTTCACAAAATGGGCATCAAACTGATAGCCGCCGCCGGGAAAATTCAGATCCAGGCGCAGAAAGACCAGATGGAACTGACCTCGTTTGCAGATATGCAACTGACCAGCACCAACGGGCGCATTGTGCTGAATGCTAAACAGGAGCTGCTGCTGATGTGCGGCGGTGCAGGCATTCGCATTAAAGACGGCGTGCTTGAACAGCTTGGCCCCACGCGTATTGTACAAAAAACGCCAAACCTGATTTACCAGGGCGGAGAGAGCATCAGCCAGGCGATGCCGTCATTTAACGAAGGGACGTTTGGCCTGAAATACCGATTGCACCGCAAGGGCGATCCTTCACATATTCTGAAAAACCAGAAATTCCGTATTCACCGTCAGGATGGTTCCGTGCAGGAAGGCATTACAGACGAGAGTGGCGAATCTTCACTACTGACAATGAACGAACTGGAAAAAGCCACCGTTGAACTCCTTAAGGGAGAAGCATCATGAGTGATATTCGTAACCCGAAGTTTTTATCGGTGGGGGACATCTGCCGTCCGGTAGATTCAGGAAAAATGCTGGTGCAGGATTGTGAAGTGGAGTCTCCCTTACCCTGTATCGTGATTCTGGTTCACGGCGTCAATGATGTGGGAGAGGCCTATCAGAACCAGGACGAAGGTATCTGTCAGGGGCTGAACGAACGGCTGGGCCGGGATGATTTACATCCCCACGACTGGAAAGCACATGAATTCATGATAAGCGACCCGGACGGCAATATCTCCGCCACCACCTGTCCACAGGAAAAACAGACCTGTATCGGGGTGGTGAACCGTTCACCAACGATCCCGTTCTACTGGGGATACAAACCCGTGGATAAAGCCACCTGGGAAGCCGACCAGAAGCGCTATCGCGATGAACTGCGGGAAAAGCGGGATAAGACAGACCTGGCTTACGATACGTATCAACAGGATGATAAAAAAGTCCTTCATGCCCATAACGGTGAAAATGTCGATAACCTGAACAACTGGCTCGATCCGGCGTTCGCCAAAGGGGGCGGCACTTTCGCCAACGCCACCACCAACATCCCCGATATGTTCGGGCCGGGCGCTAACGGTGCAGCGCTGGAGATTGTCGGGGCGCTGTCCCGCTCGAAGATGAATGACGGCGACTGGAGCCACCCGATTTATGCCAACCCGCACCGCATTTACCAGGCATTCGCCGCGCGGCGGCTGGCGGATTTGATTCTGGCTATCCGGCAGAATGAATCAACTAAAAAAGACACCATCAATATTGTCGCCCACAGTCAGGGCACCATTGTCACCATGCTGGCGAACCTGTGGGTGAAGGCGGAAGGTTTTAACCCCGCAGATTGTGTAATCCTCAATAACTCCCCTTATTCGCTGGAAAACCGCTGGCTGGAGAACGCCCAGCCGGGCAACCAGCAGACGGATAAGGCACGTCAGCAGACGCTGGCACACTTCTGCAAAGTAATGGCGGATAACCCTCAGTATAACGGCGGTCAGTCCCATAATGCGGGGGATACTGAAAAACTGTACGACCAGCTTTGCCTGTCGCGCAGCGGACGGGACAAATGGAGTGCTGAAGCATACAACCGCAACAACTTTGGCCTGGTGTACAACTATTTCTGCCCGAACGACCAGGTTGTGTCGATGCTGCCGGTGCAGGGCATGGGCTGGCGCGGCATTCCGGACAAAATCAGCGCGCAGATGGGGGAGAATTTACGCCAGCGGGTGTTCTGCAAGGATGTGATGGTAGGAGATAAAACCGGTTATTCGTTTGTCATGCCGCAGGCGAAAGCAAATGACCCGGAAATCCCCAAGCAAGATGTGAAATACACTTACCAGGATGTCACCATCAACGGCGCGGTACTGCCCGCCCCCTTCGTCTTTGAGCTTCAGGGGCAAAAAGACGGTTACGAAATGTCGCTCACTGGCAATGACCCGGCAATCGCTAAGGCAGCAAGAAAAGCCGAGGATTTTCCGCAGGAGGTGCTGGAGGTGCCGGATACGGCGACGTTCCGCTATCTGCGCGACGGCCAGTCGCTGGGTACGGCGCAACTGGCAGAATTGAGCACGCTTCATCAGATGGAAGCTGTCAGCGGCAGGGTGGAGGGTGGATACGGCCCGTCACAGCGGCTGAAAGTACGGCGCTATATGACGAAGGAAGAGCTGGAGAAAGTCGCTGCCAACAAGACCACCTACAGTCAACACTCGTCAATTGTGTGTAACCCGGATGTGCCGGTGAAAGCCGTACCCTATGACCTGGCCATTGGTCGTAATGAAGCGTTTGAGAATAAGGCGTTCTGGGACAGTTTGCTGTTACAGGCGGACTGGCGCAGACCGGGGAATCCAGAGCCTAAAATCAAGAAATACTATCAAGAGGGAATATTGCCAGATGAATTCAAAAAATTAATGAACAAACCTGAAACAGGCGAAAAGCCAATGCCCACGGGGGAGTCTGGCGTGGTGAATGACTATGGCCCTCGTCAACGCGTTAAACCGGGCAGTAAACGTGATACCGAAAACGAGATGGTGGAGGTTTTACAGTGGGATATGCCGAAGCCACAGGTTTGAGGAGAGGAAACCCAATGAAAAAGATACTTATACACGTACTTGTTGTCGGAACCGGTGCATTGACCGCCTGTAGTGCGGGTACGGCCAGACAGACACCTCCCACTCAGGTGGTATATCGTTTTGACGATCACCGTTATCTGGAATTGGTGGGCTTCAACTGTGAAGGGGCGCTCTGGTATACGGATACACAGCGTAATATCCATACCGAAGTGACGTCTCAGTTTTACCGTCTCTTTACCAAAAAATACGTCCATCCTTCCGAAAAGTACATTGCGATCACCTATTACGATGTATCAGGTGTAATGGTTTCTAAAGATTATGGGAAAACATGGCACGATGCCCACTTTATGCCAGGTGGAGGCGCAAAGCAATATGGAGCCTCGGGTCCTGAAAGTGATGATATTCTGTCTTTCACAGTAGTAAACGATCAGGGATTTATACAAACTAAATCCGGCGATATTTATATGAGCTCAAAACCCTTTGACGATCCGCGTCTTCAAAAGGGGGGGGAAGGTATTCCTTACTCATATCATAATTCGCGGGGAGAACTGGAACAGGATCGTTTAATGCCCGGAAGCTCAGGACTTGACTGGGGAAGAGAATACATTTCGTGGAACGCAGTTGCTGGCCCAGACCACTGGAGTATTTTTGCTCACAAACCCAACTGGCAGGGCATCCCCAATAAAGTCCCGGAAGTTAAAAATTACACCGGCTGGGACCATATGCGCTGCGATCCGGATTTAGGGTTGCCAGCATCGGAACGGGGGGGAAAATAGGTGATGAAAATAAAGGGTGCCATTCCGTTGCCTGCTGCCCACTTTACTGTTTTGGCGTTTAGCACGGTTTTGTTGACAGCCTGCCATGCTGGCAATCGCCAGTCACAAAAGCCGCCCACTCAGGTGGTTTACCGTTTTGACGATCACCGTTATCTGGAGCTGGTGGGTTTCAACTGTGAAGGCGCGCTCTGGTACAACGACACGCAGAGGCAGATCCGCGCCGAAGTGGTGGCGCGTGATACTCCTGTTTTCAGGATTTCATTCTTTAAATATGTTCACCCATCGGAGAAGTATATTGCCGTTCCCTGGGACGATTTATCGGGTTTTTTAATTTCCCGCGATTATGGTCAGACCTGGGGACAGGCGCGATTCTCTCCGGTAGGAGGAGCAAAACGATATGGTAACTGGAGACCAGATAAAGATGATGTTGAATCCTTCACAGTGGTCAACGACCAGAGTTTCCTGCTGACCAGACAGGGTGATTTGTATATCAGTTCAAAACCTTTTGACGATCCACGTCTTCAACCAGGTGGCGAGGGTATTCTTTATTCATGGCGTAATTCGCGGGGAGAACTGGAACATGATCGTTTAATGCCCGGAAGCTCAGGGATGGACTGGGGATGGGAATATACTTCCTGGAATGCAGTTGCTGGCCCAGACCACTGGAGTATTTTTGCTCATAAACCCAACTGGCAGGGCATCCCCAATAAAGTCCCGGAGGTTAAAAATTACACCGGCTGGGACCATATGCGCTGCGACCCGGATTTAGGGCTGACTGCATCGGAACAGGGAAAATAAATAATGAAGAACTCGATACTTCTTTTCCTGATGTCGCAGACAATAACAAACAGAAGGGATGAATTATGATGTTACTGTCAAAAAACATACTGGGTTCACTGTTGTTAATGGTGCCTGTTTTTGTTTATGCCTGCCCGGAACTTCAGGGGAGCTATAAAGTCGAGCAGCGTGCAGACCTGTATATTCAGAAGCAAAGCGATGGCAGTTATCTGGCAATGATTGAATCAGAAGACCATCAACCGCAATTTTTATCGGTCATCAGGCCAGAAGCCAAAGAGCTTAAAGAACAGGGATATACCGAATGCACGGCTATTATTAAAGGGCTGGGGTTATTGATGCCTTCTGATAAAAATAAAACCTATCAGGTCACTTCTGAGTCACAAAATTACCAGACCGGGAAAAAGCCAGGAACACCGTTTGTCATCATGTATATGGCCGGTTTTCAGTCGAACGTTTTCGGCGTGGATAAAATATCTGAGACTATTCCTCAGGCTGCTGTTGACCGCTATCATCAGGGAGGCAATTAATGCGCGGCGTAATTCGACTCGGCGACAGCCATTCTCACGGCGGCAACGTCATCACCGCATCCGGGGCCATATTCGATGGCAAACAGGTGATGCTGGCGGGCGATACCGTGAGTTGCCCGCAGCACGGCACCGTGCCGGTAACCCAAGGTCACCCAACCTGGACGATGAATGACCGGGCGGTGATTGTTGACGGCTGCACGGCACAGTGCGGATGCGTGCTGAGAACATCGTTGCCCAATGCCGGAGCGGACTGCTGATGGACTGGCGTTTACCGCAAATGGAGCGTAAATCGCTACCGGGTTTCCCTGCCTGGTGGGTATGGTTGTTACTGCCGCTGGCGTGTGTACTGGCGGCGGCTGTGGTGCTGTTTTTCACCTGGCCGGTGGCGCGGGGTTTCGCCGACCGCCGTTTCTGGTTCTGGCTGCTGCTTATTCCCCTGCTGACCTCCGTGGCGCTGGAGCTGTTTCTGCTAAGCCATGCCCTGCATCAGCGGCGGGAAATCCGCTGGCGGCATCTGTTTATCGACAGTAAGCAGGCACAGTGGCGACAGTGGGGACGCCAGTCGCTGACGCTGGCTGCATGGCATGTCCTGACACCGGAACCCGACCTTGCACTGCGTGTACTGGGGCTGGAAGGCGTCGTGCCCCAGGCACCAGCGAAGGCGGTATTACTGCCCCGTCCGCCGCAAAGTGAGCTGGGCATGTCGCCGTTACGGGACATTCTGAGACAAACGCTCACACCACTACTGGCGGTTCTGCGTCCGCAGCCGGTGGTGGATATCTGGCTGTATACCGGCAGCGTGGAAGACGAAAGCCGACAGGCGCTGGCACAGTGCTGGCTTGCGTTGCTGAGCCGCCAGTTGCCGGACAACCGTATTCACTGGCAGGCGGAGCCGCCTGATGCCCGCCTGCTGTATCAGTGGTGCGATGAAGCGTCCGATACGCCACGGCTGCTGCTCTGCACACAGTTGCTCAGCGCAGATGCGGCAGGCAGTGAATTCAGCGTGGCGCTGTTGTTCACGGCGGCTCGCCAGCGTTTACCTGAAAACACGGGTTTTCGTCCGGTATCGGTATTTCGCCCGCTGTTTGCACCCGCCACTGAACCGGAAGAGGCTCTGACGGACCTGCTGGCGGTGGAGCAGATGGTAAAGGGGCAGCGCCGCCACCTGTGGGATGCCGGGCTGGATACCCGCGCGCGTAATACCGTGCTTGCCGTACTGGATGCGCAGGGGGAGACACTGCCGTCTGACGGACAGCACCTGCTTGCCCGCCATATCGGGGAGCCGGATAAAAACAGCTTCTGGCTGGCGCTGGGACTGGCGGCACAGGCCACCGACACCGGGCAGCGCGGCCAGATGGTGGTGGCACCGTTACCAGAGCAAACTGCCTGCGTACAGTTAAACGTCCATCCCGCGCCCGCGACCCAGTGGCCGGAGGATAGCATATCACGCTACCCGCTGGCCTGGACGGCGGGCGTCTGCTGCGTACTGCTGCTGTTCTTTCTGCTGATGGACTCAACGGTGCAGCAGACGCTGTGGCCGTGGCTGGCGGGCGGCGGCGTACTGTATGCATTGTTAATGCTGGCAGCGGTGCCGCTGGCCCTGATTCTTTGGCAACGCAGGCTGAATGATGAGTGGCAGTTGCAGGGCGGGATACGCCATGAGTAAAGCGCTTCATCTGATGTTATTGCTGCTGGCGATACTGTTGATGGCGCTGTGCCAGACGCAGGCACAGGCATGGTTTGTGGATGAATCCACCCTGCGGATTGCCCAGGCGGGCATTCTGCTGGGCTATTTTCTGCTGGCGCGACTGGGTTTTGCCTTTCAGCTACTCTCTTTCTCCCGGCCAGCGGATAAAAAACAGGAAGAAAGCGAACGGGTATTCTGGCGTCTGCACAATGAACACCGGCGTCACCGTCAGCCCTGGCTGCTGGTCACCGGGCAGGCGCAGACCGTGGAAGCCCTGCTGCCGGGTCTGACCAGTGAACGCTGGCAGCGCAGCCTGTCCGCCACTCTGCTGTGGTGCGGCGAGCCGGGAAACATTGCTCAGGAAGACATCGCCCTGTTCCGCCGTCTGCGCGGGCGGCGGGTGCTGAACGCGGTGCTGTGGGTGACGGACATTACGCCGCCTTCGGGTATGGCGCGTCTGCCGGGGCTGGAAAACAGCAGCCCGGACGAGTTTAACGACGGAGTCATGCGCACGCTCTGGCAGCAGTTACGGGATATTGCCCGCACGCTGAGCTGGCGGCCCCCGCTGTACACCCTCTGCGTGCGCGACAGCGTGCATGACCAGTACGACCGACCGCGCCAGAGTGTGGGTATTGCCTTGTCCCCTGCGCAGGAAACCAATATTCAGACGCAACTGCATACCCTGCTCCCGCAACTGACCGGACAGGGAATGGCGCAACTGTCCCTTCAGCCGCGCTGGAACTGGCTGTTGCAGGTGTCGCACGATATCCAGCACGCCACCGGCAGCAGAATTACCACGGCCCTGCAACCGTTCGTCCGGCGCGGGAGCGAAACCCCACTCTGCGGATTGTTTTTCATGCCCCCCGCCCTGCCGGGTCAGCATATGGGCCAGCACGCCTGTTCACTGTCTGCGGCCTGGTCAGAGCCTGTGGCGCAGATACGTCACGCCAGGGGAGAACGCGACCACCTGATTGCAGGCGACTGGCTGGTGCGTGGCACCGTTGCATTTCTGGGACTATGGGGAGCGGGAATGCTGCTCTCGGCACTGTTTAATTACCGTCTGGTTCAGGCAGATATGGCGTTGCTGTTGCCGGAGAAAAAAGCGCGACCGGTCGCGGAGCAGGTGCGTCAGCAACAGGAGCGTCAGGCACGCATGGATACCCTGTTATACCGCAGTCGCGAAGGTGCTCCCTGGTGGTATCGCTTCGGTCTGAACCAGAATGATGCGCTGCTGGCGGCCATGTGGCCGGTCTGGCAACAGCAAAACCAGACGCTGCTGGTTGCACCACTGGCGGAACAGCTTCGCAGCCATTTACGCCAGTATATGGCGCTGCCGCCCGGCTCGACGCAGCGCCGCACGCTGACAGCAGAAACTTATCGCCAGTTGAAGGCGTATCTGATGCTGACGCAACCGGAACGGGCAGAGCCGGAATTTCTGAAAAAGGTGTTGTTGCCGTTATGGCAGAACCCGGCCCGCGGTATAACGCCCGGTGAATGGATGATGCTCTCGTCCGATATGCTGGATTTTTACGCGCGCGAACTGCCTGCGCACCCGGCCTGGCGACTCCCGGCATACAGCACCATGATTGCGAATGTTCGTACCCTGCTGCGCAGTCAGAAAGGGATACAGAACAGTGAGAACACGCTTTATCAGCAGGTTCTGCAACAGGTTGCGCAGCGTCATGCCGATATCACCCTCAACGACCTGCTGGGGGACGCTGGCAGCGGCGACCTGTTCTACAGCAATGCGTCACTTCCCGGTATGTTTACCCGCGAAGCCTGGCGGCAGAATGTCAGGGAGGCCATCAGCCGGACGGCAAATCCACACCGACTGGGTGCTGGATGATACCGGACGAACCTCCCCGGTGTTAAGTGAAGAGGCACTGCGTACCCGTCTGGCGGAACGTTACTTTACCGACTACAGCAACGCCTGGCTGGAATTCCTCAACAGTCTGCGCTGGCGTCAGGCAGACTCGCTCTCTTCGGCCATTGACCAGCTTACCCTGCTGGGGGACGTACAACGCTCCCCGCTGGTCGCGCTCGGTAAAACCCTGCGCTGGCAGGCAGGTATCGGGCAGGAAGAGACGACGATGGGCACTTCGCTGCTGGAATCGGTAAAACAACGGGTTTCCGGTCAGGAAAGTACGGATGCGCGCACGGCAAAAACTGCCGATCCGGCCTCCGTGGTGACGCAAACTTTTGCGCCGCTGCTGGCGGTTTTACCCCCTGACGAGAATCAACCTGGTCAGACGAAAAACAGCGCAACGCCCGTCAGCGGGCTGACATTACAGGATTATCTGATTCAGGTGACGCAGGCGCGTCTTTCGCTCCGGCAGGTCAGTACCTCACCGGATCCGCAGGCCATGACGCTGGCACTGGCACAGGACGCCTTTTCCCGGCGCGACAACCCGCTGGCGGTGGCGCGCAGCCAGGGTGAGCTGCTGGCGGCCAGTCTCGGCCAGGACTGGAGCGGCTTCGCTGATGCAGCGTTTGTACAGCCGCTTGCGCAGGCATGGCAGTCGGTACTGGCCCCGGCGCAGCAGGCGATGAATGAAGCCTGGCGCACACAGATTGTTCAGCCCTGGCAGGATGCATTCTCCGGGCGCTACCCCTTTGCCTCTTCCGAAAATGATGCCTCCCCGGCGCTGCTGGCTCATTTTATAGCACCGCAGCAAGGCGTGACGGAGCAGTTTCTTCGTCAGCAACTGGGCGGCCTGCTGGATAAACAGGGCGATGTCTGGGTGCCTTCCGCACTGAACAGCCAGGGGATGAAATTCAGTCCGGCGTTTCTGGATGCGGTTAATCTGCTGACACAACTGGGGCAGGCGTTTTTTATGCAGGGCGAACTGCATACGGAATTTGATATTCAGATGTACCCGATGCGCAATGTGGTGGAGACGGATTTGCAGATAGACAGCGCGATGATGAAGTATTTTAACCAGCAGGCGGAATGGCAGACATTCACCTGGCCGGATAAACAGAGCGCGCAGCCACAGGCCGTGCTTAGTTATTCCCGCAATCAGGGGGAGAACATCGGACCGGTGCGTACTGCTTTTCAGGCCGACGGCCCCTGGGCGCTGTTGCGTCTGCTGGAGAAAGCGCAGCGCGAGAAGACTGACAGCGGCCGCTGGCGCTTAAGCTGGCCTGCTGAGGACGGCGTCGGCCTGTCGCTGAACCTGCGCGCCCAGCGCTACAACGGGCCGCTGGATTTGCTGAAACTGCGCCGTTTTAAATTGCCTGAGCAGGTGTTTATTCAGGATGACGGGGGTAATGATGATGTCCGCTAGCTGGCGTATCTGCGGCGCTTTACTGACAGTCCTCTCCCTGGCAGGCTGTGGTCTGGCACAGCGCGCCGGACAAGGGGCAACGGCGGTGACAGACGCCATTTTTTACCGGAAGGTGGATACCCTGCATCTGACACTGGCCGCCCGTAACGCGCTGAACACCGATGAAGACGGGATGTCGTCGCCGGTGGAGGTGCGGATCTGGCCACTGCGTAACGCCACAACGTTTAACCTGGCCGATTACCGCAGCCTGCTCAAACAGGGGCCTGAGGTGCTGAGCAAAGACCTGAGCGCGCCATACCAGGCAATACGCCTTACGCCAGGGCAGCAAACACATCTGGATATGCCACTCGCTGACGACACGCAGTTTGTTGCATTGACGGCATTTTTTTTCTGGCCCGATACGGTGCGTAACAACTGGAAGCTCATCATTCCGCGTGATGCCCTGAATGTCAGCGAACCAACCGTGGTGGAACTGAATGACCGCCACCTTGTGCTGCGTAAAGAAGGGGACTGATAATGGACCACGATTTTTTGCGCTATTACGACAGTGAAATACGTTATCTGAAAGAGGCGGCTAAAGAATTTGCGCAGAAGTTTCCGGACGTCGCCAGACAGCTCGGCATAGACTCAGTGTCACTTAAAACTGATGAGTCGGTGGAACAGTTGTTTCAGGGATTCGCCTTTATGATGGCGCAGGTACGCCGTAAGATTGATGACGATATCCCCGAACTGACCGAGCCGCTGCTTTCCCATCTGCTGCCGGTAGTGAACCGCACTCTGCCCTCCACGGCGGTGGTGGAGTTGACACCACCACAACCGGAAAACCATCTGCGTGAGCAGACGCTGCCTGCCGGAACCGAACTGCTGAGCCTGCCGATCAGCGCCATGCAGGACCAGCGCGGCAACCGCTGCCCGTACCGCACCGTCAGCGACCTGGTGATTCACCCGTTTTCTCTGGCTACCATCAGCCGCTACACGCGAACGGAGGGCGGCCATGCGCTGCGCCTGCGTTTTAACGTTATCCCGCAGACGGATGAGCAGCAAATCTCCCTCAATGATATCCCGCTGTACCTGAACGGCGAACGTCCGCTACAGGCGGCGCTGTATCTGGCGCTGAGTCAGCATGTCAGTCGTGTCCGCATTCGTTACGGCGGTGAGACGGAGCAACATCCTGCGGATATTCATTTCTCCCCACGCTGGCACGCTCCGCAGCCTGCCCTGTGGCCGGAGAGCGACAGCCCGGCGCTGTGCGGCGAGGTACGACCGTTACTGGAATATTTCAGCGGTCCTCAACGTTTTTTCTTTATGACCCTGCACAGTGCAGTGCCGTTAACCCTGCCGCCGGAATGCTCACACTTTGAACTGGATATCGCCTTAAGCGAACTGATGCCGCCGGAGATGCCGGTTCCCGAAGACGCCATCCGGATGCACTGCGTGCCGGTGATTAACCTGTTTCGTCTGGCGGGGGAACCGCTGGTGACGCAACCGGCGCAACTGGATTATCGCCTACGCCCGCACCGCCTGACCGACGGCCATACCGAAATTTACAACGTGGACACCGTCAGCCAGAAGGATGAGGAAGAGGAAACGGAATACCCCTACGTGGCTTATCGCCACTTTCGCCATAAGGGCGGTATGCTGCAATACGAGCAGGAGTGGCCGGAGCGTTTCTTCCACACCCGCACCTGGCGCGGCGTGAGCGGGATGCATGAAACGTTGCTGATGCTCGGCGGCAGAACCCATGAACAGCTTCCCGGTGTGCGTCTGCTGCTGAATCTCACCTGCACCAATGGCGCGTTTCCGCGTATGTCGCTCCAACAGGCGCTGTTTGACACGGATTACTCCACCGGGAACCTGAGCCTGCGCGGGCGCACCCGCAGCCTGCCCTCCCGTCCCTGTTATCCGCCGACCACGCCGCGTTATCAGTGGGAGGTCATGTCGCTGCTGCATCCGCGTGCGCTGAGCTTTCTGATTGATAATGCGGAAAATCTGCGCTTTGCCCTGAGCCTGTTCGACTGGACGAGGGACAGGAACAACCGGCGGCGCACTGACGGCATCACTGGCGTCAGCTACCGGCAGGCGTACAATGCATCGCACCAGTGGCACGGCGTGCATATCCGCGTGGAACTGGATGAAACGCAGTTCAGCGGTCCGGGCGATGCCCGGCTGTTCTGCGAGCTGCTGGAGCAGTTTTTCACCCAGTACGCCAGCATAGTACGCTTCACGCAACTGACGGTGACGCTCACACAGTCAAAAACCGAATGGCTGTGGCCGGAGCGGCGTATCAGAAGGGTGCTGATGTGACGGACGACAACAAACCCGGACTTCCTCCATTCTGGCTGGACGCGCAGGGACGCGACCGCACGCCGGAGTTTAATTTTTATCGTTTCTGCCAGCTTGTCGAACGGCTGAGCGAAACCAGGCTGGGCGCGGGCTGCTCACCCGCAGACGACCCGGTGCGTTTTCGCCCACATCCGGGGATGGGCTTTCCGACGGGAGAACTTAAGCTTACCGAAACTGACCCGGAACAGCCGGATGCGCCGCCCACGGTCAGGACAAATTTCCTCGGGCTGTATGGCGTGGATTCGCCGCTGCCGACGACGTTTATCGACGACATTACCCGTGGCCGGGAAGGTCATGAGGCGATGATGGCGTTTCTCGATATCTTCAGTCACCGCATCATGACGCAGTTTTACCGTATCTGGCGTAAATACCGCTATCCGGAGACCTTTGAGCCGGGCGGCACGGACGCCACATCACAGTATCTGATGGCGCTGACCGGCATCGCCAGCCCGCGCGAACAACCGGCTTATCACGGGCTGGCGATACTGCCGTCGCTGCTGCATCCCACCCACACCGCAGAGGGCATTGCCGCCGTTATCCGCTCGCAGGCGCCTTTCACGCAGGTGACGGTGAAGCCGCATTACCCGGTGCTGATGCCGGTCGATGAGCGCGCGCAGCTGTCGATGGATAACCACAGGACGCTGGGAGAGCATCTGGTACTAGGCGATGAAATCAGCGACGTGAATTACTGTGCGGCGGTGGAGCTGTACACCGAAGACCCGGATGAGGCCAGGGGCTGGATGCCGGGCGGTCAGTTGAGAAAGGACGTACTGGCGCTGCTGCGGGTTTACCTGGGGTGCGATGACGACGTGCGACTGTGGGTGACTATACCCACTGAACTCCTGCCGCGTCCGCGCCTGGGTGATGATGGGTTATTCTCCGGTTACAATATTATGCTGGGGCTGGATGAGGGGACGCCCGCGGAGGATTTGCCGCAGACTGCCAGAATACATATAGGGCGGTTAAGGGAGCGCAACGATGCTTGTAAAACTCATGACCAGAGAATGCTTGTGTTGAAAGCAGACTCATTCCGTCATCCTGCTTTTCTGGAGCAATATCATCAATTGCAATGGCCCGTGCAGGTGAAAGCGCTGACACAACGATCGCATAGCGTTAATGCTGAAGCAGGATCCCCGCCCTGAAAGACGGAGATATAAGGGGGGTGCGCTAACGGCCCGCATTCCCCCTCTCTTCAGAAGAAGCCAGGCAGGCGGTAAGCCGTCGCTTTATTTGACCTTTCTTATCGCCTTCGGCTGTTTTACAGACTTTTCGGGTGCCTTTGTCTTCAGCTTTTCAATATACGCGTTCACATTCCGGGCTCGCCGTACTGCTCTCGTCCCCACTGCAACGCAGTATTAATCAACCTCTCCAGCAGTTGTTGCGCCTGCTGCCCTTTCTCCGGAAGATAAGCAAAGCTCTCCTCATCCATATAGCAGCACTGGGCCATTTCTAGCTGAACAGCATGAATATGGTTGACGGGATCGCCATAGTGACGGGTGATGTATCCGCCTTTAAAGCGGCCATTGAGTATCCGGCTATACTGCGGGAACGCATTGCAGCTTGCCAGCAGCGCCTGGCTGAGCTGCGTCGAACAGCTGGCGCCGTCCGCCGTACCAAAGTTCAGATCCGGCAGGCGCCCTTCAAACAAGCGCGGCACCACGGATTTGATCGAGTGCGCATCCCACAACAGCGCATAGCCAAATTTCTCACGCAGACGTGCCAGTTCAGCGGCAAGCGCCTGGTGATAAGGCTGCCAGACCTGTTTTAGGATCGCGTCCTTCGCCGCCGCGTCAGGCGCACCGCCCGGCACGAACAGGGCTTCTCCGTCAAAAAAGATATCGGTAAACAGCCCGGTTGTCGCCGTGCTGTAAAGCGGTTTATCATCCGCCGGGCGATTGATATCCACCACATAGCGGGAATAGCGGGCGCATAACGTGCTGGCTCCCATATCCGCGATGGTCTGATAGAGCAAGGGAATATGCCAGTCGGTATCTTCCAGACGCTTCGCCCTCGGCGTGAGCCCCTGGTCGACTTCGGGGGTTAATAACGTTCCCGGGTGGGGCATACTGACCAGAAGCGGCAGGTTCCCCTGCTGCAAATCAA
The DNA here is from genome assembly GCF_964241505.1 of Klebsiella sp. Q11. Taxonomy (NCBI): domain Bacteria; kingdom Pseudomonadati; phylum Pseudomonadota; class Gammaproteobacteria; order Enterobacterales; family Enterobacteriaceae; genus Klebsiella; species Klebsiella sp. Q11. The sequence goes on from NZ_CAXSXW010000001.1 coordinate 445,759, forward strand.
ACGCCTTAATCACAATAAACCTCCTTACCTTGATAAATCACCTGTTTCGAAAGGGAGCCTCCCAGCCAGTAGCTTAGCTCCGCCGGATGAGCGATATCCCACGCCACGAAGCTGGCCTCTTTTCCGGCTTCCAGAGAACCACAAACGGTATCCAGCCCCAGCGCCTTCGCGCCGTTAAGCGTCACGCCAGCCAACGCCTCTTCCGGCGTCATGCGGAATAGCGTACAGGCCATATTCATCATCAGACGCAGGGACAACACCGGCGAGGTGCCGGGATTTAAATCGCTGGCGAGGGCAATCGGCACCCGGTACTGACGCAGCAGATCCAGCGGCGGTAGCTGTTTCTCACGCAGGAAGTAATAGGCGCCCGGCAGCAGCACCGCCACCGTCCCATGGCGTGCCATTGCGGCGATATCTTCTTCGCACAAATATTCCAGATGATCCGCCGACAGCGCATGGTAGCGAGCGGCCAACGCCGCCCCATGCTGTAGCGTTAGCTGTTCAGCATGGAGCTTCACTGGCAGCCCCAGTTCTCGGGCCTTCTGAAAGACCCGCTCCACTTGCGAGGGCGAAAATGCCAGGTGTTCGCAGAACGCATCCACCGCATCCACCAGCCCTTCCTGATGCAGTTCCGGCAGCAGTCGTTCGCAAATATAGTCAATCCAGGCATCCGCCCGCTCCTGATACTCGACGGGCACCGCATGGGCCGCCAGGCAGGTACTGCGCACGGTCAGCGGCAATATGTCGCCTGAACGGCGGATCGCCCGCAGCATTTTACGTTCGTTAGCCAGATCCAGGCCGTAGCCGGATTTGATCTCCAGCGCCGTTACGCCGTCCCGGCACAGCTCCCGGATACGCTGCCGCGCGCTCTCCAGCAACTGGCTTTCGCTGGCCTGTCGCGTGGCGTTGACTGTACTGGCGATCCCGCCGCCGCCAGCCGCGATCTCCGCATAGCTCGCCCCGTTGAGACGCATTTCAAATTCCCGGGCCCGGTCGCCGCCAAACACCGCGTGGCTATGACAATCCACCAGTCCCGGCGTGACCACCCTGCCCTGCAAATCCACCCGCTGCGCAACGGGTAAGTCCGGCAATTCTGCCCGGTTCCCGACCCATAACAGCACTGCGCCGTCGGTCAGCATCGCGCCATCGTCAAGCAACTGATAATGCCCTGCGGCCATGGTGGCGATCCGGCAGTGGTGCCAAAGGGTATACATGGCGCTCTCCTTTAACGACTGATGGCGGCGCCAGCCGCCGCTGCGGACTGCGCTTTGCGCAGGACATAGTAGAGCCCCGCCGGTAGCGCCAGCCCAATAAGCCAGGAGATATCGATACCGCCCAGCATCTTCACGAATGGGCCGGAATAGAATCCACTATCAATAAACGGCGTCTGTACCGCCACTCCAACGAGATAAACCCCGAGCCCCGTCACATTCCACGCCCGATATTTCCCGTTCGGATCGTTCAGCGCCTCCATGTCTATCGCCTGATGGTTGAAGAAATAGTAATCCACCAGGTTAATCGCGCTCCACGGTGTAAAGAAAGTCAACAGGAACAACAGGAAGGATTTAAAAGCCGACAGGAAAGAGTGTTGCCCGATAATCGCGATAGCGGTCGCCAGGGTAATAATCATCGCCAGCACCAGCAGACGTACCGACTGGCTTACGCGCACTCGCTGCTTCCCGCAGCTGTACACCGTCGCCAGGCACATCAGGCTGCCGTAGGCATTCAGGGTATTGATCGTCAGTTTACCAAACGCGATGCTCAGATATAACAGCGTGGCAATCGCGCCGGTGCCGCCCAGGCCGACGATATAGTCCACCTCATGACCGACCAGTTTTCCCTGAGAGAGAGCGGCAGCCAGCACCCCGACGGTCATGGCGATTTGCGCGCCAATCACCGAACCGCTCCCGACGGCGAAAAAGACCTTCCCGGGAGAGGTGCTGCGCGGCAGATAGCGGGAATAATCGGCAACATAGGGGCCAAAGGTGATCTGCCAGGAAGCCGCAAGGCCGGTGGCGGTTAAAAACGTACTCCAGCTAAAGGGTCGGATACTCAGCAGGTCGCCAATAGCCGGAAAGGAACTGATTTTCCACAGCAGGTAGATAAACGCGATAATCCCCACCAGGCTCGCCAGCTTACCCAACAGGTGGATCAAACGATAGCCGACATAGGCGATAACCAGCGTGGCGGCAGCAAAAAGCAGAATGCCGCTGGTTTCCGTAGTATGGAAAACCGCTGAGATCGCCTGGCCGGACAGCACCGCCCCGGTGGCGATAAAGCCAAGGTACATCAGGCAGACCAGCAGAATCGGCAGGCAGGCGCCGTAGACGCCGAACTGTACCCGGCTGCTGATCATCTGTGGTATCCCCAGCTGCGGCCCTTGCGCGGCATGCAATGCCATCACAATCCCACCGGCAATCTGCCCCAGCATAAGACCGGCCAGCGACCAGAAAACATCCCCGCCGAATACAATAGTTAATGCGCCAGTGACCATGGCGGTGATTTGCAGGTTAGCCCCCAGCCACAGGGTGAACTGGCTAAAAATGCTACCGTGGCGTTCACCGTCAGGGATGGGTTCAATAGAACGTGTTTCGATGTATGTTGTGTTGTTATTATTCATGGCAGCACTCCGGTGAGGCGAAGGGGATACATTGCCCCCTTCGCCGGAGAAATTAGTCCGCAATCATTGGCAAGTTGAGTCCTTGCTCTCTGGCGCATTCAATCGCGATGTCATAACCCGCATCCGCATGGCGCATCACACCGGTGGCCGGGTCGTTGCTCAGCACCCGGGCGATGCGCTCCGCCGCTTCATCGCTGCCGTCGCATACAATGACGACGCCGGAGTGCTGGGAGAAGCCCATCCCTACGCCGCCGCCATGGTGCAGGGAAACCCAGGTCGCGCCACTGGCGGTATTCAGCAGCGCGTTCAGCAACGGCCAGTCGGAGACCGCGTCGGAGCCGTCCTGCATCGCTTCCGTTTCGCGGTTAGGGCTGGCAACGGAGCCGGAGTCAAGATGATCGCGGCCGATCACGATCGGTGCCGACAGCTCGCCGCTGCGGACCATTTCGTTAAACGCCAGGCCCAGCCGGGCGCGCTGTCCCAGGCCGACCCAGCAGATCCGGGCCGGCAGCCCCTGGAAGCTGATGCGCTCTCTGGCCATATCCAGCCAGTGGTGGAGGTGTTCGTCATCGGGTATTAGCGCTTTAACTTTCGCGTCGGTACGGTAGATATCCTGCGGATCGCCGGAAAGCGCCGCCCAGCGGAATGGGCCAATCCCCCGGCAGAACAGCGGACGAATATAGGCGGGAACAAAGCCTGGGAAGTCAAAAGCGTTTTCCACCCCCATCTCTTTCGCCATCTGGCGGATGTTGTTGCCGTAATCGAAGGTGGGAATGCCCTGCTGCCTGAAGGCGAGCATGGCTTTAACGTGTTCGGCCATTGAAGATTTCGCCGCGTTGATCGTCTCCACCGGGTGGGACTGCGCGCGAGCGCGGTAGTCTTCCCAGCTCATGCCCAGCGGCAGATAACCGTTGAGGGGATCGTGTGCGCTGGTCTGGTCGGTCACCATATCCGGGCGCACGCCGCGTCTTACCAGCTCCGGTAAAATTTCCGCCGCGTTGCCATGCAGCGCGATGGATACCGCTTCTCCTTTTGCGGTATAGCGGGCGATGCGGGCCAGGGCGTCATCCAGGTCGCTCGCCTGCTCATCGACATAGCCGGTACGCAGACGGAAGTCGATACGCGACTGCTGGCATTCAATATTCAGCGAACAGGCTCCCGCCAGGGTTGCGGCCAGCGGCTGAGCGCCGCCCATGCCCCCCAGACCCGCTGTCAGCACCCAGCGTCCGCGCAGGCTACCGTTATAGTGCTGGCGCCCGGCTTCCACAAACGTTTCGTAAGTGCCCTGAACAATGCCCTGGCTGCCGATGTAGATCCATGAGCCGGCCGTCATTTGCCCGTACATCGCCAGACCTTGTGCATCAAGCTCGTTGAAGTGCTCCCAGTTTGCCCAGTGCGGCACGAGGTTGGAGTTGGCGATCAGCACCCGCGGGGCGTTGTCGTGGGTTTTGAAAACCCCCACCGGTTTACCGGACTGGATCAGCAGCGTTTCATCATCATTGAGCTGCTTCAGGGTCTCAACGATCTTGTCGTAGCATTCCCAGTTGCGGGCCGCCCGGCCAATACCGCCGTACACCACCAGCTCTTTTGGATTTTCGGCGACATCGGGATCCAGGTTGTTCATCAGCATGCGCAGCGGCGCCTCTGTGAACCAACTTTTTGCGTTCAGCTTAGTGCCTCGCGGGGCTCTGATTTCAACATCGCGAAAACGGGTTGCTTGTTTACTCATGCGCTTTACCTTCTTATCCGTTACCTGTCATGTGTTAATTAATTGTTAGTTTTGTTATTCGCATTTTAATTGTATATACATGATAAGCATATTGGATGCCAGGTTAGAAATTAATTTATAAAACCAATAAAATTCAAAAAATTAACATAAAAACAGAAGGACATACTGCGCTATACACTCGTGAACACACCGTGATGATGGGCCATTACGGTGCAAAAATACAGCTCTATGCCTTATTTTTGTGCACTAAAACATCACAAAAAGATAACACCAGTGCATTTTCTATCTCGTCATGACTTCTTATCTCGCCATAGACGGCAGTACCAGACAACGCAAATTCACTCTAAGCAATTGTTTTAAAATAACTAAGCAATCATATCATTGCGTATTCCTCTGGCAGTGGCACAAGTTTTGCTAGTTGTACATACAAGATTATACATAGCAGCATTTTGTCGCGTGACTCCCCTGTATTCGGGAACACCACACACCAATCAGAGGCGTGAAGATGATTACCTTCCAGAATGTGACTAAGCACTACGACAACGGTTCGGTCGTAGTAGATGGCCTTAGCCTGGTAGCGCCGGGGGGCAAAATTACGGTATTTGTCGGCCCTTCGGGCTGTGGAAAAACCACCTCATTGCGGATGATTAACCGGTTAGTGGAACCGTCATCGGGCCGGATCCTGCTTAACGGCGAAGCCACCGAGCAAATGGATATCGTGCAACTGCGCCGCCGTATTGGCTATGTCATTCAAAATGCAGGTTTATTCCCCCATAAAAACATTATCGATAACATTGCCACCACCGCGATTCTCAACGGCGCCGCCAAAAGTAAAGCCAGAGCCAGAGCCGGGGAATTACTGGAAGTCGTCGGTCTGGATCCGCAAATCGCCAAACGCTTCCCCTGGCAGCTTTCCGGAGGCCAGCAGCAGCGCGTGGGCGTTGCCCGCGCCCTGGCGGCAGACCCGGAGTTTATGTTGATGGACGAACCGTTCAGCGCGGTCGACCCGGTGGTCCGCGAACAGCTGCAGGAAGAGTTTTTGCGTATTCAGAAAGAGGTGAGCAAAACCATCATTATGGTCACTCACGATATTGATGAAGCCATGAAGCTCGGCGACCTGGTCGCGGTACTTAAACCTGGCGGCAAGCTGGCGCAGATGGCCTCCCCAGGCAAACTGCTCAATACGCCGCAAAACGCCTTTGTGGCGGACTTTATCGGCAAAGACAGAGGCTATCGCAAACTGAGTTTCCACGCCGCCGACACAGAAACCGGGTTACGCAACGAGCCCTATGCCGAGCTGGATTGTTCCTTCGAGCAGGCCAAAGAGATGGCCATCGACCGCTGGCTGCTGGTTACCCAAAACGGCAAAGCGTTTGGCTGGTTCGACACCCATCAGCCGGCAACAGCGATTACCCACGACAACATCAATCTGGGGGCGACGTTCCACCAGCAGGGGAGCCCGTTGCGCCATTTGCTGGACGCTGCGCTGAGCTCGCCCAACCATCGGGCCGTGATCGTCGATGAACGGCAAATCCCGCAGGGGACCATCCACCTCGATCAAGTACTCGACATGTGTAAATCCACGCGCCAGGAGGGAGCATGAGATTCGATTGGCTATGGGCGCAGAGCGATAAAATATTCAACCTGTTTCTCTGGCACAGCTATCTCGCAATTGTGCCGGTAGTGATAGGGTTAATTCTGGCGATCCCTGTCGGCTGGGGCATTCACCACCTGCCATCGGTCAAGTCGGCGATCGTTAACCTGTTTGGCCTACTCTATACCATTCCGTCACTGGCGCTGTTTGTGCTGCTGCCCCCGCTGCTCCACACGCAGATTCTGGACCCCATTAATGTTGTGGTCGCACTGACCATCTACAGCTTTGCGCTACTGGTTCGCACCGTCTGCGACGGGCTGGACTCCGTATCGGCCGATACCCGTCAGTCCGCGGCAGCGCTCGGGTATAAACCCGCTCAGCAGTTTTTCCAGATCGACCTGCCGCTGGCCGTGCCGGTGATTGGTTCCGGCCTGCGCGTTGCCGTGGTGTCTAACGTCAGTATCGTTTCCGTCGCGGCATTAATCGGCGCACCGCAGCTCGGCTCGCTGTTTACCCTGGGCTTCCAGCTGCAATTTCTGACGCCCATCATCGCCGGGATCGCGCTCAGCATCATTCTGGCGCTGCTGCTGGATATGCTGGTGGTTTACGCCACTCGTCAACTCAGCCGCTGGCAACCTCAGAGAGGATAATTATGCTTACCTGGTTTATGGATCCCATCCACTGGTTTGGTGAGGGCGGCATTTTCCCCCTTCTGGCGCAGCACATCAGCTATAGCGCTGTCGCTCTGGCGATCGCCTTTATCATCGCGTTTCCCGTCGGCTGCTACACCGGCCATACCGGTAAAGGGGAAGGCCTGCTCATCGGTACCACCAACGCCCTGCGCTCCCTGCCCTCATTTGGGCTGATTATTCTGCTGGTGATTTTACTTTCCGGCGAGTTTGAGTCCGATATGGCCTTTATTCTGCCCTGTATTCTGGTGCTGGTGGCGCTGGCGCTCCCGCCGATTGCGCTGGGTGTGCATGCGGGTATTCGCGCGCTCGATCCCTATGTCCTTGATGCCGCTCGCGGCATGGGGATGACGCGGCTGCAGATCCTGCTACAGGTGGAGTTGCCCTGCGCGCTTCCGCTGATCCTCTCCGGCGTGCGCAGCGCCACGTTGCAGATTATTTCCACCGCCACCATCGCAGCCTATGTCTCGCTGGGGGGATTCGGACGTCTGATTATTGACGGACGCGCGGCGAACGATTTCAGCCAGATGATCGCCGGCGCCATGCTGGTGGCGCTACTGGCTTTACTGATCGACTGCTTGTTCTCTTTCTCGCAAAAAATAGTCGTTTCACCCGGTATTACCCGGCGTATTAAAAACCCATAACCTCATTCCACTGCTCAAAAGGATACCTCAATGAATATGAAAAAACGTATTTTGACGCTGTGTTCAGCGCTGCTGCTGTCGGCGACCTCATCGGCCTGGGCCGCGCCGAAAGTCATTGTCGGTTCTGCAGACTTCCCGGAAAGCCAACTGCTGGGCACCATTTATGCGGGTGCGTTAGAAGCGCAAAACATCCCGGTGGAGAAAAAGCTGAACATCGGCAGCCGCGAAGTGTATATCCCGGCGCTGCTGGACGGCTCCATCACGCTGATCCCGGAATACAGCGGCGCGCTGTTGAGCTATCTGGATGCGAAAAATGCGGCACACGGTAGTGAGGACGTCGCCAGAGAGCTGGCCGCTAAGCTGCCGGAGAAAGTTAAAATGCTGCAGATCTCCCAGGCTCAGGATATCGACGTTCTGGCCGTGACGCAGAAAACCGCCGATAAATATAAACTGAAAACCATCGCCGATTTACAGCCTGTTGCCAGCCAGCTGGTGCTGGGCGGCCCGGCGGAATGGAAAACCCGCCATGAGGGGCTCTCCGGCCTGCGCGACGTGTACGGGCTGAACTTTAAGAGTTTTAAAGTGCTGGACGTCGGCGGGCCGCTGACGCTCAGCGCCATGAAAAATAACCAGGTCCAGGTCGCCGATCTGCTTTCAACCTCGCCAGCAATCAAAAAAGATCGCCTTGTCGTGCTGGAAGACACAAAACATCTGTTCGCGGCGCAAAATATTGTGCCAATCGTCGCCAGTGAAGCGCTGGATGACGCCGTGACCACCACGCTGAACAAAGTCTCTGCTCAGCTAACGACTGAAGATCTGATCGACATGAACGAGAAAATTGCCGAATTTGTCAGCATCGACGATATCGCGCATGAGTGGCTGGTAAAACACGGATTTAGCCAATAAGGTCGCAGACATGACAACTCCTCTGAACGGCAGCATTACCCTCGGGCAGGCACCGGGTACTGTGGATGAGATAGTGCGGATTGCCGACGGCGCGCCGATCGCGCTGGAGAAGGCGGCGCTGGATAATATGGCGCGGGTCAGCAGCCGTATTCAGCGCGCCATTGAACAAGGCCAGGTAATCTACGGGCTGACGACCGGTGTCGGCGATCTGGTCACCACCCGGCTTTCCCCGGACAGGATGACGGATACTCAGCTGAATATGCTGCGCAGCCACGCCTGCGGAGTCGGTCCGGACCTGACGGTGCGTGAAGTGCGGGCCATGATGGCGGTGACGTTAAAATCCCTGCTGCAGGGATACAGCGGCGTCACCCCGGCGCTGGCGCAGCGTATCGCCGATATGTTGAACCGTCAGGTCACGCCGTGGTCACCCGCCGGCGGCTCCGTCGGTTATCTGATTGCCACCGCCCATATCGGCCTTGCGGTCTTCGGCGAGGGCAAATGCTGGTATCAGGGAGAACTGCTGCCGGCGCAACAGGCGCTGACGCGGGCGGGTATCCCGCCCTATGTTCCCGGCCCCAGAGAGGGTCACGCGTTGGTCGGCGGCACCTATGAGATCACCGCGCTGGGCTGCCTGGCCGTGGCGGATTTCCAGCGTCTGCTCCCCGTCGCCGATATGGCGGGCGGGATGTGCCTCGAGGCCATGCGGGGCAATACGCGCGGCTACGATGCCCGCCTGCACGCCCTGCGCCCTCATCCCGGACAGCGGGAAACCGCGCAAAACCTGCGCCGCCTGCTGAAAGGCAGCGAGATCCTGGCGCGTTATCGCGACCACCGGGTTCAGGACGCGCTTAGTTTACGCTGTATCCCCCAGATCCACGGCGCGGTGCGCGACCAGCTGGCCCACTGTCGGCAGATTATGACCATCGAACTCAATTCGGTGACCGATAACCCGCTGTTTCTGGTAGAAGAAGACAGGCTTATCGTGATGCCAGGGGGCAACGGTCACGGTGCGCCAACGGCGCTGGCGCTGGATGCGCTGGCCGTTGCGATTGCCCAGTTGAGCACCGCTTCCCAGGCCCGTTGCGACCGAATAACCAATACGCATCTCAGCGGGCTGCCGGCCTTTCTTATCTCGCCGGATTCGGGGTACTCCGGGATGATGATCCCACCCTACGTCGCCGCTGCGCTGGCGGGCGATAACCGCAGTCTGGCCGGCCCGGCCAGTATCCACACGGTATCCACCTGCGCCGGTCAGGAAGATCATGTCAGCATGGGAGTTGCCGCCGCACGTAAAGCGCTTAAGGCGGTAGAAAACGCCGTGGACATCGTCGCCATCGAACTGCTGTGCGCCTGTCAGGCGCTGGAGTTCCATCGCCCGCTGCGTGCCGCCGTGGGCAGCGAGGCGACGCTGGAGAGAGTGCGTCAGGCGGTGCCGTTCCGGGATAAAGATACGCAGCTCTACCCCGATATACATGCGCTACGCGCCCTGATTCATCAGGGCGAACTCAGCGCGATGCTGCAGGCATTGTGCGAAGAGGAGTGACAACAGGCGCCGCAGAAGGAGCCTGCGGCGTGATTAAAGGGGAATCAGCGTGATGCGGGCCAGACGCGCGCCCGGAGAGTCCTGGATAACCAGCGCCACCGCTTCATCCACCAGCAGGCTGTCGTAATGTTCCAGTAAATAGCGTTGGTCGCCGACGCTCACCCGCAGCGCGGGCCCGGCATTAAACAATATCCGCAGTCCGCCCTGATGCGACCACGTTCCCGCCCCGCACCAGCTCACCGTCGCCCGCAGAGCGGCTTCCCGGTAAATCACATTAAAATCCAGCAGCGGGCCGCCGACAATCTCACAGGATACGCCGCTCGCGCCGTTAAACCCCAGCGCCTGGAAAGGCGCAATCAATGCGCTGCGCTGCCCATCGATTGTCAGGTACATCCCGCCGCCTTCCAGCACGCTGATATTGCGCAGGTAGCCGGGAAATGCGGAGAACGGACCAGGCTGGCGAATGGTCGCCAGGGAAATACGCCAGTCATATTCCCCCGCTTCCGGATAGCGGGCCACTTCGCGCGTCATGCCCTGGCCGTTTTTCCAGGGCATTTCCGTATACAACCCGGCAGGGAGCAGACGGATCATTTGCGCATGCTCCCTTCCAGGCGGTAACGCGGACCGGGATAGACCAGGCGCACGCTGGTGACGATTTTCTTCTCCTGTCGGCCGGTCCACGTCCGACGATTGACCAGCAGACAAGGCGTATGTTCATCAATTTCCAGGTAAACACACTCGGCCCGCGTGACGTTGACCGCTTCAATAACGTGTTCGCCTTCAACAATCGGCGCAATTGAGGAGAGATAGGCGTTCGGCGTGATACGTGTAAAATCCTGCTGCAGGTAGTCCGGCACAACCTGCATATTCACCAGTCGATCTTCCAGCATAACCGGTACGCCATTTTCATAATGGCAAATCAGCGAATGGTACAGACCGCAACCCTGCTGCATGCCGAAGCTGAATGCCTGCTGGGCATCGGCTTCGATTTCCGTCAGTCTGAAGACTCTGGCGTGGTGGCGATGGCCACGGCTGGCGATTTCGTCAGCGATATTGTTAATGTCCAGCAGCGCCGACTGGCCGCGAATTTCGGCGACAAAAGTACCGACCCCCTGCATCCGCACCAGCAAGCCCTCCGCGGTCAGTTCTCGCAACGCGCGGTTAATCGTCATTCTGCTATAGCCAAACAGCGTGACCAGTTCGCTTTCAGAAGGAACACGGTAATTCGCGGGCCATGCCCCGCTGTGGATCTTGGTTTTGATCATGGCCTTTACCCTTTCATAAAAGGGGGCGGGATGTTCAAGTAACTCATCCATGGAATCCGAATTTGACAGGTCGTTACGCGCCATTAACCATTCCTCATATGCTGACGTTGTCAGTTTACTCTATGACCTGTTAGATGTATATATATGTACATGTATATACATTAGCACTGATAATAAGGTGGTAAAATGGCAGTCTGGTTGGCAGAAAAAGCGCTGTTGCCTGATGGCTGGGCAAATAATGTCGGCATAACCGTGTCCGAAGAAGGCATCATAACCGCGCTGGAAAAGAACGCAGCGCCGAATCCGCAGGCGACGCGCATCAAAGGTGTCGTCGTGCCGGGTATGCCGAACCTGCACTCCCATGCCTTCCAGCGGGCGATGGCCGGGTTAACGGAGGTGGCGGGAAACCCGTCGGATAGCTTCTGGACCTGGCGGGATCTGATGTACAGGCTGGTAGATAAAATTACGCCAGAACAGCTGGAAACCATCGCCAGCTATCTGTACATCGAAATGCTGAAAGCCGGGTACACCTCGGTCGCCGAATTCCACTATCTGCATCACAGCAGCAGCGGCGCGCCTTATGAAGAGCGGACGGAATTAGCGCTGCGTATCGCCAGCGCGGCGAAACATACCGGCATCGGCCTGACGCTGCTGCCCGTCCTGTACAGTTACGCCGGGTTTGGCGCGCAGCCGCCCTCCGTTGGACAGCGCCGCTTTATCAACGATAGCGACAGCTACCTGACAATGTACGAGTCGCTCACATCGCGGCTGGCCGGCGAGCCAATGCAGCGTACCGGTCTGTGCTTCCACTCATTACGGGCCGTTACGCCGGAGCAGATTGGCGCCATTATGGCCTGCCATCCTGGCCAGCAGCCGATTCATATTCATATTGCTGAACAGCAAAAAGAGGTGGATGACTGCCTGGCCTGGTCCGGCGAGCGCCCGGTGGAGTGGCTGTACAACCATCTCCCCGTGGATTCGCGCTGGTGCCTGATCCACGCCACTCATCTGACGCCTCAGGAAACGATGAAGATCGCCACATCCGGTGCGGTGGCCGGCCTGTGCCTGACCACCGAAGCCAATCTCGGCGATGGCATATTCCCTGGCCCACAATATCTGGAGCATAACGGCGTCTGGGGAATTGGTTCCGACAGCCACATTAGCGTCAGCGTCAGCGAGGATTTACGCTGGTTCGAATACGGGCAGCGCCTGATAGCCCAGCGCCGTAACCGGCTCATCGTCCCAGGCGAGCCTCACGTCGGCAACGTGCTGTATCAAGGGGCGCTACGAGGCGGCGCCAGAGCGCTGGGCCAAAACATTGGCCAGCTAAGCGTAGGATATCGGGCCGATCTGGTCGTATTGGATAGCCAGAATCCCTTTATCGCCAGCGCAGAAGACCAGATGCTGCTCAACCGCTGGATCTTCGCCTGCTCGTCTAATCCCATTACCGCGGTGATGACTGGCGGACGCTGGGTGATTGAGGATGGGCATCACCATAAAGAAGAATCTGTCTCTCAGGCATTTATTCAGGTGATGAAAGATCTCGCAGCCTGATATCGAAAAAACGGTTCACCGACGGTGAACCGTTTTGTTTTCGGATGTATTCAAAGTAAAAGCCTCAGGCGATTCACTGAATCCAATAAGCCAGCCCCGCGGCGAAGAGCATTGAAAGCAGGACCGATGCCAGGCCCGGCAGCAGAAAAGGGTGATCGATAATATGTCGGCCCAGTCTGGTGGAGCCGGTATCATCCAGCTCTACTGCCGCCAGCAGCGTCGGATAGTTTGGCAGAATAAAAAGAGAAGCCGTTGCCGGGAAGCAGGCAACCAAAATAGCCGGGGCAACGCCCATACTCAGCGCGGCGGGGAATAAAATTTTTGTGGAAGCCGCCTGAGAATACAAGAAGCATGAGGCCGCCATAATAATAATGGCCAGCATCATGGGCGAATCCAGCAAGTGTGACGAGACCGCGCTTTGCAACCACTGTTGATTACTGTCCATAAAGGTTGAACCCAGCCAGGCAACGCCGAGAATACAGATGCAGGAGGTCATCCCGGTTTTAAATACCGAGCCGGACGGGACCTTGTGTACGTTAACCCGGCAGCACACCACAATCAGCAGCGCAACGCCCATCATCACCCCTACCCGCGCCTGTCCGCTGCTCATGATCGGATGGGCAATCAGCCCGAGTTTCGGACTGGTGACAATCGCATAAACCAGCACCACAACCAACCCGATGATAAAAATCAGCACCGAACGACCGGCGCAGGGCGGGATCGCCCGCGCAGTCCTTGCCTGCACCTGAACCGGATTGTCATTGAGCCGATCCTGCTGGCGGATCCTGTCCCAGCACAGGTAAAAAACGGAGGTGACCAGCAGCGCCAGAAAGGTGGACGGGATTGATACCGCAATAAGCTCAATATAGCCCCAGCCAGAATGGCCCTTTTCCAGAATCCCCGAGAAGAAAATCACCGCCGCAGAAATGGGCGACGCCACAATGCCCAGCAAAGAGGCGCCGACCGAAAGAGCAAGCGCCCGGGTGGGTTTTATATTGTTCTCTTTCGCCACGCCGACAATAACCGGCATACAGGCAAAAGAGACCTGCCCGGTGCTGGCCATCATGGTTAATAGCCAGGTGGAAAGGGGCGCGGTGATGACTAACAATCGCGGATAGCGGCGCAGCAGGCGCTCGGTGAAGTCAACAAGGTATTCAATACCGCCGGCCTCCTGCATGGCGGCAATCGCCACGATCACCACCATGATAAATACGATAACCAGCATCGGCATATCACCCGGCGTGGCGCCGAGCGCGCTGAGGACAATCACGCCGGCGCCGCCGGCAAACCCCACGCCGATCCCCCCGACCCGCATGCCGATGTACAGAAACAGCAGCACCACCAGAAACTGAACCAATATCATACATTGCCTCCACGGCTCCCTGTCCGGCATTAACCCTTTACATGATTAAATGGCCTGCAAGTCCTGGCCGCCGGGCAAACGCGCTCTCACCCTGTTTTTAGATACAAAACGATAACTTATCGCGCTACCGCGGCATCGCTGCGCACGCTATTTATCAGGCATCCGATCTGCTCAATCTCGACTTCCACCCTGTCCCCGGGCTGCATAAAGAGCGGCGGGGTACGTTTTTTTCCGATGCCTCCGGGCGTGCCGGTCAGAATGACATCTCCCGGAGAGAGCGCGCTGAAGGTGCTGATATACGCAATGAGTTCGGCAATTGAATACAACATGCTGCCCGTATTATCCTGCTGCACCGTCTGGCCATTCAGTCGGGTGGTAATATTCAGATTTTGCGGGTCGGGGATAGCGTCCCCGGTCACCAGCCAGGGGCCGAAGCCGCCCGTCGCTGGCCAGTTTTTGCCGCCGGTAAAGCAGGCATGCTGCCAGTCGCGCACGGAGCCATCCATATAGCAGCTGTAGCCGGCAACATAATGCAGCGCCTCCTGCTCTGGTATATTGCGTCCTCCACGGCCCATCACCAGCGCCATTTCGCCTTCATAGTCAAACTCATTGCTGCGTTCCGGCTTGAGGAGCGGTGCCAGATGCCCGGTCTGTGAATCCGCAAAGCGGATGAATAGCACAGGATTAGAGGGCTTCTCGTTACCGGCAGCATTTTTATCGCGATAATTCACGCCAGCGCAGATAATTTTTTTCGGTTCAGTAATGACCGGCAGGAAAGCGATCTCGTCGAAAGAATAGCTCGCCTGTTTCGCAGACGGCGGCAGAGTATCAACAAGATGAAGATGCGGTATAAATTCCAGCAGGCTGCCATATTGAGGAAACCGCGCCTGCAGATCGATGACGCCGTCAGCGGTCGCCAGGCCATATTTGTTTTGATCATTAACGCGAAAGCTTAATAGTTTCATAAATCACCCAGCAATATACAGAGGTGAAAGCCCCGACGTGATGATGAAGAGCAGCAAAAAATACCGGGGCGAAGTAACCGATGATCCGCAATACAGTAAGCGATATCTCTGCATTGCGGATTAACAACAGACGCAGAATAAATTAACCGACGCGGCCCAGTTCAGCGGCGCGCATGGCGTCGTGGATCTCTTTTTCAGCGCCATTTTCGAGCGGCAGCAGCGGTGAGCGAACGGTGGCATGTTCAAGGATCCCGCGCGCAACCAGAGCATGTTTAAGGGCCACGGTACCTTCCATGTGCGAACCGCGGTGGTAGACGCTTTTGGTCACCGGCAGCAGTCGGTCGTGCAGCTCACGCGCTTTAACGTAATCGCCCGCTTTACCCGCCTTAATCATTTCAATTAACGGCTCAGGCGCGATATTGCCGTAGCCGACCAGGAAGCCATCCACATCAAAGGCGGTATGCAGCAGATATTCATCGTGGCAGCTTAAGATTTGCAGATCCGGACGCTCGCGGCGAATAACCGGAATTTCGGTATCCCAGCGGCGCATATTACGTACGCCATTCTTCATGGCAAATACGCCCGGCTGCGCGGAGATATCCAGCAGCGTTTTCAGGTTGTAGGTGGCTTTAGTGACATCCGGATACTGGAAAAGAATCAGCGGCAGGCCGCTTTCTTCGTACACCACGCGGTAGCGATCCTGAGGCGCGCCATCCTGATAGCCAAAGCGCAGCCAGCCGTGGGAAGGATAGAGCAAACCGGCGGATGCGCCGGCGGCAACGGCGCGCTTCGCCTCCAGCGCAGCCACTTCCGTCCCTTCCCCGGTGATGCCGGCAATAATCGGAAGCTTATCATCCACGGACTTCACAAACGCGCGGATCACATTCGCCTGCTCTTCCTGGGTCAGAAAAGTCCCCTCCCCTGCGTGTCCCAGCACCACCAGACCTTTCACCCCGTCGATGCTGCCCAGCCAGCTGCCGAGGCGCTGAATGGCATCATAGTCTACGCGTCCATCGCGAGTGAAGGGTGTAACCGGAGCCGGAGTCAAACCTCTCAGATCGATGTTAATCATAAATATCCCCTTGATGAGTAAGCATTTATTTACGGTTAAGCGATTCTTTGAAACGGAAGTGAAATCGTTTCTGCAATCGTTTTCACGACGTTGACATTGAACCTCAAAAATAAAACCGTCAACGCCATGTTGGTTAAAAATGCAACGCAGATCACAAACTAAACCGCGATCTGCATCCGGGATGAGATCCGTTATACAAAATTCAACCCTCCCCGCTTTCTCCTGGAAAGTCGGGGAGGATCGCAGGGGGATTATTTACGTGGAGACGCGGTAGACTTACGGGGAATAAGGGAAGGCGTGGTAATCCGCATATTATTATTTATCTCTGGATTCAATAACATATCAACCGCATTGCTGGCGATATGCTCCAGCGGCGTTCTGACCGAGGTCAGCGCCACGGGCAGTCTGCTCACCAGGGGAATATCATTGTAGCCGACCAGGGAGAGATCTTCGCCAATCACCAGCCCCTGCTGGTGCGCGGCCGCGAGGACGCCGATCGCCAGCTCGTCATTGACGGCAAACAGCGCGCTCGGGCGATGAGGCTGGCTGAGAATTTTCATTCCCTGCTGCTCCCCCGAGGCGATATTAAAATCTGAATGACAGCACCATTCCGCTTCGATCCTGAGCCCGGCTTCCTGCATTGCCCGCTCAAAGCCCTTACGCCGGTTGCGCGCGTTGGAGGCAAAATCAGGGCCGCCAATCAGGCCAATATCGCGGTGGCCTAAATCAATCAGGTGTCGGGTAGCCAGATAGCCGCCAAGCTCATCGTCCCCAACCGATGAGGGGCTAAAACCGTCGGTACGCAGCGCCAGAACGTGGGGCACATCCCGTTCACGCAGGGTTTGCGGCAAAGGATCGTCCAGCCGGCAGGTGGACATGATTAATCCATCCACGCGGCGATCCAGCAGCGATTCCACGGCGTTTTTCTCCTGCTCCTTGCTATCACCGCAGGTCGCAACGATCGCGAAATAGCCTCGCCTGGCCGCCGCCCTGGCTATCTCTTCGAAAAGCATCGCCGTAACGGCATCGGTCAGCCTCGGCACCAGGACGCCAAGCGTTCCGGTATCGCCCCGGCGCAGGCTGGAAGCAACATAGTCCCGACGGTAGCCCAGCTCACGGGCTACCTGGCGAATTTTCTCTGCCGAGGCGCTGCGCGAAGTGGGTAACCGTTCATCGAGTACGCGCGAAACGGTCGAGACGCTCACGCCCGCAGCGCGAGCAACATCCCGCATTGTCGCCAGCTTTTTTTCCGGCAAATCGTTCAGTTCACTTTCTTGATCCATCTGCTGCTCCAACTCATCAATGCGGGTAAAAATCCGTGTTGCCCGTTCAACGGATACCATCGTGCAAACCGTGGGGTTAAAGGATCTTACGTCAAACCTCGCCCGGACAAAAGAAATGGTGCTTCACTTTGCCGGGTTCATTCGGCTGGTCGTTAATTCACATTTCTTATCCATTTTGCTTTGCATTCGCCGCTTCGCCTTTTTGCGCGTGAGTTTTTTCAGATTGTGAACTGCTCGACATTTATACAACAGGCGTAATTGACTTAGCGGCGAATCCAGCAAAGGATTAGCTGTAAGTGAAATCGATTGCAGTAACGTTATCATAAACACATCAGGACAGCATTATATGCAGCACGTCGATGAATAAGGGTTCGTTGCCCTGTGGTTATTCAGAACCTTACGTGTATGCCCCAGACAACGTTTAACAGGGTAATACTATGTCAACTCAGGCCATTGCTTCAGATTACGCCGTTGCCAGCGGAACGGCGTCCACGCCAGACGCGCTACTGGCAAGGCTGGAACGCCTCCCCATCACCCGACGGCTGAAAGCGATCCGCGTTATCGTCGGCTTATCGACGTTTTTCGATGCCTATACCATTATTGCTATCGCTTTTGCGCTCCCCCAGCTTACCCAGGAGTGGGGTCTCACGCCGACGTTTGTCGGTCTTATTATTGCGGCCAGCTACGTGGGCCAGCTGTGCGGCGCCCTGTTTTTCGGCTCGCTGGCGGAAAAAATAGGCCGTATCGGCGTATTGCGTATCACCATCATCATGTTCGTACTCATGGATGCGGCCTGCCTTTTTGCCTGGAACGGCTGGTCAATTCTTGTTATTCGCTTTTTACAGGGGGTGGGTATCGGTGCGGAAGTCCCCGTTGCCAGCGCCTATATCAATGAATTTGTCGGCGCCAAAAAGCGCGGGCGTTTCTTTTTGTTGTATGAAGTGATTTTCCCTATCGGCATGATGTTTGCCGGATTGGTGGGGTATTTTCTGGTGCCCATCTATGGCTGGAAGGTCATGTTTTTAATTGGCTTAGTCCCCTCCGCGCTGACCGTTCCCCTGCGCTGGCTGATGCCGGAATCACCGCGCTGGTTGACCGCAAAAGGGAGGCTGAAGGAAGCGGACAGCATCGTATCGACGCTGGAATCAGAGGTCATCAGGCGCGGGATGACGTTGCCCGAACCGGAAATAAAAGCCCCCGCGGTGCAAAAAGCGGCTCCGGAAGGGGTTAAGGCCCTCTTTGGCGGTATCTATAAATCCCGCACCTTTATGCTCTGGGGACTGTGGCTGACGGTTTATAGCGTCAACAACGGAATGATCACCTGGTTTCCAACCCTCTACAAAACCTGGTTTAACCTCTCCCTCGATACCAGTCTGGCCTACGGCTGGATCACCTCTTCCTGCGGCGTCGTGGCTTCAGTGATCTGCGCCTTGATGATCGACCGCGTCGGGCGCAAACGCTGGTACACATGGGCCTTTTTACTGGCCGTCGTTCCGCTGATTACGCTCTCCGTTCTGGGCGCGAAATCCGCCGTTGAAATTCTGATTCTGGGCAGCCTGACCTACGCCATTCTGCAGACCATCGCTTTCTCGCTTTATCTGTACGCGGCAGAGCTTTATCCCACCCGACTGCGCGCTATCGGCACCGCGTATTCCAGCGCATGGCTCCGGGCGGGGTCATCCATCGGCCCACTGATGGTCGGTTTTATCGTCAGCGGCTTCGGGATCCGCTTTGTGTTTATCACTTTCGCGGTCATTGCGCTGATTGGCGGCTTAATTACCTGGCTTTTTGCCATTGAAACCAAAGGAAAATCGTTAGAAGAGCTGTCGCCATAGACGGCCTGTGGCTCCGGGAAGCGCGGGGCCACCTCTGACGGGAGGTCGGCGCAGTCGGCTGATTCAGCTGCGCCTTACCGGGAATTATTCATAGACCTGGATCATTAACAGGCGGTAAAAACATGAACAAACTCATCCACAGCGGCACGATGCTGCTGGCTTTACTACACCCTTTACAGACGCTGGCCAACGAGACGCTTTTTTCTCCCACCGCAAAAAACATGACCGGAGAATGGGGAGGCGTGCGTACGGATCTGCGCCGTCATGGTTATGATTTTACGCTGGAATATAGCGCAATGACGGCCACGAATATCTCCGGCGGTTACGATCGCGATAAAACCCTGCGCTACAGCGACCAGTATATTCTCGGCGTAAATATGGATCTGGAAAAGATTTTAGGTATTCACGACGGTGAATTTAAAGCGTCGGTGAATAATCGTAACGGGCGAGATCTGACTCAGGATCGCCTTCAGGATCCGCGCGCGCCGGTAATAGGCTCCGGTGTTCAGAGCAACTACGGTCGGGGGCAAACATGGCACGCGACGCAGTTTTGGTTCAAAAAAACCGGGTGGGATAAAAAGCTGGATCTCAAGGTGGGCCTGATGCCGCCGGGAGAGGATTTTGATAACAACGGCTGCTTTTTTCAAAACCTGTCGCTGTGCGGCTCTTTAGCCGGCCACGGCAGCGGCGTCTGGTATAACACCCCCATAGGCCAGTGGGGCGGCCGTATTAAATACAGCCCTGCCCCGGAGCTTTACGTCCAGGCCGGCGCGTTTCAGTACAATCCTGACTACGCCACCCGCCACGGAAGCTTCCAGCTGGATGGTACCGGGCATCTGGGGTACATGTACCTTTTTGAAATGGGATATCGACCTACTCTCGGCGCGGCGAAACTCCCCGGCATCTGGAAACTCGGGGGATGGTATAACACGGCGGACGCCAATGATGTGCTGGATGATGACAATGGCGATCCCTATGTGCTCACGCACCAGGCCGCCCGGCGACACGACGGCCGCTACGGAGGTTATCTCTATATCGTCCAGCAGCTGACCCACTCGAGCAGCCAGCGCCAACGTGGCCTTAGCCTTTTCGGGCATCTGGCAATGAATGATAAAGATACGGCGACAATGGACTATCAGATTCAGGCCGGCGCCATTTATCAAGGCCCTTTCGCCAGCCGTCCGCAGGACTTTATCAGCTTCGGCGTCAGTAAAATGCACGCCAACGACAGAGTCGCCCGTCGGGCGCAGCTCCTGAACCAGATGCGGGGGATCGATGATTATGATAACCCTCTGTATGTTCCGGTTCGCAGAGCCGAGTATGCCGCAGAGCTGCATTATAGCTTTCGCGCGACGCCATGGCTGACCGTGCGCCCTAACCTGCAGCTGCTCGTTCATCCGGGAGGAAGCGAAGACATTAAAAACGCCTGGGTGCTCGGCAATCAGGTGACCGTCAAATTCTGATAAAACGGGCTGCCGCCGTCAGGCCTGCTGTATTCGAGCAGCAACGTGTCTTCAGCGGGGAGACGAATATCTCCCCATTTCTTCCCCCGCCACAGGGGATTCAGAGGGAGTACGGGCAGAACTGGAGTCAGCCTCTTTATTTAGCCCTCTTGTCTATCGCGGGAAATTCTTTGGTCGCGGTCGTGGTTATCCAGTCACGGAAACGCCGGCATATCTTCTGCAAGACCGCGGACTCGTCGTACACCAGATAGTACGCAATCGGCGTATCAACCGGTATTTTTAGCGGGTTAATCAGCAAACCACTCTTCAGTTCTTCACAAATAAGAGAACTGCGCACGAGCGCGATACCTTTGCCCGCGATTGCGGCCTCAATCACGCCGTTGGAATCGATGAAAACGGGCCCCGTGTCTGTATTCAGATCGTTAATACCCAGAGCACGAAACCAGAGAGCCCAGTCCAGCCGGTGTTCATCGTGCAGCAGCGTGTATTCAGCCATATCGCCCGGTGATGAGAGCTCGTCCTCTGATGCGATTAACCGGGGGCTACAGACCGGGAGGAGTTTATCGTTTATCAGGCACTCAGACTCCAGCCCGGGATAGTCACCAGCCCCGTGTCGGATGGCGAAATCAATCCCTTCAGACAGTAAATCAACCTGCCTGTTGGTTGTACTGATTTGCACTTCCACGCCCGCATTGGCTTTTTCAAATGCAGGCAGCCGCGGCAGGAGCCATTGGATGGCAAAACCACTTGTGCAACTGACCGTCACTTTGTTTGCCTTTCCTTCATTCATTAAGCGCTGTGTTGCTTCTGCTATCTGATTGAAAGCCGGCCTTATCGCCCGCAGATAAATGCGTCCTTCGGTTGTCAGTTCGAGACGGCGAGGACTACGTATGAACAACCGGCTGTTCGTCATGCTTTCCAGCTTAGCAATCTGTTGGCTGACCGCGCTGGATGTCACGCATAACTCATCGGCAGCCGCTTTCATACTCATCAGCCTTGCCGCAGACTCAAAACACATAAGCGCATGTAAAGGTGGCATTTTCATCGGCTACACGACTTCATGAATTAGAAAAGCTTAAGTATAAACAAAAATCTTGTTTGTCAGTACGCCCGCCCTGTTTCACAGTTGCGTTGTGACTTCTCATTCAAATAAAAGGAACCGCTATGCGCATTGCTGATTATCTTCGGTTATTGTTGCTCGCCGCTATCTGGGGCGCGAGTTTTCTCTTTATGCGTATAGCCGTACCGCAGTTTGGCGCGATTAACACGGCTTTTTTGCGCGTCTTTTTTGGTTTCACAGGCCTCGCGGTTATTTTATTTATCTTTAAATCTTCTTTTGACTTTAAAGATAAATTTAAGTCCTCAGTGATGCTTGGCGTCATTAATTCTGGATTACCCTTCCTGATGTATTGCCTGGCTGCCAAATGGTTACCGGCTGGGTATTCAGCCATTCTGAATGCAACAACGCCGTTGATGGGGGCAGTGATTGGGTTTGCATTTTTTGCAGAGAAATTAACCTTCAGAAAATGGGCTGGCATGCTCCTGGGCATTGTCGGGATCATCGCGATCGCCACAATTGGTGAACCCCTGTCAGTTGAGAAACAAATTGCCGGCGTTATTGCCTGCCTCATCGCGACCAGTTGCTATGCGATCGCCGGTTTTCTGACGCGTAGCTGGATTTCAAACAAAGGTGGACTCGATCCTAAAATGGTGGCCTTCGGTAGTCAGATAGGTGCGTCCTTTTTTTTGCTACCCTTTTTTATATGGAGCACCCATAGTGGACCGACCGTTAACTGGTTACAGCAAGAGGCATGGATAAGCGTCATTGCCGCAGGAGCGATCTGTACCGCATTTGCCTACATACTCTATTTCCGGCTTATCGCTGATATCGGCCCCTTACGTTCACTCACAGTGACCTTTTTAATTCCTCCATTTGGCGTGCTATGGGGATACATGGTACTGAACGAAACCATTAACAATGGTTTTGTTATCGGGGCGATCATTATAGGTATTGCTGTCTGGATGGTTGTGAGCCCGGAAAAAAATAATTAGCGACGGAGTACGCAGAGTCAAATTGACGTGCATTCAGTGCCAGAAATCCCCAAGAAATTATCCTGAAAACGTAATGAATATGGCCAGTTCGCCGCTAACAGGCTGCTGTCCTGGGCAATGCGTAAACTGACAAGAGAACACCCAGGGACGCCCTTTCCTGCGGTTCTGCCCCCCTGATCCCGGCATAGCCTTCCTGCTATGCCGGGTATTTCAACTACCGCTTGATTAACGCAAATACGCCCCAGCCAAAGTATTCGCGCGTATAAGTCGTATGGCGTTTTGGCGCCATCGTCAGCTCCGCCCGGACTTCTGGCACAAACTCATCATCGGGGTTTTCCTCCAACCAACGGCGCATGGTGAGCCATTTCGCCGCTTCGTAGCGGTCCCAACCTTCCTGGTCCGCCAGCACCATTTCGACGAGGTCATAGCCAAGCGCATCGTAAGAGGAGACCAGATCGGCAAGCGTCAGAAAGTCGGCGAGCGAAGAGGCGCCACAGGCCTGTGCTATCTCTTCCGTTGCCGGTACCTGGCGCCAGTACGGTTCGCCGATCAGCAGCATACCGCCGGGCTTGAGGCTTTTGCTCAGCAGCTCGATAGTCCCGGCGACGCCGCCGGCGATCCAGGTCGCGCCAACGCAGGCGGCGATGTCGCATTTTTCCTCGACCACATAACCGGCGGCGTCCTGGTGAATAAACGTCACGCGGTCGGCAACGCCGAGCTCTTCTGCCCGCAGCTTAGCCTGCTCGCTGAACAGCGCGCTCATATCGACGCCGATGCCGCGAATGCCGTGTTCGCGCGCCCAGGTACAGAGCATCTCCCCCGACCCGCTGCCAAGATCGAGTATTCGGGTTCCGGCCTTCATTCGCAGCGCGCGGCCAAGGGCGGCGTATTTTTCCGGCGTAAACGGGTTATGGATGCGGTGAGCGCTTTCACTAATGGTGAAAATACGTGGAATATCCAATGGTTGAATTCCTTTTATGGGTTTTGCGGAAAGAGAATCGGGAACGTTTTTTTCGGCCAGCAGCGCGTACAGCTTGCCGGTAAAGGTTTCGCTGACCGGCCATTCCGCCTCATCCGGGCGGGTAATGGTGGTCAAACCCGCCGTGCGCAGCAGGTCGAGATAAGCGTCATCATGCCAGGCGGTCATCCGGCTGCCGAAGCGCGTCACCTTGCCGCTCTCTTCAATCGCCATAAACCGCGTGGAGCTGGTTTGCGCCGCCGGATCCCAGGCGTGCTCCGTCAGCAGCAGGTGTGGAACATCAAGAAACAGCCCCTGCGGACAGCGCTGCCAGCCGGGATCGGCCATTCCCTGACGTTTAACTTCAGCATAGGTATGAACCTCGATGAGCAGCTTTCCCCACGGAACCAGCCACTGCGCGCAGCGATGAACCAGCGAGCGGGCTTCAGCCGCGCTGAACACGTTCAGTTCACCGAAGGTCATCATAATGAAATCAAACTGGGTTTCCGGCGCGTACTCGCGAACGTCCTGCTGGTGATAGGCAATATCCAGCCCGGCCGCCTGCGCCTGCTGCCGGGCCCAGGCGATCGACGCCGGCGAAAAATCCACGCCCGTACAGTAAAAGCCGCGCTCCGCCAGCAGGCGGGTGTAAAAGCCCGGCCCGCAGCCGAGGTCCAGAATGCGCGCGCCGGCGGGTAGCTGTCCGGCAATCCACGCGACCTGTTGTTCGATAACCGCCCGCCTGCGGCTGGCCCAGTCGTGCTCCTGCGACAGATGGTTCTCCAGCATACGCTGGCTAAAAGCCGGTTCATCCCAGGGGATTTTGCGCTCCCGGGATGACAACGCGATATGCCTGGAACCTGTAATAATCGTACCAATAGTCATCATCATCTCCTTATTGATTACTCGCGCCAGTGCTCGGGTTTCATTAACGCCCGGGCGCACTGTATCTGGCCCGTTCGTCCCAGCGGCTGAGACGAAATCGGCTGCAGCATCCAGCAGGCTTTATGCGCCTCGGGAATCGGATAAGGCGCCGGATAGCCTTTATCTCCCGCGCATGGCTCAAACCCGTGCCTGGGGTAGTAAGCGGCGTGGCCCAGAACAAATACCATCTGGCTTCCCATTGCTTTCAACTGCTCAATGCCGTGCCGGATAAGCTCTCCGCCAACGCCCACGCCCTGGTATTCCGGCACCACCGCCAGGGGAGCAAGGATGTGCATCATCGGCGAGTCCGGCTCCCCTTTGAACGTCGCCCGGGTGAATAAAATATGCCCAACCGCCTCTCCGTTATGCCTGGCCAGCAGCGATAGCGTCGGGCAGGCGCTCTCATCGTTAAGCAAATCGGCCACCAGCCTGGCCTCTTTGCTGTAGCCGAAAGCCCGGGTTTCGACGTCGAGAATGTCATCGGTATCGCCTTCAGAGGCGACATGAAAAGTGAAGCTGTGGTTTGTCATCAGAGGCTCCTTAGCGATTGTCCAGCTGTGCGCGGACGTTATTCAGCCCGGTGGTATTGATGCGGTAGGGCTGTCCGTTGACGGACTTAATCAGCTTTTTGGTTTTGAGTTTTTTGAAAACGGCGAGCGTGCAGTCGCTGAGCAGGAGCCCTTCGCGGCTGTAGCATTCAACAGAGGTGACGCGGCCTGATGCATCGCGGATGTGCGCGATCCGGCCACCTTTAGCGAGAACGTGTAAGGTACGTTGTTCCTGACGGGATAGATTCATACTGAAGAAACCTGTTAATCATCATGCGTAAAAACGAGCCAACACCCGCAGGTGTTCGCGTAAGGTTTAAGCGCAGCGATAACCAGTCCGGCCTGAAAAGGTCGGGAAGCTGATTATCTGATGATGACATTCTCCAGCATCAAAGCCTCGGTGAGAGTTGAAAAGGTATTTACCAGCGGAATGATAACACGTAGTTTTTATATGGAAATCGTAATAATCAAAAAGTGTGATCTGCTGCGAGTCCGTACGCGCTCCGGCCGGCATCAATGACCGCCTCCGTTCTTCTGGTCGATAGGTTTGGCACATTGGTTAACCATTTCGCAACACGTCGCTACCCGCCGCGCACTGGCCCTATGCCCATGAAGAATTCCACTTCTCCGGTTCTGAGTAATCTCTTGAAGTACATGAAAATTGCTTAACGCTAACGCCAGCAGAATCAGCCCGCGCCCCGTGGCGGTTTATCAATGCCGCCCTGTTTAACGTTTCCTCCCCTTCGCACATCTCCGTCACATTTTGGTTTACCAATTCACCATTCATGGTTGACATGTTCGACCAATTGGAGGAATTTATACGCCATATCGTCTGGTTTCCCCTCCGTTACGATGGTTGACCGGAACCGACGCTACCATCAAAGCAGCGGCCTGAAGCAGGTCAATAACGTGAAAGAGGTTAAGCATGGAACAGACATGGCGCTGGTATGGCCCTAACGATCCGGTCACTTTAGCTGACGTCCGTCAGGCGGGCGCGACCGGAGTGGTTACCGCCCTGCACCATATCCCGAACGGTGAAGTGTGGACGGTTGACGAAATCCTCAAGCGTAAAGCCATCGTGGAAGCCGCCGGGCTGGTATGGTCGGTGGTCGAAAGCGTACCGATTCACGAAGAGATCAAAACCCATACCGGCAACTACGCGAAGTGGATCGCTAACTACCAGCAGAGCCTGCGCAATCTGGCCCAGTGCGGCATCCGTACCGTGTGCTACAACTTTATGCCGGTCCTCGACTGGACTCGTACCGACCTGGAATACGTCCTGCCGGATGGCTCCAAAGCCCTGCGTTTCGATCAAATTGAATTCGCCGCCTTTGAACTGCATATCCTCAAGCGCCCGGGCGCGGAAGCGGACTATACCGCCGAAGAGGTCGCTCAGGCGAATCAGCGTTTCGCCGCCATGAGCGATGAAGATAAAGCGCGCCTGACCCGCAACATTATCGCCGGTCTGCCGGGCGCGGAAGAGGGATATACCCTCGACCAGTTCCGCCAGCACCTTGCCACCTATAAAGATATTGATAAAGCCGCGCTGCGCGAGAATTTCGCCGTCTTCCTGAAAGCGATTATCCCCGTCGCCGAAGAGGTTGGCGTACGTATGGCGGTACACCCGGACGATCCGCCGCGCCCGATTCTCGGCCTGCCGCGCATCGTCTCGACCATTGAAGATATGCAGTGGATGGTCGACACGGTGAACAGCATGGCTAACGGCTTTACCATGTGCACCGGCTCCTACGGGGTCCGCGCCGACAACGATCTGGTGGATATGATTAAGCAGTTCGGCCCGCGCATTTACTTCACCCATCTGCGCTCTACGCTGCGCGAAGAGAACCCGAAAACGTTCCACGAAGCCGCTCACCTGCACGGCGACGTGGACATGTACGAAGTGGTGAAAGCGATTGTTGAAGAAGAGCACCGCCGTAAAGCGGAAGGCAAAGAGGATCTTATCCCTATGCGTCCTGACCACGGCCACCAGATGCTCGACGATCTGAAAAAGAAAACCAACCCCGGCTATTCCGCGATTGGTCGCCTGAAAGGGCTGGCTGAAGTTCGCGGCGTCGAGCTGGCGATTCAGCGCGCTTTTTTTAGCCGCTAATTCCTGACTGGCGGGGCCGACGTCCCGCCTTTACCTCTTCGGCCGCCTTTTGCGGCCCACTCTGGAGTTTGCTATGACTGCAACCATTGCCGACAGCAACCTGCCGGTGACGCGCCCCGCGTGGGATCGTTCTCGCCTGGAATCCCGCATCGTTCACCTGGGCTGCGGCGCATTTCACCGCGCGCATCAGGCGCTTTATACCCATCATCTGCTGGAAACCAGCGACAGCGACTGGGGCATCTGCGAAGTCAACCTGATGCCGGGCAACGATCGCGTTCTGATTGAACAGCTGAAAAACCAGCAGCTGCTCTACACGGTGGCGGAAAAAGGCGCTGACAGCACCGCGCTGAAAATTATCGGTTCGATGAAAGAGGCGCTGCATCCGGAAATCGACGGCTGTGACGGCATTCTGCGCGCCATGACGCGTCCGCACACGGCAATCGTCTCCCTGACGGTCACGGAAAAAGGCTACTGCACCGATGCGGCCAGCGGCCAGCTCGATCTCAACAACCCACTGATTCAACACGACCTCGCCAACCCGACGACGCCGAAATCCGCCATAGGCTATATCGTCGAAGCGCTGCGCCTGCGCCGTGTGCAGGGGCTTGAGGCCTTTACGGTGATGTCCTGCGATAACGTCCGCGAGAATGGCCACGTGGCGAAAGTGGCGGTGCTTGGCCTGGCCCAGGCGCGCGACCCGCTGCTGGCGGCGTGGATTGAAGCCCATGCCACCTTCCCGTGCACCATGGTTGACCGCATCGTACCCGCGGCGACGCCGGAAACGCTGCAGGAGATTGCCGACCAGCTTGGGGTCTACGATCCGTGCGCCATCGCCTGCGAACCGTTCCGCCAGTGGGTGATTGAAGATAGCTTCGTCAGCGGCCGCCCGGCGTGGGATAAAGTCGGCGCGCAGTTTGTTGAAGACGTCGTGCCGTTTGAAATGATGAAGCTGCGGATGCTCAACGGCAGCCACTCCTTCCTGGCGTATCTTGGCTATCTCGGCGGCTATGAAACCATCGCCGATACCATGACCAACCCGGCCTATCGTGAAGCGGCTTTCGCCCTGATGATGCAGGAGCAGGCACCGACGCTCTCCATGCCGGAAGGCACCGATCTCCAGGCCTACGCCACGCTGCTGATTGCCCGTTTCAGCAACCCGTCGCTGCGCCATCGTACCTGGCAGATCGCCATGGACGGCAGCCAGAAGCTGCCGCAGCGCCTGCTGGATCCCATCCGTCTGCATCTGCAAAACGGCAGCAGCTGGCACCATCTGGCGCTCGGCGTGGCGGGCTGGATGCGCTATACCCAGGGCATCGACGAGCGGGGGCAGCCTATTGATGTCGTCGACCCGCTGCTGGCGGAGATCCAACAGATCAACCAGCGTTTTCAGGGCGCAGAACGCGTCGCCGCGCTGCTGGCGTTAAGCGGAATTTTTGCCCACGATCTGCCGGACAATAGCGATTTTATTGCGGCGGTGACGCAGGCTTACCACGCGCTGTGCGAGCGCGGCGCCCGCGAGTGCGTTGCGGCGCCCGGCGGCGGCCTGTAACGCTCTGTCCTGCCACGGGTCAACTGAACACCAGTGTGGTTGACCCGTTTTCCCACTCTCCGCGCACGGGGAGGTGCCAACCCCCTGGCCAGATGCTATAGTCAGCCACCGGGCTATCGCATCTCACAACATAACATCATGAAATTACAAACTTCTCAGCACAGACCCTATCAGGAAGTCGGCGCGTTGATCCGCAATCTGATCGTCCAGACGCCCTATAACCCCGGCGATCGCTTACCGCCGGAACGCGAAATCGCCGAGATGCTGGACGTGACCCGCACCGTGGTCCGCGAGGCGCTGATCATGCTGGAGATTAAAGGACTGGTCGAAGTGCGCCGCGGCGCCGGAATCTACGTGCTCGATAACGCCGTCGGAGAAGGCGCGGCGGAGAGCGCGGACATCAATCATTGCAATGATGCCGGTCCGTTTGAACTGCTGCAGGCCCGCCAGCTGCTGGAGAGCAATATCGCCGAATTTGCCGCCCTGCAGGCAACCCGGGAAGATATCATCAAAATGCGCCAGGCTTTGCAGCTGGAAGAGCGCGAGCTGGCCAGCAGCGCGCCGGGCGGCTCCGAAAGCGGCGATATGCAGTTTCATCTGGCCATTGCCGAAGCGACCCACAACAGTATGCTGGTCGAGCTGTTCAGGCAGTCATGGCAGTGGCGGGAAAATAACCCCATGTGGATACAGCTGCACCGCCATCTCGGCGATACCCACTACCGCCAGGAGTGGCTGGTGGATCACAAACGGATCCTCGCCGCCTTAATCAAAAAAGACGCCCGGGCGGCCAAGCTTGCCATGTGGCAGCATCTGGAAAACGTCAAACGCCGCCTGCTGGAGTTCTCCAACGTCGATGATATCTACTTCGACGGCTACCTGTTCGACTCCTGGCCGCTGGACAACGCTGACGCCTGATCCCTGCCGCTGGCGCACGGATAGCGGCCGTCCGCGCGCCTTCTGTGCCGCAGCGCAAAAGTTGATAATGATTCTCATCTTTATTGTCGCCCTGCCCGCGCAGTGATAAGGTGACGTCATCCGATGACGCCCTCTCCGGTGCCGAAAACCGCATGAACAAGACAACTACGCAGAACGAACCCGCCCGCCAGGCGCTGAGGAAAACCTTCTCCGTCAGCGAGTTTATGGCGTTTGGTGAACGATACGGTATCGACTACCGCTTCCCGCAGCTGCTGCAAAAGCCGGAGCCTCCGCACGCCAGCCCGGTGCTGCGGGGAGAAGTGGAAGAGATGACCCTGCCCTGCGGCATGTGCGTCACCCATTCTGATGTTCACGTATTGCAGCCTTATGAGACCACCTCCCGCCACAGTAGCCCGCTCTATATGCTGGTGGTGCTGGAAGGCTGCGTCGCGCTGACCCTCAACGGGGAGCAGCACCTGGTGCGTTCCGGGATGGCCTTCACCTCGCGCCTTAGCGAACATCAGGCCATGCGCGCCCGCCACGATGCCGACAGCCGGCTCCGTACGCTCTCCCTCGGACTCTACCCGGACGGCACCTGGCGCGATGGCCTGCTCGATTCATTGATGCGCGAGTGGGAAAGGTGCCAGACGCCAACGCTTATCTGGCAGATACCGGGTTTTCTGCTGAGCGGACTGCAGTACGCGCAGCAGAGCGCGCTGAGTCGCGTGTCCCGACAGCTGATGCTGGAAGGGCTTATCCTGCAGCTGTTCGGTCATGGGCTGAGCGTCTGTCAGGATGAAAGCGCGAAGCACGTCGCCCCGGCGGGCGGCGAACAGCAGCGGCTGGAGAGAGTTCGCCGCCTGCTGGAGCAGGCGCCGGAAAACGACTACACCCTCAATGAGCTGGCCCAGCGGGCGGCGATGAGCTCCAGCAGCTTGCGCAGTAAGTTTCGCCAGGCCTACGGCTGTTCGGTTTTTGACTACCTGCGCGATTGCCGGCTGGCGCGGGCAAGAAGCTATCTGCTGGAGGGCTATAGCGTGCAGCAGGCGGCCTGGATGTCGGGCTACCAGCACGCCACCAACTTCTCTACCGCTTTTCGTCGGCGCTACGGCATCTCGCCCTGCGATGTGCAAAAGCCGGGCTAATCCATTTTTCCCCTTTTTGCGAAAAATAGTCAGCGGCTTTGGCAGCGCGCATACGTATCCTGGCATTGCGCATAGCTATAGACAGCATCAAAAAGGTAATAATTCTTATTAACAATTAGAAATGCCTTTGGAGATGTTCATGTTTGCGAAAACTCGCCTGGCGCTACTGGTAGGATGGGTGACCGGCGGCGTCGCCTTCCCGCTGCTGGCCCAGGAAACAACAAAAAACGAAACCATCGTGGTCACTTCGCAGATGCAGAGCGGCGCGACCAAAATTGCCACCCCGGATATAGAGACCCCGCAATCGGTGTCTATTATCACGCGCGAGCAGTTTGAAGAACAGGGCGCGATCAGCGTCCGCCAGGCCGTGAGCTATACCCCCGGGGTATACAGCAACCAGATTGGCGCCTCCAACCGCTTTGACTATATCGTCCTGCGCGGCTTCTCCGACGGCAGCCTGGATAACGTCTATCTCGACGGCCTGAAAATGATGGGCGATACCAACTCGCACAGCTCGCTGGTGGTCGATCCGTGGTTCCTGGAAAATATCGAAGTGGTGCGCGGCCCGGCCTCAGTGCTGTACGGCCGCTCTTCGCCCGGCGGCATCGTCGCCCTCACCTCGCGTAAACCCTCATTCGATCCCGGCGGGGAAATTAAGCTGTTTGCCGGGAATAACAACCAGCGCGGGGCGGCGTTTGACGTTACCGGGGCGCTGGACGATAACGATCGCGTGGCGGCGCGCTTAAGCGGCATGACCCGCTATGCAGACTCGCAGTTTGATACCTTAAAAGAGCAGCGCTACGCGATTATGCCCAGCCTGACCTGGCGCATCACCGACCAGACGCGCCTTGATTTAATGGCCTATCTGCATCGCGACCCGGAGGGCGGCAGCCACTCGGGCCTCCCCTATGAAGGTACCGTGGTGCCGCACTACGGCAAGAAAATCGCTAACACCTTCTTCGAGGGAGAAGATGACTACGACAAGTACGATCGCCGCGAAAATATGGTCGGCTACAACTTCGAGCATCTGTTTGATAACGGCTGGTCGGTGCGGCAGAAGCTGCGCTACCTGCATACCAAAGTCGAGCTGAATCAGGTTTATGCCGCAGGCTGGCTGAACGAAACCGAGCTGAACCGCGGCTATTCCGGCTCGGACGAAAAGATGAACGCCATCACCCTCGATAACCAGCTCGACGGCAGCGTCGATACCTGGGCCGTTAACCATCGCCTGCTGATAGGGATCGACTATCAGGACCGCAGCAACGACACCACCGGCTACTATGGCGCATTCCCGGCCATTGACGCCTTTAATCCGGTCTACGGCGCGAAGCCGGATTACATCACCATGTACAGCCGCGAGAAGCACAAGCTGCGCCAGACCGGCTACTATTTACAGGATCAAATGTCCTGGGAGCGCTGGCGTTTGACCCTCGGCGGGCGCTACGACCAGGTCAGCGTCTCCAACATCAATAAGCTTAATCAAACGCGCAGCGATCTGGATAAGAACAACTTCAGCTCCCGCGCCGCGCTGCTGTATCTGTTCGATAACGGGTTTGCCCCGTACATCAGCTACTCCACCGCCTTTACGCCCACCAGCTTCGCCGACGAAAACGGCAACGTGCTGGATCCGATGAAAGGCAAGCAGTGGGAAGCCGGGCTGAAGTATGAGCCGGAAGGAATGAACAGCCAGTTCAGCGCCTCGGTATTCCGCATCAATCAGACCAATATCGCCACCAAAGAAGAGCCGACCGATCCGTATCGTTCGATTGGTGAAATTGAGTCGAAAGGGGTGGAGCTGGAGGCGATAAGCCAGCTAACGGATAGCTTCCGCCTGCAGGCCGCCTATACCTACACCGACATTCGCTATAAGAAAAGCAGCCCGGAAGAGCAAGGCAAGCGTGCAGTTTACGCGCCGCGCAATCAGGCCAGCGCCTGGCTGAGCTATGATGTAAAAAGCGGCCCGCTGGATGGCCTGACGCTGGGTTCCGGCGTGCGCTACGTCAACGGCATTACCAGCGACCGCCTGAATACGCACACTCTGCCATCCTATACGCTGGTGGATATGGCGATCGGCTATGACCTGTCGAAGGTGGGAATTAAAGGCCTCAGCGCCCAGCTGAACGTGAATAACCTGACCGACAAAAGCTACGTTGCCGCCTGTAACTCGCTCTCTTACTGCTACTTTGGCGCAGAGCGCAGTATTGTCGGCAGCGTCTCCTGGAAGTTCTGACGCGCTAAAAGCCCGGAGTTTTGCTCCGGGCTGCGGGTTACTCTTCCGCTTTATGGGCCCACGCGGGCATGGCCGTTAAGTAGCGCATCGCCCGCTTGCGCGCTTCCGCGGGGCCGACCTTCTGCCAGGAATCGAGGAACTCGGCCAGGCCGGAGACGGCGTCCTCCCAGGATTTAAGCTTCCCCTCGCTATCGCAGCACCAGGCGCAGTACTCTTCGCTTGCGCTTTTCGCCTCCCCGGCGGACATCGGCATTCCACAGGCCTGACAAAACCGTTCTTGCTGTGACATAGAGCGCTCCTTTCTTGCGGGTTGAGCATAAAAAATACAGCATTGTTTGCACAATAACGTTCTGCCAGTTCAAATATCCGTAAATTATTTGTGGTTATTGTTGTATCACCCAGCATTGCTCCCGGTTCTCTGAACGCGTTCGTCTACACTAAACAGGGACAGGTGTTTGACGCAGCTGATTCAGGCGCATCCACGGTTTAAAACAGATTAAGACAGGACGCAACCATGCAACTTAACGACCCTACCCTTTTTCGCCAGCAGGCGTTGATTAACGGACGCTGGCGCGACGCCAGCAGCAAAGAGACCCTCGCGGTCACGAACCCCGCCAACGGCCAGCAGCTGGGCAGCGTGCCCAAAATGGGCGCCGCAGAAACCCGCGAGGCTATCGATGCCGCCGCCGGCGCGCTGCCCGCATGGCGCGCCCTTACCGCCAAAGAACGCTCCGCTATCCTGCGCCGCTGGTTTGAGCTGATGATGGAGCATCAGGACGATTTGGCGCGCCTGATGACGCTGGAACAGGGTAAACCGCTGGCGGAAGCAAAAGGTGAAATCAGCTACGCCGCCTCCTTTATCGAGTGGTTTGCCGAAGAGGGCAAGCGCATCTACGGCGATACCATTCCCGGCCATCAGGCCGACAAGCGGCTGCTGGTGATTAAACAACCGATTGGCGTGACCGCCGCTATCACACCGTGGAATTTTCCCTCGGCGATGATCACCCGTAAAGCGGGCCCGGCGCTGGCCGCAGGCTGCACGATGGTGCTCAAGCCCGCCAGCCAGACCCCGTTCTCCGCGCTGGCGCTGGCGGAGCTCGCCAACCGCGCCGGGATCCCCGAGGGCGTGTTTAATGTGGTCACCGGATCGGCCAGCGAAGTCGGCAATGAGCTCACCGGTAACCCGCTGGTGCGCAAACTCTCGTTTACCGGCTCGACGGAAATTGGCCGCCAGCTGATGGAACAGTGCGCGAAAGATATCAAGAAGGTCTCGCTGGAGCTCGGCGGCAACGCGCCGTTTATCGTTTTTGACGACGCCGATCTGGATAAAGCCGTCGAAGGCGCGCTGGCCTCCAAGTTTCGCAACGCCGGGCAGACCTGCGTCTGCGCCAACCGCCTGTACGTCCAGGATGGCGTCTACGATCGTTTCGCCGAAAAGCTTCAGCAGGCGGTGAGTAAGCTGCAAATCGGCGATGGCCTGCAGCCGAACGTCACCATCGGGCCGCTGATTGACGAGAAAGCAATCGCCAAAGTACAGGAGCATATCGCCGATGCGCTGGGCAAAGGCGCGCGGATAGTAACCGGCGGCAAAGTTCATGAGCTCGGCGGAAACTTCTTTCAGCCAACGATTCTGGTGGACGTCCCCGGTGATGCCAAAGTGGCGAAAGAAGAGACCTTTGGCCCCCTCGCCCCGCTATTCCGCTTTAAAGATGAAGCGGATGTTATTGCTCAGGCCAACGACACCGAATTCGGCCTGGCGGCCTATTTCTACGCTCGCGATCTGAGCCGCGTCTTTCGCGTCGGCGAAGCGCTGGAGTACGGCATTATCGGGATTAACACCGGCCTGATCTCCACCGAGGTCGCCCCGTTCGGCGGCGTGAAATCTTCCGGTCTCGGTCGCGAAGGGTCGAAGTATGGCATCGAGGATTACTTAGAAATCAAATACATGTGCATTGGGATTTAGTCTATAAACGCGCCAGCCCCGCTGGCGCGAATTTTTTAACGCTCAAGTGCGGATCGGCCAGGAAATGTAGTCACGACGACCGTTCGTTTGCCACCCGGGTCTCTCCGCCCCTATTTAATCGTAACCGCCATTTTTATGCTTCAGGCAATGATAAAAATATTATTGCCCGTCAGGAAAAGTTATCTCCTCTCAGTCCGGGGCAGGTTCGACATAAGATTAATCGTAGGCTACAATAATCAACGCCGAGCTAAAGCTTAATTTTTGAATAGATTCATAGACATAAATTCAGCTTTAAAGAAGGACAGGACATCATTTTATTGACTATAAAACGAGCAAAAAGATGACGGATAGCACCATTAAAATTTACAACGCCCGCTATAGTAAGCTGATGAAGCTACTGGATTTTATTGCCGTCAACTTGTTCATTTTCGCTTATTTAAAATACTTTTTCGTCGAACCTTCAACGGCCTCTCTGTTCCTGGGCATAATATACTCACTGATTTTTATCAGAGCCAATGAACACTTTCAGCTATATTCTGGTCAGTTTAAAGGCCAGTATTTAAAAAAATTAACTAAATTGTTTTTCAGCGTCAGTATAAGCGGCTTGTTATCATTTTTATTGTTTGTAAGCGCCGAATTATTACTGAACAATCACGCCAGCACAAACGCGGTGCGATTAGCTGAAATTATTGTGCTGTGCTCGATTGCCATATTTATTAGTATGTTTCTGATTCGCGTTATCTCCAGCCGCTATTTTTTCAAATCCAGACTCAAGGTGGCTATTTTAGGCATAACGCCAGCCGGGCTGGCCATCGAGCAGGCGCTGTTTAAGGAGTATACCCACGACGGGATTGACATTACCTTCTTTGAGGACCGCGCCGTGCAGCGCGACAGTCGCCTGCTCAGCATTGAGAAAAAAGGCAACTCGCGCGACCTGCTGGCGCTGGCGAAAGCCGGAGAAATCGATGAAGTCTATATTGCCCTGCCGATGGTCGCCCAGCAGCGTATTCGCCAGTTCTTGAATGAATTTTCCGACACCACCGTAGATGTGTTTCTGGTACCGGACCTGTTTTCCTACAGCTCACATATTTCTCAGCTGCGGATGTTTGGCAATATTCAGACGATCAGCATTTTTACCTCGCCGTTTGAAGGCGAAGGCGCGGTACTCAAGCGTATCGAAGATATCGTGCTTGGCGCTTTTTTTACCCTGGTCAGCCTGCCGGTCATGCTGGCGGTGGCGATCGGCATTAAGCTGACTTCGCCGGGCCCGGTGCTGTTTAAACAAAACCGTTACGGCCTGAACGGTAAACAGATCCCCGTCTGGAAGTTCAGAACCATGCGCGTGATGGAAAACAGCGCGGTAGTGACCCAGGCAACGCGTAACGATCCGCGCATTACCCGCTTCGGCGCCTTTTTACGTAAAACCTCGCTTGACGAACTACCGCAGTTTTTTAACGTGCTGCAGGGAACCATGTCGATAGTGGGCCCACGCCCTCACGCGGTCGCGCATAATGAGCAGTATCGCGTGCTGGTGGAAAATTACATGATCCGCCATAAAGTGAAGCCCGGCATTACCGGGCTGGCGCAAATACACGGTTTTCGCGGCGAAACCGACACGATTGATAAAATGGAAAAACGCATTCAGTACGATCTGGAATATATTCAGTCGTGGTCGCTGCTGCTGGACATTAAAATTGTGTTTTTAACGTTTTTCCGCGGATTTGTGGGGAAGAATGCGTTCTGAACTCACTTTCCTCGCAGGTTTGCTGGCGATGCCTTACGCATGGGCTGACCTGCAGGCAAAACCACATACCGGTGTGGCTGGCATCGATTTCGAGAGCCAGGTGGGTTATGACGTCGGTTACAATGACAACGTGACCTGGCAACGCTACGGCGGGAATGAAATCGGCTCCGCTTATCAAGGCGTTAAGCCGATTTTCAAAGCCATCGGCGAGCGCTACGAGGACCGCTATTTACTGATGTACTCCGGCGATTACCGCCGCTACGCCAGCGATAGCGCAGATAACCGCGACAACCATTTTTTTATGTTTAACGGCAAGTGGCGCTTCGGCAGCATGCACGGGCTGTCGTTGGATCTCGATGAAACGTTCGGCCATGAAGAGCGCGGCCGCGATACCACCGAGGGGTTTCTCCCCGAGCAGTTTAAAGAGTTTGGCATTAATAAGCCCATCGCCACGCGCTTCTTTAACAGTGAACTGCGCTATAGCTACGGGGCGCCGGAAGGGCGCGGTAAAGCAGAAGTTGCGCTAATGCATAAGCAGCTGCGCTTTCGCAATCTCGACAGCATTGAGGACGCCAGCGCCGACTTTCATTACTACATGCACGATCAGGAGTGGCATGAAAACAGCGTGGTCGCCGAGCTTTTTGATCAAAAAGCCAAAACGCTGCGCTATCGCTACAGTTTTATTACCAACCAGCGTCGCTATGAACTCAACCCGTTAAAAG
Organism: Klebsiella sp. Q11; assembly: GCF_964241505.1. Lineage (NCBI taxonomy): Bacteria > Pseudomonadati > Pseudomonadota > Gammaproteobacteria > Enterobacterales > Enterobacteriaceae > Klebsiella > Klebsiella sp. Q11. The sequence goes on from NZ_CAXSXW010000001.1 coordinate 483,144, forward strand.
ACAGTAATGAATATTACCTGCTGGTCGGCATGAAAAATCGTCTTTCCGGCAAGACCGAGATCAACGGCAACGTCGCCTGGCTGTATAAAGATTTTATCCATAATCCCGACTCGCAGGGATTCAACGGCCTGAACTGGGATATTAACGCCGACTGGAAACCGCTTGAACAGATAAAGCTCAACCTACACAGTTCACAACGAATAAAAGATCCCACCGACTCCGGCGGCTATATTCTGGTATCAAATTTCGGTCTGGGCTATGAGCACCACTGGCTGGTCGACAGGTTCTCCACTCTGGTTGATTACTCTTATATTACAGAGGATTACAAACACCAGACCAACGGACGCAAAGATCGATCAAACCTCGTTTCGCTCACCTTCAACTACGACTACCGTCCATCCGTTAATTTTCAGCTGAAGCTGCAATGGAACACGATGCATTCTAATAAAGAAAAAGATGCCTTTTATATTGGCCCGGACTATGACCATGAGGTCGAGCGCACGCTGGGCTACAACGACTCGGCCATTATTTTTATGACGCAGGTACAAATATGATCCTTAGCTATGGAAAACGGGCGGTGATTTCTCTTCTGGCGCTATGGCTGGCGGGCTGTTCGGCGCCGCCGCAGACGATCCGAACGCCGCCGGATGCCGTTTATCATCTGGACCAGGGAGATGAGATCAATATCGCGGTTTCCGGCGAGCAGGATCTCACTATGCGCGTAAAAATCGATAATAGCGGCAGCGTTGATTATCCTTATATAGGCTCCCTGATGCTGAAAGGGAAAACGCCCGAACAGGTCGGCAACGAAATTGCCGATAAGCTGCGCGGTAACTATCTGCAGGCGCCAATGGTAACCGTGAGCATTGCCGAATACCGTAAAATTTATCTGTTAGGCGAAGTCAAAAAACCGGACGGTTACGCCTGGGAACCGGGCTTAACCGCTGAAAAAGCCATTGCGCTGGCCGGCGGCTTTACCGATCGCGCCGATCGCCATGACATCCGCATTCGTCAGTTTCGCAGCGGTAAACTGCTGGAAAACGTCGCCGCCGACTCCGCCGTACAGGCCGGAGATACCATCATCATTGGCATGAGTTTCTTCTGATATGGCTATTTCATTAGTTGAAAATGGAAAGAAGAAAGAAGGCTTTATCGACTTCACGCCTTATTTCAACAAAATTAAGCACAAGCTGATCTGGTGCCTGGTGGTGGTGGTGGTGGCTGCCGCGGCGTCGTGGATCCTGACGCGCTTTATGTCATCCAGCTATACCGCAACCGCGACGGTGCTGTTTAAAGCGCAGTCGCAGGACGTTACCCCCCTGCCGCGGCTGGAAAACTATGATTCCACCCGCAGCGATTACTATGAAACCAAATACGCGCTGATGGGCTCCCGCGTGGTGCTGGAAGCCGCGGTAAAAGCGCTAAAGCTGGATCGGGACCCGGAATTTAACGGCGGGGACAATCTTGATGAGGCCGCGCGGGTCAATAATGCGCTGCGCGCCCTGCAAAAAAACCTGACCATCTCCGGCGTGCGCACCACGCAGCTGGTATCCGTTTCGATGGAGGCGAAATCGCCGCAAAAAGCCGCCGATATCGCCAACGGCGTGGCGCAGGCGTTTATCGATTACAGTCTGGCGCAGAAGCAGAAAATTTTACTTCAGGCCCAGGGCTGGAACGAGAAAATGATGGACGACCTGCGCGATAAGCTCGATCGCCAGAAAGCCGACATCGATGATTTTCTCAAACAAAACGGCCTGCTGACCTTTCGCAGCATGGATGGCTACGAGACCGAGCGCCTGGGGATCGTGATTAACCATCTGGCCGACGCCACCCAGCGCCGTCTGAAAGCGCAAACGGTGTGGGACAAAGTGCGCCGTCAGCAGGGAAAAGCGCCGGAAGCCATCATCTCGCTGCCGGAAATTTCCGGTCATCCGCAGATTCAGGATCTGCGTATCGCGCTGATCCAGACGCGGCGTAACCTATCGGAAGCGGCGAAACACTATGGCCCTAAGCATCCGAAATATCTTCAGGCTCAGGCCCAGCTGCAGGTCGTCAACGGGCAGATAGGCCAGGTGTTGGGGGAACTGCTTAACGGCTTACGCCAGCAGTATCAGATCGCGCTGGACGATGAACAGCACTATCAGCAGATGCTCAACGACCAGAAAGCCGACTTCCAGGCGCTGGGCGCCAGGCGCGACAAATACAACACCATGATGACCGCGCTGAACAAAACCGAAGAGCTGTATAAATCGCTGTATCAGCGGGCGAATGAGCAGAAGCTCTCCGAGAGCTTTTCGGTTCCCGATGAAGTGATCTACGATGCCGCCGTGCCGCCAAATCTTCCCTCTAAACCGCAGCGCGGTCTGCTTATCGTGATGGCGACCCTGATGGCGCTGGCGCTGTACATCATGTACCTGATAGTCAGCACCGCGCTCGACAAAACGGTGAACAGCATCAGCGAACTTAAAGCCAAAACGGGCCTTGATGCCAGCGGTGAGTTTCCGCTGTTGCCTCAGGCGAACAGCGCGAAGCTGACGTTCCAGAACCTGCTGTATGCCGATATGCTCCACAGCCTGCGCCTGGCGCTGCTCGGCCAGAATACTCATAGCGGGACGATACTGGTAACCTCCGCGCAGGCCGATGCCGGCAGCAGCCTGATTGCCGAAATGCTGGCGTGGTCCGCCGCTAAGTCAGGCAAAACCTTGCTCATCGATATAGATTATCTGGCAAGCGCGGGGCTCTCCGCGCGCTATCCTCAGCATAAAACAGGGTTCAGCGAGCGTCTTGATGACCGCAGCGCCGCGTCCCAGGCGGTGGCCCCCCTTTCCGAGACGCTGGATTTTATGCCGCGAGGCGAACTCAGCGACTCAGCCCTGCTGCTGCTCACTTCTGAGCGGCTCCCGGCGCTGCTGACGACGCTGCGGCAGACCTACGATTATCTGATTATTGATGCGCCATCGCTCGGACTGGCCCAGGACGCCCTGCTGCTGGCGCCGCACGTCGATATCAGCCTGCTGGTGGTCAACGCAGGCGAGCAGGCGTCACGCATCCGCGACGCGCAACATCGTCTGGAAGCCGCCGCGCCAACGCCTGTCGCCACCATGCTTAACCGGGTACAAGAAGAGAACCTGGAGACGCAGGAGGGCAAACGCCTGCCCGAGCGCGGCATGGGCGAACTGATTTCACCGAAGTAGCGATTATGAACTTAATTAAGAGTATTTCTTCAATCGCCAGCTCCTCGGTCCTCTCGCAGGCGATCGGCGCTTTTTCCGTATGGCTGATTTCCCATCGCTACGGCATGGCGGAAGTCGGGCACTATGCGATGATCTACAGCAACGTGCTGATTGGCGCGCAGGTTTGCACCTTTGCGTCGCAGCTGCTGATCCCGCGCCAGGAAGAGCATGAGCTGGGGCAGAACGTGGTGTTTTGCCTGCTGCAAAGCCTGCTTCTGGCGCTGCCGTGGGCGGTCATCACCGGACTGATATTCCATCTCAATATCGCGTTTCTCTACCTGCTCACCTTCGGCTATGCGCTGGTTTTGATCGCCGAGAACCTCTCGCTGCGCGGCGGTAACTATCAGTTCCTCACCTTCCAGCGTATCGCCGTGTCGCTGGTGGTGGCGATAGCTCTGCTGGCGATGCCGAATACCACGCTGTTCTATATTGCCTGGATGGCGGGCATTTTGCTGCTGCTCGGCCTCTGCCTGCTGCGTTTGTTTCGCTTCAGCACCCTGACGCCGGCGCACTTTTCACCACGGGCGAACGGCCTTTTTGCGCGCCAGCACTGGCAGCACCTCAGCCGCGTCGGCAGCGCGGAAGTGCTGGCGATGGCCAGCAATAACCTGCCGACGATGTTGATAAATATCTGGTTTTCACCGCTGGTCGCGGGCTATTTCTCGGTGGTGAGCCGCTTCTGTTTATCACCGGTGATGATTGTCGGTAACGCGGTGCGCAACTCCATCTTTTCAAAATGGTCGATGGATTTTCGCAACGGCACCTTTAACTATCCGGAGTACAAAAAGATTCGCCTGCTGCTGATGGCCGCGGCGCTGATCTGTATCCTTGGGATCTGGATTTTCTATCCGCTGGTCATGCGCCTGGGCTTCAGTCAGGAGTGGCTCAATTCCATTCCGACCTCACGCTATATGCTGCCTTATCTGTTCGCCGCGCTGGCCGTCAGTCCGCTGACCGTTATTGAGCTTATCTTTGGTTCTAAACGCTATTTTTTACGTATTCAGATCGAGCAGCTGCTGATCATTATCGTCGCTTTTATCGCGCTGCCTGAATTGGGCCAGCGCTATGAGATAGCCCTCCTGACGTTCTCCGTGCTGACCAGCATTCGCTATCTGTTCATCCTGCTGAAAATGAACAAACGGGCGCTACAGCTCTCCCGGCAGGAGCAGAAAATATGCAGCTAAACACCGGTCGCTATCTGGAGGTATTCGCGCTGACGACCATCGTCTTCTGCGGCACGATTCAGTATTTCACCGGCGTGGCAGCCGTGCTGTGGCTCCCCTTTTTCATGGTGCTGGTGATGGTGGTCCTGCTGATGATGCAAAGCCGGCCGCAGCCGCTGGCGCTTAGCGCGCGCGAGAAGGTGGTGCTGGCGCTGTATCTGACTTTTATCATCCTTAGCCTCTGCGCCACGGTTTTACAATCCGGCATCGTTACCGCCATCGTCGGCTTCAAAAACGAACTGGCCCTGTCGCTGGTGATGTTTTGCATGCTGCTCGGCATGTTTCGCGAGTCGCAGCTGCACCGCCTGACCCGGCTATTTTACTGGCTGTTCTACGTCCAGTTCCCGCTGGCTATCTATCAGGTGCTGGTGGTGGTGCCAAAACGCGTGGCTTTGCGCGGCGAGGATGAAAAGTGGGATTCGGTGGTCGGCACGTTTGGCGGCGACCCGATGGGCGGCGGCAATACCGCGGCTATGGGGATGTTCTGCCTGCTGATTATGCTGCTGAAGGTGTCCGAATTTAAGCACGGTATCTGCTCGTTCAAGTCGATGGCGGCGCATATCGTGCTGGCCTTTTTCCTCTGCGTGGTGGGCGAGGTAAAGTTCGTGATTCTGCTGTCGCCTTTCTTACTGGCGCTGCTGTGGATCATGCCCGCTTATGTCAGCGGCATCAGCAAAGTCACCCTGCGCTCGTTGATGATTATCGCCGCCGGAATGGTGGTGCTAATTTTTGCCGCTATCACCATTCTGGCGTCCAATTACTCGTCGGCCTTCGGCGGGGACCCAACCAAAAGCGCGCTCTCGGTATTTATCGATTCCCTCGGCTATATCTTTGATACCAATTACATTATGGAAAGCGGCGAGCTCGGCCGGTTTACCACTATTTTCTTCTGGCTCCAGCATAACGAGCTTTTTGGCCCCGGCGGGATGCTGTTTGGCTACGGTCTGAACGCCACCAACAGCGGCAGTACCGTCTCCCCCGGCTATATTGGCGCCTGGTATCATCTGATACTCGACTCCACCGCGCTGAGCATGATGCTGTGGGAAGTCGGTATTATCGGCGTGATCTTATTTATCGCCATGATTGCCGCTATTCTCATCGGCATGCGGCCCAAAGAGACCTTTTCCCGCTACGATCTCAAACGGGAAGATTTACAGCTGCTCAGCTCCGCGCCTGCGTTTTACGTCTTTGCCATTGGCTGTTTGCTCAGCCTTCCCTACAGCCAGATCCTGATGATCATTCCCATGCTACAGTTTTTATTATGGCTGGCCCTCGGGGCGCTTATTGTCATTCATCGTTCCGTCCGTCTGAACTCCGGTACCCAATATGAATAAAACGCCATCAATTACCGTCAGCATTAAGACCCTCAACGAAGCGCAGGGTATTGAAAAAACGATCGACAGCGTCCGCAAGCAATTGCAGCCTTACCCGCATCAGATTATCGTCGCCGATAGCCTGTCCACCGATAATACCCGCGAGCTGGCCGTCGCCAAAGACGCGATGGTGGTCTGCCTCGATAACGCGAAAGATCGCTGCTGCGGCGTGGGCCACCAGCTGGGCTGGTTATTCAGCGAAGGGGACTATCTGCTGCTGCTGGACGGCGATATGGAGCTGGAGCCGGGTTTTCTCGACACCGCCGTGGCGTTTCTTGAAACGCATCCCGAATATGCGGGCGTGGCGGGCAGCGTCGAGATGGATGACGCCGCTAACTATGAGTTTAAATCGCGCAAGCAGCGTCTGCATCTTATCTATCCGCAGGGCGATACCGATCATCTTGGCGGCGGCGGCCTTTACCGCCGTTCGGCAATCGAGAAAATTGGCTATCTGACCAATCTTAACCTTCACGGTTATGAAGAAGCCGAATTGGGGATCCGCTTGCAGGCCGCGGGCTATAAACTCCACCGCCTCGCCGCGCCCTATTTTAGCCATGCGTCCTATACCATGCCGACATTTAAAATGCTGACCTATCGCTGGAAGAACGGTTTTTTATGGGCGCCGGGTGAGCTATTACGCAACTGCTGGGGAAAAAAGCATTTCCCCGCCGCACTTAAGATTGTTCGCAACGAACTAATATTCACGCTGTATATCCTGGTATTGATTATTTGCCTCCTGTCGTTCAATCCCGGGGTGATTATTATCGCCCTGCTTCCGCTGCTGGCGTTTATCGCGCTGAAGGCGATTAAAAATAAGTCGCTGCGCGACGGCGTCCAGAGCGTGATCAACTTATCGTTATTTTCCGCAGGCATGGTGCGAGGCGTCATTAACCCCGTTCGCGATCCGCTGAAACAACCCGCCGTGACCGTCTCCAACCCAAAACATATCCAGACAGAACATGAAAATATTATTCGTTAATAAATTCTTTTTTATTAAGGGCGGAGCGGAAACCGTTTTTTTCCAGGAGCGAGACGCCATGCTGCAAGCGGGCTATCAGGTTGTCGACTTCAGCATGCAGCATGCGGAAAATAAGCCTTCGCCCTGGGAAAGCTTCTTCGTACATAACGTGGATTATCATCAAAGCCACGGGCTGACGGGCAAGCTCAAAGCGGGCATCGACTTTATCTACAACGCTGAGGCCTGCAATAAACTCAACACCCTGCTGCTGGAGCAGCGCCCGGATATTGTGCACTTTCACAATATTTATCATCAGCTGACGCCCGCATTGATTGGCGTCGCTAAGCGCTTTGGCTGCAAAACCGTACTGACGGCGCACGATTATAAAATCGTCTGCCCATCGTACACCATGCTGCGCGATGGCCACGTCTGCGATGACTGTCTTACCGGTTCGGTGAGCAACGCCTTTCGCCATCGTTGCCAGCAGGGCGATACCTTTAAAAGCCTGCTGCTCTCGCTTGAAGCCTACTGGCAAAAGTTCGCGCAAAATTACGCCATGCTCGATTGCATTATCGCTCCCAGCGAATTTATGCGTCAGACGCTGCGGCGTAAATTACCCAGGTCGCGGATCGATGTGATCGTCAACGGTATTGATGCCAGCACCACGATCCCGGGCGATACGGCGGGGGATTATTTCCTCTATATTGGCCGCTTGAGCCGTGAGAAAGGCGTGGCCACCCTGGCGCTGGCGCAGCAAAAAATGCAGCAGTCCATGCCGCTGAAAATCGTCGGCGATGGCCCTCTCGGCAGCGACCTGCGCGCCCGCTTTAGCGGTCCGGAATTTCTCGGCTATATGCGCCACGGAGACGCGCTCAACGCGTTGATTCGCGGCGCGCGGGCGGTGATCGTCCCTTCCGAATATTATGAAAACTGCTCGATGTCGGTGCTGGAGGCCATGGCGTTCGGTCGCCCCGTCGTCGGCGGCAATATCGGCGGCATTCCGGAGCAAATTCGCGATGGCATTGATGGCTATCTGGTGGAACCCGGGGATGCCGACGCGCTGGCGCGCATCATGGATAGCCTGGCCGCCAATCCGCAGCAGGCGCGTGAAATGGGCATCAACGCACGCCAGCGTTTAGAGGAGAAATACGATCTCGCCCGGCATATGCAGGTTCTGCAGGAACTCTATCAGCAGCTCGTGGGGGAAGCGAAATGAAGCTCAAAGTGACGGTGCTTGGCACCCGCGGTATTCCGAACGTCCAGGGCGGCGTGGAGACCCACTGCCAGAATCTCTATCCGGAAATCTATCACCAGAATCACGCCGATATCTGCGTCATTGCCCGCTCACCGTACGTGGACTATCGCCGTAGCGAATATAAAGGCGTGCGGTTGAAAAGCCTGTGGGCACCCAAAAGCCGTAAATTCGAAGCCATTATTCACTCTACGCTCGCCGCATTCAGCACCCTGTTTGACGGCTCAAATGTGGTTCACGTTCATGCGGTCGGCCCTGGCCTGGTGGTCCCGCTGCTGCGCCTGCTCGGCAAACGCGTCGTTTTTACCCACCACGGCCCGGACTACGACAGGCAGAAGTGGGGCAAAATGGCGAAAGAGATGCTGCGCCTCGGTGAGAAATGGGCGGTGAAATATGCCAACGAGGTTATTGTTATCTCGGAAGTGATTAATACGCTCATTAAGACCAAACACGGGCGTACCAACGCTAACGTGATCTATAACGGCGTGCGCCAACCGCAGCTTCCCGCCGAAGAGACGCGACGGGCCACGCTGAATCAGTATTCGCTGAAAGCCGGGCAATACGTTGTCGCCGTCGCCCGTTTTGTGGAAGAAAAAGGGCTGCACGATCTGCTTGCCGCCTACAAAGCCTCGAACTGTTCGCTGCCGCTGGTGCTGATTGGCGATGCCGACCATCCCGATGAGTACAGCGAGCGGCTGAAGAAGCAGGCGGCCGAAACCCCGGGAGCGATCATGACCGGTTTCATTAGCGGCGATCCGCTGCACACTTTGTTCTCACAGGCCGGGCTTTTTGTTCTACCGTCTTATCACGAAGGGCTGCCCATTGCCCTGCTGGAGGCCATGTCCTGGTCTCTGCCGGTTATCGTCAGCGATATTCCGGCCAACCTCGAGATTGGCCTGCCTGCCGAGGTCTATTTTCCGACGGGCAATGTCGCCGCGCTGGCGCAAAAGCTCCAGTCCTGGCGCGGCGAGGAGACCGCGGATTACAGCCAACTGATGCCTAAATACCGCTGGCCGGACATTGCGGCAAAAACCGCTCAGGTCTATCAGCGTTTAATGAATAAGAGTCAACCGTGACTAAATCAACATCCGACCTGGTCGTCGAGCGCTTTTATTCCGCGCTTGACCCGGAAACAGAAACCTCACTCACGCCGGAGCAAAAGCGCGGTATTGAACAGGCGCTGGTGAGAGCGAGCCTGGCCTCGCGCCATCGCATCGATTTTCGCCATAGCTTTCCTTTTCTGCATCGCCGCTATTTCGTGGTCTTTTTATGCGGCCGCGATCTGCGCAAAATTCCGCGAGAGAGTACGCTGCTCGGGCGTATATTCTCCACCCTGGCGATTACCATCGCCGTGCTGTTCGCCATTCTTGCGGTGCTGCTGGCGCTCTATATGCTGAAATCAGCGCTGGGTATCGATGTGTTTAAAAACTTCCACGTCGGTATCTGGACGTGGTTTGTGAACCTCCACGATAAAGTGAATTAACGATGAGCTCTTTTTCGCTGCGCCGCGCCGCGCGCCTTGTGGCGCTACTGCTGGCCGGAGTCATACCCTCAGCGGCAGTGCTGGCTGAACGCACGGTTATCACCCCGCCGGCCTTTACCGGTCTGTTGACAAACCCAGGCATCGGCGTGGCCAGTTTCCACGATGGTTATGGCCAGAAACCTTCTCTGAAAGAGTATCCGGACACCGGGTTTGAATACGATCGCTTTTACTGGAGCGATCTGGAGCCTGAAGAAGGCGTCTATGATTTTGCGCCGATCGATCGTGCTTTCAGCGTCGCCGCCCGGCATCAGCCGGCGATGAACGTCGGATTGCGTTTCATGGCGCTCGATGAACCGCAATCGGGCTCGAAAATCCCCGCCTGGCTTATCAAAAAAGGCATTCAGGGACAATGGGTCGAAAATGGCAAAACCTTTGTCCCGGACCTCAGCGATCCGACCTTTATCGCCTATGCGCAAAAGCTGCTTAACGCCCTCGGCGCGCGTTATGACGGCAATCCGAACCTCGCGTTTGTCGATATCGGCATGGTGGGTTCGTGGGGGGAATGGCACAACTCCAATTTCACTGACGTTGCGCCGTTGCTGGAAAAGTACGCTCCGGAGCAGCTCAATCGCTACGTTGATATGCACTTCAGCAGCTTCCCGAAAACGCCCAAAATCATGTTAATCAGCGGCGGTAATTCGCTGGCCTGGGCCAGCCAAAAAGGCGCGGGGTGGCGCGCGGATTGCTGGGGAGACTGGCATAACTTTTCCGCAGAGTGGAGCCATATGCGCGATGATTATCCTCAACGCCTGGCCGCGGCGCAGACGGCGTGGTCCGGGTTTAATGATAGCTGGCAGCACGCCCCCGTTAGCCTGGAAATTTGCGGTTATATGGCGGAGTGGGAAAGCGTGCAGCACTACACCCGCGAAGAGGTCCAGGCAAGCTTCGACTGGGCATTAGCGCAGCACGCCAGTACCCTGAATCTGAAATCGCGTCCGGTGCCGGCAGCGTATCGCGATATCGTTGATAGCGCGTTATTGCGAATCGGCTACCGCTACCGGGTGGGTCAGCTGGAATGGGATACGCCCGTACGCAGCGGCATGCCGCTTACGCTAAACGTCACCTGGCGTAACGACGGCGTCGCGCCAGCCTATCTCCCGTACCTTGTGCAATGGCGGATAGTCAATGACGCCGGAACGACCGTTACGCAAATCAAAACGGCGGATGACGTTCGCCAGTGGCTGCCCGGCGATCATCACAGCAGCGCTACGCTGCCGCTGCCTGCCGGACTCCCTGGCGGCCAATATCGTCTGGAAGCGGCACTGACCAATTATCAGGGCCAGCCGCGTATTCAACTCGCTAACGAAGGTAAAACCGGTGATGGATGGTATTCGCTGGCTTCGTTTAACCTTAAGGAATAACCATGTTTGAGGCTATCAGGCTGGTCGCCCGGGAAATCAAATCCTGCGGCGGCATAAAAGCGAAAATCGCGGTTCTGCTTTATCGTCTGGCGACGCTCTATCGCAGCCGTAATCCTCTGTGGAAGATCTGCGGGATCCCCTTCGTTATTCTCAATATCGTGATTAACGAGTGTTTATTTTGCATTGAGCTGCCGTGGCGAGCGCGCATTGGCTATGGGCTGAAGCTGTATCATCCGCACTGCATCGTGATTAATCGGGGAACGGTCATCGGCCAGAACTGCACCCTGCGCCAGGGCGTCACGATTGGCAGCGTGACCGACAGTCAGGGCCGTGAGGGCGACAGCCCGCGCATCGGCGATAACGTCGAATTTGGCGCCCACGCCGTGGTGATTGGCGCGGTCACGCTGGGCGACAACGTCAAGGTTGGGGCAGGCACGGTGGTGACCAAAGATCTGGCCGCAGGAATGATTGCCGTCGGTCAACCCTTTCGGGTATTAAACGGTATTTAGCGCGGGTTTGCCTGGGAAGGAAACCCGCGCTGGTCGAAACGCGGGTTTTATTGCGAGCAGGATGACAGCCGCTGACCGGAACTCAGGCTCTCAGCTTAACCGGTTCGCTAAAATCATCGGCGGGCTCCAGCTTAAGACTGAACGTCGCCAGCAACGCTTCGGCTCGTTCGTGAAAACCACGTAGCGTCTTTTCAAGCTTTTCAGTGACTTCAGGATCGTCAATCGCGACCGGACGCCAGACGCCCTCTTTGTCGAACAATCCAAACTGATAGCTATAGGTGAAGCGCGATTCCTGCGCTTCCATCTCCATCCACCATCCCCAGAACTCGCGTTTTTCAGGCGCTGGTTTTACGTTGACGCAAACAGCCAGGCAATCGAAAAAGAAGCGGTTGTCTTCACATTGCTCCTCACGGATGTAAGGGCCAAGCGCCGTGAATTTCTTAATCAGCTTACTCTTCAGGTGTCCACTCGGTAACGTCATTGCGATCTCCTTTAGTGATGCCATGACGTTACCAAATCGATAGAATTTAGCAATATATTAACTAAATCTATGGCTAATCCAGCGGGCGATCTGCCGCAGCGCGTGATCGAAATTGCGATAGACCGGATTGAACGGGATCTCCAGCAGCTTGCCGTCGGATGATGATGAAGTAATCAGCCGCGACTCCTCCTCCGGGCTGAACGGATCGTCTTTCCAGAAGCCTGAGAGCATCGGCGTGGGGCAGCGGCGTCCCAGCAGCCCCTGAACCTTCAGGGAATAGCGGTTAAGCTCAACGCGCAGCGCGTCGTCGGAAGCGTCATGCATCCCCAGCCGCGAAGCCAGAACGTCAAGATACATCTCCGGCACCCGCCCCTGATGCAGCGGGTCCACCAGCAGGCCGTGTACCACCGGCCCCAGGCAGGCCACCGCCTTCAGGCGCTGGGACTCAAGATAGCCCAGCCGCACGGCGATATTCGCGCCGAAACGGAAACCAAAAGCGGCCACGCGGGTATGATCGACCCAGGGCACATTAGCCAGATGCTGCAGCACATACTGGTGCAGCAGACTGGTATCCTGGGTCAGCTTGCATTTTGAGGAGAAACCGATGGAAGGCATATCCACGGTCAGCATAGCGATACCCAACGGCGCAAAATAGTTTTCATACAGGTTGTAATAATCGGTCTGTAGCGCGTCAAGCCCGCCGCACATCAGTACCGTCGGGAACGGCCCATCGCCTGGCGGCATATGCAGGAAACCGGTGATCGGCGCGGCGCCGGGGATAGAGAACTCCAGCTCTCGCAGCTTGCCGGGCAAGCGCTGAGCGGCTTCTTCATAAGCCCGGTATGCCAGCACCTGCGCCTGTTCCGCCAGCTCATCGCCCTTGATGTGCGGATAGGCGGCAATGCTGTAAAGGTTTGCCGCATGGAGCCAGTGACGACCGCTCACGAGCAGATTCTCTTCCTGACCGGCCTTCTGCTGCCAGTCCATCGCCTGTTTGGCCCATTCAAAGATCCAGTTGCCGCCGCGATAGCCAACGACCGTATCGTAAAGCTCCGGGTCGGTTCGCTCGGCATCGCTCATGACGATGCGCGCCTGCACGTCGAGGATTTCCTGCGGCGTCACGCCACGCCAGATCCACATCAGGCGGTTAATCAATCGATACCAGTGATCAACGTGATTACCGCTGAGCGCAGACTGGATCGGTTGCTGCGCTCCGGTATTAAACCGACGCACCAGCGTGGAGGTTTCCGGATGTTTGAATCGGGGTTTAAACAGCGTTTCGCTAAGGTTAGCCTGGGACATGTGCAGCCTCCATCATGTTGCCACTGAAGCTATTGTAACCTGCGCAAGGGTAAAAAAAACCACGCCCGGCAAAACCGGGCGTGGTAATTAGCATTTATGCTGGAAATTAACGACCTGCGATAGGCGGTACGAACACCACGCCCATATCCCACGGCTGTTCAATCCAGGTATCCTGAGGAATATCAACAACATAATCATCAACCAGCGGGCGACCGGCCGGTTTTGCGAAGATAGTGACAAAATGTGCTTTCGGATACATTTCGCGGATGGCTACGGCGGTACCGCCGGTGTCGACGAGGTCATCGATCACGATAAAGCCTTCGCCATCGCCTTCCGCACGTTTCAGCACGGTCAGTTCACGCTGATTATCGTGGTCATAGCTTGAGATGCAAACGGTATCAACATGACGAATACCCAGTTCACGCGCCAGTAGTGCTCCCGGTACCAGACCGCCGCGGCTAACGGCAATAATGCCTTTCCACTGTTCAACCGGCAGCAGGCGTGTGGCCAGCTTGCGGGCGTGAATCTGCAACATGTCCCAGGTGACGACGTATTTTTCGCTCATGTGAAGTGTCCCAGCCTGTGTAATACGGCTTAAATAATGTTCGAGGGGGAAAATGGTTGCGCGAGATTATAGAGATCTGACGCGCTAAAAACCAGCGTTAAGCGGCCACGACGACTCTTTTTACGTGGTTTACACTACCAGAGTACACGGAAAGTGGTATTCTCAACCCCATCGCGCAAGCCCGAGCTTGTAGTGTATTTGATTGCTAACCCCTCGATCTGCAAACGACTTTTGCAGGTGATTGTAAGGAGACTTATCGTGTCTGAACTGTCTCAATTATCCCCGCAGCCGCTGTGGGATATTTTTGCCAAAATCTGCTCTATTCCTCACCCCTCCTATCACGAAGAACAGCTCGCTGAGCACATCATGGGCTGGGCAAAAGAAAAAGGCTTACACGCGGAACGCGACCAGGTTGGCAACATTCTGATTCGTAAAGGCGCGACTGCCGGTATGGAAAACCGCAAACCAGTTGTGCTGCAGGCGCACCTCGATATGGTGCCGCAGAAAAACAACGATACCGTTCATGACTTCGCTAAGGACCCGATTCAGCCGTACATCGACGGCGAGTGGGTCAAAGCGCGCGGCACCACCCTGGGCGCCGACAACGGTATCGGCATGGCTTCCGCGCTGGCGGTACTGGCTGACGACAACGTGGTTCACGGCCCGCTGGAAGTGCTGCTGACCATGACGGAAGAAGCCGGTATGGACGGCGCGTTTGGCCTGCAGGCCAACTGGCTGCAGGCGGATATCCTGATCAACACCGACTCCGAAGAAGAAGGTGAGATTTACATGGGCTGCGCGGGGGGTATCGACTTCACCTCTGATCTGGCGCTGACCCGCGAAGCCGTTCCGGCCGGTTTCCAGAGCTTTAAGCTGACCCTTAAAGGACTCAAAGGCGGCCACTCCGGCGGCGAGATCCACGTTGGTTTAGGTAATGCCAACAAGCTGCTGGCACGCTTCCTCGCAGGCCATGCTGAAGAGCTGGATCTGCGCCTGGTCGATTTCAACGGCGGCACCCTGCGCAACGCGATCCCGCGTGAAGCGTTCGCGACAGTCGCCGTGGCCGCGGATAAAGCGGACGCGCTGAAAGCGCTGGCTAATGAGTACCAGGCGATCCTGAAAAACGAGCTGGCGGCCAAAGAGAAAAACCTGACTGTGCTGCTGGAGTCGGTTGCTAACGAGCAGCCTGCGCTGACGGCCCAATCTCGTGATACCTTTGTGCGTCTGCTGAACGCCACGCCAAACGGCGTCATCCGCAACTCTGATGTGGCAAAAGGCGTGGTGGAAACCTCGCTGAACGTCGGCGTGGTGACCATGACCAGCGACAACGTGCAGATTCACTGCCTGATTCGCTCGCTGATCGACAGCGGCAAAGATTATGTCGTGAGCATGCTGGATTCGCTGGGCAAGCTGGCCGGTGCGAAAACCGAAGCGAAAGGCGCCTACCCGGGCTGGCAGCCGGACGCCAACTCGCCGGTGATGCATCTGGTGCGTGAAACCTATCAGCGTCTGTTCAACAAGACGCCGAACATCCAGATTATCCACGCGGGCCTGGAGTGCGGGCTGTTCAAAAAACCGTATCCGGATATGGACATGGTTTCTATCGGGCCAACCATCACCGGTCCTCACTCCCCGGATGAGCAGGTTCATATCGAAAGCGTGGGCCAGTACTGGACGCTGCTGACTGAACTGCTGAAATCCATTCCGGCGAAGTAAGACAACACAGGCCCACTGCGCAGAGAGTGGGCCTTTTCTTTATAAAATGACCGAGCGAAAGCACGCCGTGCCGATTGTGGTAACCGCATCCGGGCATACCTGTCACGCGCTGTATGTGGGGTCGATTTGCCGCCGCATCAAATAATTAAGAAAATTTTCACCCCGCACCGTCACTTCCTGTGGCTGAATAACCGTGAAGCCGTGACGCGCAAAAAAGGGCTTTGCCGTAATACTGGCCTCTACCGTATAAGCGCGCTCAGGAAGCTGCCTCAATAGCGTATTGAGCAGCGCGCTGGCGACGCCCTGGCGGCTATAGTCGGGAGAGACAAATAGTAAATCGATATAGTCATCCACGGCGGTAATAAACCCGACCGGCGAGGCATCATTTATTGCCACCAGTACGCGTGACGCCGCGAGTTTTTGCCGCCAGCGGGCTTCATCAACCTGCGCCCAGGCGGCAATTTGCCGGGGGGAATAGTCGGCGCTGGCAGTCTCTTTAACGGCGCGTAAAAATAGTGCGCATAGCGCCGGAAAATCCCGCTCTTCGTACATTCTTATCGTTAACATCGTTACAATCCCAAAACGAGTTGCCGCTCCAGCTGCGGATCAAGCAGCGTCACGTGCAGCCCCACCAGCCTGACTCCCCGACCTCCGCGCCGCTCGTGCCAGGCTTTGTGCGCGGTAGAAATCAAATCATCTTTATTCAGCCGGGGCCAGACATGTTCCTGGGTGGTGAGCTGAAAATCATTAAACTTCAGCTTGACACCCTGACGGGCAATCAGCAAATCCGGTTTAACCTTCGCCAGTCGCCGTTCCAGCTCCGGGTAGAGGTTCTCAATAATCGATTCACACTCCGCCCATTCGTGGATATCTTCTATCAGGGTTCGTTCAACGCCCACCGATTTGCGCTGGCGCTCGCTGCTGATTTCTCGTTCATCAATCCCCTGGCTGCGCTCCCACAGTATCCGCCCAAATTTACCAAAGCGCTTGAGCAGCATCGCCAGATCGCTGTTCTGCACATCTTCACAGGTCCTCAGCCCCATGCTCTCGAGCTTCGCGGCGGAAACCTTGCCGACCCCCGGGATCTTCGATAGCGGCAACGTTTTGACAAACTCCGCGACCTGATGCGGCGCAATAACAAACTGACCGTTGGGTTTATTCAGATCCGAGGCGATTTTTGCGAGAAATTTTACCGGCGCAATTCCTGCCGAGGCGGTCAAATTTAGCTCACGATGGATGGTCTCGCGGATCTCCTGCGCCATCAGCGTCGCTGACCCCTGACAATGAACGCTGTCGCTAACGTCGAGATAGGCTTCGTCCAGCGATAATGGTTCGATTAACGAGGTATAGCGGGAAAAAATCTCCCGGATATGGTTCGACGCCTCTTTATAGGCGTCAAAGCGGCCGGGAAGCAGCGTCAGGTGGGGGCAAAGTTTGAGCGCGGTGGCGGTTGGCATGGCGCTGCGCACGCCGAATTTACGCGCCGGATAGTTAGCCGTACTGATAACACCGCGCTGCACCCGACTGCCGCCAATGGCAATAGGGATGTCGCGCAGTGCCGGGTTGTCACGCATTTCCACCGCCGCGAAGAAGCAGTCCATATCAACGTGGATGATTTTACGCATAGCCAAACCTTAGACTGTACATGCATACAGTATAGCAAAAGACGGCGAAATTTAATCTTTTTAAATCCACTATCCTGAAAAACATGCTACAACATAAAAATGCAATAAATATAAGTTACTTTTCATATAGTTATATGAGCATATAAGGTGAATGCAATCATGAAATCAATACTTACTGCGCTTGGTTTGCTTATTGCCAGCAGCGCCTGCGCCGCGCCGCAGCTCATTGCGCATCGGGGAGGCACCGGCGATGCGCCGGAAAATACCCTTCCGGCGATAAAACTTGCGCTGGAGAATAAGGCCGAGGCGATTTGGATAACGGTACAATTAAGCCAGGATGGCGTTCCGGTCTTATATCGCCCGAGCGATCTGTCCGCGCTGACTGACCATACGGGGAAAATCTCAAGCTTCAGCGCTGCCGAGCTGACCCGTATGGACGCGGGATGGACATGGGGCGGTGAAACTCACCCCTGGCGCGGTAAAAACGCAACCATTCCAACGCTGCAATCGGTACTGGAACAGTGGCCGCAGACCTTCTTTTACATCGATATCAAATCGCCTGATGCAGATCCGGCCATCATGGCGGCGCGTCTTAGCGAAGTACTGCAAAAGACCAATAGCCTCTCGCGCGTACGGGTGTATTCAACGGAAGACCGCTATATCGCGGCGCTGCCAGCATCAATCCCCCATTTCGTCAGCCGGGGCGAAACGCGAACGAAGCTGGCTAATATTTCACTTAGCCACCAGTGCCAGCCAACCGCGGCGTCGGGCAATGAATACTGGTACGGTCTGGAGCTGAAACGCAAGGTAGAAGTAGTGGAGAAGTTCACGCTGGGCGAAGGCGTATCGCCAGCCACGCTCACCTGGGATAAAGAAGCTATGGATTGTTTCCGCTCACAGGGCAAAGCCCATATTGTCTTCTTCGGCATTAATAGTGCCGATGATTTTCGTACCGCAAGCGAGCTTGGCGCCGACGGCGTAATGGTAGACTCGCCGGCGAAAGCGAAAGCCTGGTAAATCAAAAAAGGCCGCACGGTGCGGCCTGCTGTTTATAGGATGCGATCCTGCTTGCGCTGCGCTTCGCGAGCCAGGCGTTTTTTGCGCGCATCGCAGGGCTCGGGACAGTCGCAGACCTTTTCCATACCCAGCGATGAGATCCCGCCGCAGCTGCCCTGAATACTTTTGCGCTTGATCAGATAACCAAGCGACATTCCCAGGATAACCAGCGCGAAAATCACAAAGGTCGCAACAAATACCGTCAGCATCATCAGCCTCCAAAATCGTCCAGCATGATGTTTTCATCCTCAACGCCGAGATCTTTAAGCATTTTAATGACCGCGGCGTTCATCACCGGCGGCCCGCACATGTAGAATTCACAATCTTCCGGCGCCGGGTGATCGCGCAGATAGTTTTCATACAGAACGTTATGAATAAAGCCGGTATGGCCGGTCCAGTTATCTTCCGGCTGCGGATCGGAGAGCGCCACGTGGAAGGTAAAATTCGGGTTTTCCCGCGCCAGCTGCTCGAATTCGTCATCATAGAACATTTCTCGCAGAGAGCGCGCACCGTACCAGAAGCTGATTTTACGTTTGCTGTGCAGCCGCTTAAGCTGGTCGAAAATATGCGAGCGCATCGGCGCCATCCCCGCTCCGCCGCCGATAAAGACCATCTCAGCGTCCGTTTCTTTGGCAAAAAATTCCCCAAACGGCCCGGAAATCGTCACTTTATCGCCCGGCTTCAGCGACCAGATATAGGAGGACATGATCCCCGGAGGCGCATCAGGTACCTGCGGCGGCGGCGTTGCAATACGCACGTTGAGCATGATGATACCCTTCTCTTCCGGATAGTTAGCCATGGAGTAGGCGCGTAGCGTTGGCTCCTTCACGTCAGAGACGTAGCGGAAAAGGTTAAATTTATCCCAGTCACCGCGATACTCGTCCGGAACGTCAAAGTCGGCATAGGCAACCTTGTGCGAGGGGCATTCGATCTGAATGTATCCACCGGCCCGGAACGGAACCGCGTCACCGTCCGGCACGCGCAGCTTCAGCTCCTTGATAAAAGTGGCTTTGTTATCGTTCGAGATAACTTCACACTCCCACTTCTTAACGCCAAAAATCTCCTCCGGCAGCTCAATTTTCATGTTCTGCTTCACCGCGACCTGGCAGGCCAGACGGCAGCCCTCTCTCGCCTCACGCTTGGTGATATGAGACAGTTCGGTAGGCAGAATATCACCGCCGCCCTCTTTCACCACCACCCGGCACTGGCCGCAGGAGCCGCCGCCGCCGCAGGCGGATGAAACAAAGATACTGTTACTGGAGAGCGTATTCAGCAGCTTGTCGCCGGCCGGAGTACGAATTTGTTTATCCGCTTCGTTATTGATTTCAATGACCACGTCGCCCGCATTCACTAATTTCGAACGCGCGGCCAGTATCAGCCCCGATAGTACCAGGACGATCAGCGTGAACATCACTACGCCAAGAATTATTTCCATACTTTCCGCCCTTATAGCTGCACACCGGAGAATGACATAAAGCCCAGCGCCATCAGACCCGTGGTAATAAAGGTGATCCCTAACCCGCGAAGACCCGCAGGCACGTTTGCGTATTTCATTTTTTCACGAATGCCCGCCATCGCCACAATTGCCAGCAGCCAGCCGATGCCGGAGCCAAAGCCGTAAACGATGGATTCGGTGAAGTTATAGTCACGCTGCACCATGAAGGAGACGCCGCCAAAGATCGCACAGTTGACGGCGATCAGCGGCAGGAAGATCCCCAGCGCGTTATAGAGCGTCGGGAAGTACTTATCGAGGATCATCTCCAGGATTTGCACCAGCGCGGCAATCACACCAATAAAGGTGATAAAGTTCAGAAAGCTTAAGTCAACGCCTTCCACCAGCGCGCCGTCGCGCAGCACCAGGTTATACACCAGATTGTTGATCGGCACCGCCAGCCCAAGTACGACCGTTACCGCCACGCCGAGTCCGAAAGCGGTCGAGACCTTTTTCGATACCGCGAGGAAAGTACACATCCCAAGAAAGAAGGCCAGCGCCATATTTTCAACAAACACGGCGCGGACAAACAGGCTAATATAATGAGCCATAATCGGTTACTCCTTTTCCTGCTGTTCAGGCTTCCAGCTGCGCACCGCCCAAATCAACAAACCGATAATGAAGAACGCACTGGGCGCCAGAAGAAACAGGCCATTTGGCTGATACCAGCCGCCGTTCTGCACCGTTTCCAGCACCGTGATGCCAAACAGTTTCCCGCTGCCAATCAGCTCGCGCAGAAAGCCGACAATCAACAGAATCGCGCCATATCCCAGACCGTTGCCGATACCGTCCATAAAGCTCGCCAACGGCGGCGATTTCATGGCATAGGCTTCGGCGCGCCCCATCACGATACAGTTAGTGATGATCAAACCGACGAAAACCGATAGCTGTTTCGAGATCTCATAGGCAAACGCGCGTAGCAGTTGGTCAACCACGATAACCAGTGAGGCGATAATCGCCATCTGCACAATGATGCGCACGCTATTCGGAATATGGTGACGAATCATGGAGATAAACATGCTGGAGAATGCCGTAACCAGCGTCACCGCGATGGTCATCACAAAAGCGGTCTCCAGCTTGGTGGTCACCGCCAGCGCGGAACAGACGCCCAGAACCTGCAGGGTGATAGGGTTATTAGCGATAAGCGGCCCCACCAGCACGCGCTTCATTTCTTTCATGTCGCCTAAATCAGCCATTATTCAGCTCCCCTTCACGCACCTTTTGCAGGAATGGGCCAAAGCCCAGTTTGCCCATCCAGAAATCAAAGCTATGCTGCACGCCGTTTGACGTCAGCGTTGCACCCGACAGGCCATCAACGGCGTGCAGGTCGCCCGGACGCGCGCCGCCTTTGACGATTCTCAGCGCAGGCATCCCTTTATCATCAAGCACTTGTTTACCGACGAACTGCTGGCGCCAGTTGGGGTTTTCAATTTCCCCGCCCAGCCCCGGCGTCTCACCGTGATCGTAATAGGTGATCCCTTTGACCGTGCGGCCATCGGTTTCCAGCGCAACAAAAGCGTACATCACCGACCACAGGCCGTTACCGTAAATCGGCAGTACCACTTCCTGAATCTGCTGCTTTTCATCGCGCACCAGGTAAATTTCGGCAATATTACTGCGGCGTTTGATACCGGCAGGATCCTGACTCGCCTCCAGCTGTAGGCTCTGCTGAGGGTCTTTCAGGGCCTGAGCCTGATTAAACTTGCCCGGATCTTTATCCAGCAGCTCACCGCTGGCTAAGTCGACTAAACGCGGAGAGATATGGGCCTTAAAAATGTCAGCCACTTCATCTGCGCTCATCCCCTGCTTCATCAGACCGGCAACCGCCAGGATATTGCGCTGCTTATCGAGAGCGCGCTGCTCCTGCTGGCGCGATTTTAGCCCCACGGCAGAACCGGCGACCACAATTGAGCAGACCAGACAAAGCACCAGCACCACCAGCAGCGTTTTGCCGATGCTATCGTTACTTTTATTCTCAGCCACGCGATTTCCTCCGCTTAATATTGGCCCGCACCACCAGGTAATCAAACAGCGGCGCGAAGAGGTTGGCGAAGAGGATCGCCAGCATCATCCCTTCCGGATAGGCCGGGTTGACCACGCGAATCAGGACGCACATCACGCCGATCAGCAGGCCATAGCTCCATTTACCTTTATCCGTAAACGACGCGGACACCGGGTCCGTCGCCATAAACATCATGCCGAAAGCAAAACCGCCGAGCACCAGATGCCAGTACCACGGCATGGCAAACATCGGGTTGGTATCAGACCCTATAAAGTTAAACAGCGTCGCGGTGGCCACCATGCCGATGAAAACCCCTGCGACAATGCGCCACGAGGCCACACGACCAAAAATGATGATGGCGCCGCCGATGAGAATCATCAGCGTCGAGACTTCGCCAATCGACCCCGGGATATTGCCGAGGAAGGCGTCCATCCAGCTTACCGGCTGGCCGGTAGAGACGTTAACCAGCGATTCACCGCCGCCGCTTGCCCACTGGGATAACGGCGTCGCGCCGGAGAAACCATCCGCCGCAGTCCACACCAGGTCGCCGGAAATTTGCGCCGGCCAGGCAAAGAATAAAAACGCGCGCCCCGCCAGCGCCGGGTTGAGAAAGTTACGCCCGGTTCCGCCAAAAATCTCCTTGGCCATGACGACGCCGAAGGTAATCCCGAACGCGGCCTGCCATAGCGGCAGCGATGGCGGCACAATCAGCGCGAACAGAATTGACGTCACGAAGAAGCCTTCGTTTATTTCGTGCTTGCGCACGATAGCAAACAAGACTTCCCAGAACCCGCCGACAAGAAACACGGTGATGTAGATAGGCAGGAAAAATACTGCCCCCAGGGTCATCATACTGAGCCAACCGGCGTCAGCGGTGAAGTTCACCCCCAACCACTGCGCGATGCTGTAGTGCCAGTTCCCGGCGATAACCTGCTGCAGCTGCTCAGCGCCGTATAATTTATGCAGTGCCGGAATGGTCTGCAGGCCAACGTTATACATTCCCCAGAACATCGCCGGGAAAACGGCGAACCACACCAGAATCATCATCCGCTTGAGATCGATGGCGTCTCTGACGTGCGCCGCGCCGCGCGTGACCTGCCCGGGGGTGTAGAACAGCGTCGCCGTCGCTTCAAACAGCGGATAGTATTTTTCCAGCTTGCCGCCGTGCGTAAAGTGCGGCTCAATTTTGTCAAACAGTTGCTTTAAGCCCATCACTTATCCTTCCTGCTCTATCTGGGTTAACACGCTGCGCAATGCCGGGCCATATTCGTACTTGCCGGGACATACGTAGGTGCAAAGCGCCAGGTCTTCTTCATCCAGTTCCAGACAGCCCAGCGCCTGCGCGCTGTCGGTATCCCCCGCCAGCAAATCACGCAACAGCATGGTGGGCAGAATATCCAGCGGCATCACTCGCTCATAGTTGCCAATCGGCACCATAGCCCGCTCGCCGCCGTTGGTATCTGTCGAGAAATTAAATAGCTTACGCTTCATAAAATGGCCGAGCGTGGTGCGGGTGATGGAAAATTTATCTTTCCCGGGCATTACCCAGCCGAACAGCTCTTTCTCACGCCCCTCTTTTACGACGCTTATCTGTAAATGAAAGCGGCCAAGAAAAGCATGGGGCCCTTGAGCATGCGTTCCGCTGAGGACTGAACCAGAAATAACGCGGTTTTCATCATCCAGAAGTTCATCTGCCAGCAGTTCATCAAGGCTGGCGCCAGAGCAGGTCTTTAATAAACGAGGCTCTTTCACCTGCGGGCCGCCGAGCGCAACAATGCGTTCGCTAGACAACTCCCCTTCAAGGAACAATTTGCCAACGGCGATAACGTCCTGATAGTTAAGATGCCAGACCTGCTTTTTCAGGCTAACCGGCTCGAGAAAATGGATGTGGGTCCCGACCAGCCCGGCCGGATGCGGCCCGGCAAACTGGTTGAAGGTCACCTGGCCCACGGGATGCCCGCCAAGCTTGCCACCGCTGGCCTGGCAGACGTGGACCTTACCGTCGGTCAACCGCGTCAACAGGGTTAAGCCCGCGTCAAAAGCCTCGCGCTGGGCCAGAATGATTGGCTGAGGATCTGCCGCCAGTGGATTCGTATCTATGGCGGTGACAAATATGGCCGCGGGAACGCTGCCCGGCGCAGGTATTTTGCTGAAAGGGCGGGTGCGAAACGCCGTCCACATCCCCGACTCCACCAGCTGCTGCTGCACGGCCTCGCGCGTCAACGCGGCAAGATCGGCTAATTCATAGCGGGGAAAATGAACGGCATCATCGCCATCTACGTCAATAACGACCGATTGCAGAACCCGCCGTTCGCCGCGATGAATGGCGCTGATGGTTCCACTCGCAGGGGCAGTAAATCGCACGCCAGGATTTCTTTTATCTTCGAACAGAAGCTGACCTTTTTGTACCCGGTCGCCTTCACGCACCGCCATTGAGGGGCGCATACCGATGTACTCTTCACCCAACAGCGCAACGCGCTTGACCGCAGTCTTCGAAGAAATCTGCTGTGATGGCATGCCAGCTATGGGCAAATTTAGCCCTTTCGTGATTTTAATCATATCGTTAGCAGGTATCCGTTACGTAAACCCCGGTATCAGACCGAGGCCAGCATAATTAATGGAAAATAAGAGGAAGAAAGGAACATCGTAGTCCTGGTGATTCACAAGACGGGAGAGAAGCATCCTTTCTTACCCTGAGTATTTAGCGGAGCAAGTGTAACATTTCGTGAGCAGCGCCTGTAGACAAACTGCCATTAAGTCGTTCTAAAATGCGAGCTATTACGCAAAGTTCTGACTGCGCTTTACCTGAATATTCGCTATAACGGAAAACTAAAACGTAAACGTGGCACGTCGTGCTTGCGAAAAAATGCCGTGATGCTAATGTGAGCGCTCTAAAACCAGAAAACTCTGATTTCGGGTCTCTCTTGCCGTCCTGGCAATGTGGTTATTTGTTTTATCAAGGAACAAGTAGTATGCGCAAAATCGCATTATTTATTGCGATGCTTCTGTTGCCGTGCGTTTCATTCGCAGGGCTACTTAGCAGTAACAGCTCGACAACGCCGATGAGCAAAGAGTATAAGCAGCAGCTTATGGGTTCGCCGGTCTACATTGAGATCTTCAAAGAAGAGCGCATGCTCGATCTTTACGTCAAGATGGGCGAAACCTACCAGCTTCTCGACAGCTACCGAATCTGTAACTACTCCGGCGGGCTCGGTCCAAAGCAGCGCCAGGGCGATTTCAAGAGCCCCGAAGGTTTCTATAACGTTTCCCGCAATCAGCTAAAACCCGACAGCCGTTTCTACAAAGCGATCAATATCGGTTTCCCGAACGCTTACGATCGCGCGCATGGCTATGAAGGAAAGTATCTGATGATTCACGGTGCCTGCGTATCCGTTGGCTGTTACGCCATGACCGATACCGGTATTGATGAAATCTTCCAGTTCGTCACCGGCGCTTTAGTCTTCGGCCAGCCCAACGTTCAGGTGAGCATTTATCCTTTCCGCATGACCGACGCCAACATGGCGCGTCACAAATTTTCCTACTTCGCGGATTTCTGGCAGCAGCTGAAACCCGGGTACGACTACTTCCGGCAGACGCATAAGCCGCCGGTGGTTTCGGTAGCCAATGGCCGCTACGTGGTGAGCAAACCGCTCAGCCACGAAGTTGTGCAGCCGCAGCTCGCGTCAAACTACTCGGTCCCCGAGGCAAAATAACGCCCACTCGCCTGGCATAATTTTATTCCAGGTTTCGTTGCCGGTAAGCGGCTGAGTGGCGATAACGGAGACCACATCATTCGGTGTGGTCTCGCGTTGAAAGTCAATTTCTACATCCTGATCCAGCAGCGTCGCTACGCCAAACGGCGCCCGTCGCGTAATCCAGTATAAATTCGTCGAGCAAAACGCCATCACGTAGCGCCCGTCGGAGAGCAGCATGTTAAAAACGCCTTTTTCACGCAGCGCTCCGGCAAGCGTGGCGATAAATCTGAATACCTCAACCATATCGCCCGGCATTTCCGGATAGCGCTCGGTGATGCTGTGCAGCAGCCAGCAGAAGGCCTTTTCGCTGTCGGTCTCCCCGATAGGATGCAGACTTCCCGTCTCGAGGCTCTCATACCCCTCCAGTTGACCGTTATGGGCGTAGGTCCAGTTGCGCCCCCATAGCTCCCGGGTAAAGGGGTGAGTGTTTTCCAGCGCAACGATACCTCGGTTGGCCTGGCGAATATGGGCGATGACCGAGCAGGACTTGATAGGATATTCCTGCACCAGCTTTGCTATGGGCGACTGGAAGCTAGGCTGCGGATCTTTAAATGTGCGACAGCCCTTACCTTCATAAAACGTAATGCCCCAGCCGTCTTTATGTGGCCCGGTTCCGCCACCGCGCTGCACCAGCCCGGTGAAACTGAAGCAAATATCTGTGGGCACATTCGCGCTCATCCCGAGCAATTCGCACATAGATCACCTCATACCACTTACTGAAACATAAAAGGCGTTATTGGTGCAGCCAGTTTGGACACGGCCAGCGCGCAGAAACCGGAGCGTACTTCATGTACGTGAGGATCTTGAGCACTGCCCGGGTTCAAAATGGCTAACAAAATAGCCTTTTAAGCTTTAACCATCTCTTTTTCGATCAGCATAATCAGGATATGAATCACTTTAATATGGATTTCCTGAATACGGTCGGCGTAGCCAAAATGCGGTACGCGAATTTCTACATCCGCTGACCCCGCCATTTTACCGCCATCTTTCCCGGTCAGAGTAATCACTTTCATCCCCTGGGCGCGGGCGGCTTCAATCGCTTTGATAACATTACCTGAATTACCGGAAGTAGAGATGCCCAGTAATACGTCGCCTGCACGACCCACTGATTCTACATAGCGAGAGAAAACATATTCATAGCCGAAATCATTGCTGACGCAAGAGAGATGGCTCACGTCGGAAATCGCAATGGCCGGATAGCCGGGGCGATTTTCACGATAGCGCCCGGTCAGTTCTTCCGCAAAATGCATCGCATCGCAGTGCGAACCGCCGTTACCGCAGGAAAGGACTTTGCCGCCAGCTTTAAAGCTATCCGCCAGCAGCACCGCAGCACGCTGAATCGCGTGAATGTTGGCTTCGTCCTGCAGAAAGTTAGCCAACGTTTCAGCGGCTTCATTCAGTTCGTTACGAATAAGATCCTGGTACATGAGGATAATCCTTCAGTATTTGTGGGATAACCCAGGCAGTTTACCGGATAGCCGACGCAGCGAGAAGCAGCACGCAATGCAATCCCCTGTGCTTTTGATTTTATGTGCCGCATTTCCGTACAACAATGTGAGCAAGGTTGTAATTATTTTGTAAACACATTGCTAAAACAAATTACATCCACTACAACCATATCATCACAAGTGGTCAGACCTCCTACAAGACAGGGAGCATTTCTCTATGATGATTTTGAGTATTGTTGCAACCGTTGTTTTACTCGGTGCGCTCTTCTATCACCGAATCAATCTGCTGCTGAGCAGCGCGATTTTGCTTGTCTGGACCGCCGCGCTCGGCGCTGCGGGGCTGTGGAATATCTGGCTGCTGATTCCGCTGGCGATCGTTTTACTGCCGTTTAACCTTGCGCCGATGCGTAAATCCATGATTTCAGTCCCGGCGTTCCGCGCTTTCCGTAAGGTCATGCCGCCGATGTCGCGCACCGAGAAAGAAGCGATTGACGCTGGCACAACCTGGTGGGAAGGCGATCTGTTCCGCGGTAACCCCGACTGGCAGAAACTGCATAACTATCCGCAGCCGCGCCTCACCGCTGAAGAACAAGCCTTTATTGACGGCCCGGTCGAAGAAGCCTGCCGTATGGCGAACGACTTCGAAATTACCCACGAGATGGCCGATCTGCCGCCGGAGCTGTGGGCCTATCTGAAAGAGCATCGCTTCTTCGCGATGATCATTAAGAAAGAGTACGGCGGGCTGGAATTCTCCGCCTACGCGCAGGCTCGCGTCCTGCAAAAGCTGTCGGGCGTCTCCGGGATCCTGGCGATTACCGTCGGCGTGCCGAACTCATTAGGCCCGGGCGAGCTGCTGCAGCATTACGGTACAGAAGAACAGAAAAACCACTATTTGCCGCGCCTGGCTCGCGGCCAGGAGATCCCGTGCTTCGCGCTGACCAGCCCGGAAGCGGGTTCAGATGCCGGCGCCATTCCGGATACCGGCGTCGTCTGCATGGGCGAATGGCAGGGCCAGCAGGTGCTGGGTATGCGCCTGACCTGGAACAAACGCTATATCACCCTTGCGCCTATCGCCACCGTACTGGGGCTGGCGTTTAAACTCTCCGATCCAGACCGCCTGCTGGGTGGAGAAGAGGAGCTGGGCATCACCTGCGCGCTCATCCCCACCAGCACCCCCGGCGTTGAAATCGGGCGTCGCCATTTCCCGCTGAACGTTCCGTTCCAGAACGGCCCGACCCAGGGGAAAGATATTTTCGTTCCTATCGATTACATTATTGGCGGCCCGTCGATGGCCGGCCAGGGCTGGCGGATGCTGGTTGAGTGTTTATCCGTGGGACGCGGCATCACCCTGCCGTCAAACGCTACCGGCGGCCTGAAATCCGTCGCCATGGCTACCGGCGCCTACGCGCACATTCGCCGCCAGTTCAAAATCTCTATCGGTAAAATGGAAGGGATCGAAGAACCGCTGGCGCGTATCGCAGGCAACGCCTACGTAATGGATGCCGCCGCCTCGCTGATTACCTACGGCATTATGCTTGGCGAAAAACCAGCGGTACTGTCGGCAATTGTGAAGTATCACTGTACTCACCGTGGTCAGCGTTCCATTATTGACGCAATGGATATTACCGGCGGTAAGGGCATTATGCTCGGCACCGGAAACTTCCTGGCGCGGGCCTATCAGGGCGCGCCGATCGCCATCACCGTTGAAGGGGCGAATATTCTGACCCGCAGCATGATGATCTTCGGCCAGGGTGCGATTCGTTGCCATCCGTACGTGCTGGATGAAATGGCGGCCGCGCAGAATAACGACGTTAACGCTTTCGATAAGCTGCTGTTTAAACACATCGGGCACGTGGGCAGCAATAAGGTACGCAGTTTCTGGCTGGGCCTGACCCGCGGTCTCACCAGCAGCTCGCCGACCCGCGATGCCACTCGTCGCTACTATCAACATATGAACCGACTGAGCGCCAACCTGGCTCTGCTGTCCGATGTCTCAATGGCGGTACTGGGCGGTAGTCTGAAGCGTCGTGAAAGAATTTCTGCGCGTCTGGGAGATGTGCTGAGCCAGCTCTACCTGGCGTCGGCGGTCCTGAAACGCTATGACGATGAGGGGCGTAACGAAGCGGACTTACCGCTGGTTCACTGGGGGGTGCAGGATGCGCTGTATCAGGCCGAGCAGGCGATTGACGATCTGTTGGTGAACTTCCCGAATCGTCTGGTCGCTGGGGCGCTTCGCGTGGCAATCTTCCCGACCGGACGTCATTACCTGGCGCCTTCAGACAAGCTGGATCATAAGGTAGCGAAAATCCTGCAGGTTCCGAGCGCGACGCGTTCGCGTATCGGCCGCGGTCAGTATCTGACGCCGAGCGAGCATAATCCGGTTGGCCTGCTGGAAGAAGCGCTGCTTGATGTTATGGCAGCAGACCCTATCCACCAGCGCCTGTGCAAAGAGCTGGGCAAGAATCTGTCGTTTACGCGTCTTGATGAACTGGCCCGCAACGCGCTGGCAAAAGGGCTAATCAATCAGGACGAGGCGGACATCCTGGTCCGTGCGGAAACCAGCCGACTGCGCAGCATTAACGTCGACGATTTCGCCCCGGATGAACTGGCGACCCGCCCGGTAAAGCTGCCGGAGAAAGTGCGCAAGATCGAAGCGGCTTAAAAACGAAAAAATAAACCCATCACGATCGAGGCGGGGACTTCCCCGCCTCTCTTTTTTCTGACAATTCAGCGGAAGGTATTTCCAGGGCTGTCATTCTTTTACAAAATATTCCCTGAGCCGTCCATCGGCTGATATGGTGTTAAAGTCATTATAATTCCTCTCATCATACTGGAGTTCACCACCGTGCCCGGACTGAAAATTACCCTTTTACAACAACCGCTGGTGTGGATGGACGGTCCCGCCAACCTGCGCCATTTCGATCGTCAACTGGAAGGGATTACCGGGCGTGACCTCATTGTTTTACCCGAAATGTTCACCACCGGTTTCGCGATGGAAGCAGCAAAACAGTCGCTGTCGCAAGAGGAAGTGGTAGCCTGGATGGAGGCTAAAGCCGACCAAACCAACGCGCTGATTGCCGGTAGCGCCGCGCTGCAAACGGACCGTGGTCCGGTTAACCGCTTCTTGCTGGTTGAGCCCGGCGGTAAAATCCATTTCTATGACAAACGCCACCTGTTTCGCATGGCGGATGAACATCATCATTACGCAGCGGGTAACGAGCGGGTCATTTTTGCCTGGCGCGGCTGGAGAATTCTGCCGCTGGTATGCTACGACCTGCGCTTCCCCGTGTGGTCACGCAACCATAACGACTACGATTTAGCGCTGTATGTTGCCAACTGGCCCGCCCCGCGCTCAATGCACTGGCAGTCGCTGCTGGTCGCCAGAGCTATCGAAAATCAGGCTTATGTTGCCGGATGCAATCGCGTCGGCACCGATGGCAACGGGCACCATTACCGGGGCGATAGTCGGATAATCACGCCGCAGGGTGAGATTATCGCGACGGCCGAACCGCATCAGGCGACTCGCCTGGATGCTGAGCTTTCGCTGACGTCGCTAAAAGAGTATCGCGAGAAGTTTCCGGCCTGGCAGGACGCTGATCCCTTCACGCTCAGCTAAAGCCTGCCTGGCAGGGGAGCCCAGGCTCCCTTTTTATATCTCAAACCAGCGCTATCCCGCCCGCTCGCCGCAGGGCCCTGCAGGTAAACGCCCGCAGCGCGGAACAAGAATATGAATGCTATTAACGCCAGGCTCGCGGGCAAACGTTGTCAGCCCGGCGCGACGGATGGCTGGCGAAGGCGGGGAAGAGAATGTGTTCTGCAGGCTAAAACGACGAAAGCCTGAATCATTGCTGATTCAGGCTTTCTGAATAGTGGCGGAACGGACGGGACTCGAACCCGCGACCCCCTGCGTGACAGGCAGGTATTCTAACCGACTGAACTACCGCTCCACTTACTGTTCCCTTGGGAACGAGGCGAATATTACGGATTCCCCTCTACTCCGTCAACGCTTTTTCTTCATTTTTGAATCGCTTGCTGCAAAAATCACCCAACAGACTATTTTTAGCGCGTTTATGGGTAAATCAGGCCCGCCACAGGCAGCTTCCGCCTTTCTTTTGCACCAGATCGAGCCGCGACTCGTGGTTCATCAGCTCTTCATCAGAGGCGTAAACCACCCGTAATTTGCTGGCGGCGCGCACAACGCGTTGAATGCCCATTTCTCCGGCCTGCTGCTGCCCTTCCCCTTCCATTGAGAAAGCCATCGTCGTCTGGCCACCGGTCATCATCAGATAAACGTCGGCCAGAATCTGGGCATCGAGCAACGCCCCGTGCAGCGTTCGCTTGCTGTTGTCTATTTCATAACGTGAACAGAGGGCATCAAGGCTGTTACGCTTGCCCGGGAACATTTTACGCGCCAGGGCCAGGCTATCGGTCACCTTACAAAAGGTATCCGTCTTCGGAATTCCGCGATTTAGCTTAGCAAATTCATAGTCCATAAAGCCGATATCGAACGATGCGTTATGGATGACCAGCTCCGCGCCGCGGATATAGTCGAGAAACTCATCGACCACATCACCAAACGCGGGCTTATCCATCAGGAATTCGTCCGCAATACCGTGGACGCCAAACGCTTCAGGATCCACCAGCCGGTCCGGCTTTAAATAGACGTGGAAGTTGTTTCCGGTCAGGCGGCGGTTGATCACCTCCACCGCACCGATTTCAATTATCTTGTGCCCTTCATAGTGCGCACCAATCTGATTCATACCGGTGGTTTCGGTATCGAGAACGATCTGTCGCGTAATTGCAGTGCTCATAGCGGTCATTTATGTCAGACTTACCGTTTTACGTATCGATTTCAATTACAGGAAGTCTACCAGAGATGCTCAAACAGGTAGAAATTTTCACCGATGGTTCTTGCCTGGGAAATCCAGGTCCTGGCGGCTACGGTGCGATTTTACGCTATCGCGGGAAGGAAAAAACTTTTAGCGAAGGCTTTAACCTTACAACGAACAACCGCATGGAGATGATGGCCGCCATCGTCGCCCTGGAAGCGCTGAAAGAACATTGTGAAGTGATCCTCAGTACCGACAGCCAGTATGTGCGTCAGGGAATTACGCAGTGGATCCACAACTGGAAAAAACGCGGCTGGAAAACGGCCGACAAGAAACCGGTAAAAAATGTCGATCTCTGGCAGCGCCTG
Source organism: Klebsiella sp. Q11 (assembly GCF_964241505.1). Lineage (NCBI taxonomy): Bacteria > Pseudomonadati > Pseudomonadota > Gammaproteobacteria > Enterobacterales > Enterobacteriaceae > Klebsiella > Klebsiella sp. Q11. The sequence continues at coordinate 515,235 of NZ_CAXSXW010000001.1, forward strand.
GACGCCGCGCTGGGTCAACACAAGATAAAATGGGAATGGGTTAAAGGCCACGCCGGACATCCGGAAAACGAACGTTGCGACGAACTGGCGCGCGCGGCGGCATCTAACCCAACCCGGGACGACATCGGTTATCAGGCAGAAAGTTAATTCTGCCCCTTGCGCCACTGACGCGTGGCGCCTACCGCCTGCGGTATCCGTTTTTTTGCTTTGCCCGATTTCATCGGGTTTAGCGTCAATGGGATAGTGCGTTTACGGGCAACAATGAGCTGCAGACATCCCAACGCCGGTAGATGCGTGCTGAGCATTTTCCCCCCGTGGCGCGACCAGGGAAGGACCTGATAGCCCCCGTAGTGCATAACTTCAAAATTCAGCAACCCCAGCCAGTCCATCTGACGCGTTAAGGTGAACATGCGGCTGTTATAGGGGGGCTTATTGCGTAACACCGGCACCAGTTTACGTAACCCCATCAGGCTTACAGGATTAAAACTGGTTAAAATTATCCAGCCATCGTCAATCAGCACCCGGTCCGCTTCCCGCAGCAGTCGATGCGGATCGCTGCACCACGGTAAGGTATGCGCCAGCAGGCAGGCATCTACCGACTTTTCGGCAAAAGGCAAATGCAGCGGATCGGCCTTTACCTGCACAGGATTCCCCTGCAAAGAGACATTCACCTGATGGGAAATCGCGCAGGCTTCGGTATTGATTTCCGCGCTCAGATTGCCAATCTTAAGTAAATGAAAGCCATATAATTTAGCGAGCCACGGTTTCATCTGCCGTTCCAGCGATTCGCGGTAGTATTCGCCCCACGGCATGCTGGACCAGTGCTCTGGCGCTGTAACTGTATGAGGTATCCTTGCCGGCTTCATCGCAACCTTCCGCTACGCATTAGAGGTAATTTATGAATCTTATCAGTATTCCCGCATTTCAGGACAACTACATCTGGGTTCTTAGTGAAGATAGCGGGCGCTGCCTGATAGTCGATCCCGGAGAAGCCGCGCCCGTGCTCGCCGCCATCGAACAAAACCGCTGGCAGCCGGAAGCTATCTTGTTGACGCATCACCACCGCGACCATGTTGGCGGCGTTAAACAACTGCGGGAAAAATTCCCGAACCTGGTGGTTTACGGACCGGCAGAAACCCAGGATAAGGGCGCAACCCACGTCGTGAAGGACGGAGATAGCCTCACTGTTTTGGGCCGCGAATTTTCTATTTTTGCCACGCCAGGTCACACTTTAGGACACATCTGTTTCTACAGCGCACCTTATCTATTTTGTGGCGATACAATGTTTTCCGGCGGCTGCGGCAGACTATTCGAAGGGACCGCAGAGCAGATGTATCAATCATTTAAGAAGATTAGCGCCCTTCCTGACGAAACATTAATATGTTGCGCACATGAGTACACTTTAGCAAACATGAAGTTTGCAATAAGCATCCTTCCCCATGATAGGGAGATAAACGATTACTACCACAAAGTTAATGAGTTACGTGCAAAAAACCAAAAAACACTCCCCGTAACTCTGAAAAATGAGCGTCTTATTAATTTATTTCTTCGAACGGATGATGATGATTTAATTAAAGAAATAGACAAAGAAACAAATTTGCAACACTCTATTCAGCGATTTGCCTGGTTAAGGTCAAAGAAAGACGACTTCTGATATTTAATTCTTGTCTTCAGACGACTTCACCGTTATCCTTGCTCGTCTTTTAAGCAACTATTGACACACACATGAAGGCACGAGCGATTTTACTCGCCTCTGTCCTGCTGGTCGGGTGCCAGGCGTCTAAGAACGATGGCACCGTACAACAGCACGCACAGAGCCTTTCTGCAGCGAGTCAAGGGGAAGCAAGCAAGTTCACAAGTCGAGCGCGCTGGTTAGATGATGGAACCTTCTACGCGCAAGACCAGGATCTGTGGACTTCAATAGGCGACGAGCTAAAGATGGGAATTCCGGAAAACGTCCGGATTCGCGAACAAAAACAGAAGTACTTAAGAAATAAGAGCTATCTCCACGATGTAACTTTACGGGCAGAGCCGTATATGTACTGGATAGCCGGGCAAGTTAAGAAACGTAACATGCCAATGGAACTGGTATTACTACCCATAGTGGAGAGCGCTTTTGACCCGCACGCAACGTCTGGCGCCAATGCCGCAGGCATTTGGCAGATCATTCCGAGCACCGGGCGCAATTATGGTTTGAAACAGACCCGCAGTTACGATGCGCGTCGTGACATCGTTGCCTCAACCACGGCAGCGTTAAACATGATGCAACGTCTGAACAAAATGTTCGACGGCGACTGGTTGTTAACCGTCGCTGCCTATAACAGCGGCGAAGGTCGGGTAATGAAGGCTATCAAAGCGAACAAATCACGGGGTAAACCCACCGATTTCTGGTCGCTGTCATTACCACAGGAAACCAAAATATACGTACCAAAAATGCTGGCCCTGAGCGATATTCTCAAGAACAGCAAGCGGTATGGCGTAAGGTTGCCGACAGCAGACGAAAGCCGTGCCCTGGCGCGTGTACGTCTCGACAGTCCGGTTGAGATTTCACAGCTAGCGGATATGGCAGGAATGCCCGTCAGCAAGCTGAAAACGTTCAATGCAGGCGTTAAGGGGTCGACTCTGGGCGCGAACGGGCCGAATTACGTACTGGTACCGCAGAAGCATGCGGCGCAGCTGCGTGAGTCTTTGGCCTCCGGTGATATTGCCGCCGTGCAGCCGACGCTGCTGGCTGATAACAAGCCGTTGACCAGCCGCAGCTACCAGGTGCGCTCCGGTGACACCATCTCCGGCATTGCATCGCGTCTCGGCGTATCAACGAAAGATCTGCAGCAGTGGAACGGTATTCGCGGTTCTAACCTGAAGGTCGGTCAGAATCTGGTGATTGGCGCAGGCAGCAGCGCTGAACGTCTGGCAAACAATAGCGATAGCATTACCTATCGCGTGCGTAAGGGCGACTCTTTGTCGAGCATTGCGAAACGCCATGGCGTGAACATTCGCGATGTGATGCGCTGGAACAGCGATACCGGCAACCTGAAACCCGGCGATCAGCTGACGCTGTTTGTGAAAAACAGCGACAGACCAGAATCCTGATGATTCAGCAGGCATTAAAAAAGGCACCCATGCGGTGCCTTTTGTTTTATCTTTGCGTCAGATGGCCTTATGGGCCTCAAACATAATCGTATCGCTGGTGAAAGAACCATCCTGCTGCAATGCAAAATAGGCTTTGACCTCCGCCGATGCGCTCTCCTGGTATAAACGAATCGCTTCCGTCAGCGCCGCTGGCGTCCGCATCCGCGCGATCCAGGAGCTGAACTCCAGAGGCAGGCGATCGGTCAGCAGATGATTTATCACCAAACCGGCCTCACTCGCCATTGTCAGCCATTCGCCGCTGGAGTAGTTGCGAACATGGGAGGTATCGCGCAGCGCCTCAACCGTCTGCAGCCAGACGTCGCGAACAGGATGGCCGGGCGACATCACATCCATAATAATCATCACTCCGCCCGGTTTCAGCACCCGCTTCACTTCGCGCAATGCCTGGCCGACATCATGCCAGTGATGCGCAGAATAACGGCTGATCGCGACATCAAAGCTGGCATCAGCGAAAGGCAAAGATTCGGCATAGCCCTGCTGCGTGGCAATGTTAGCAAAACCTTTATCCCTTGCGGCCTGAGCCACCACCTCCAGCATCTGGCTGGATAAATCATATGCCGTTACCTGGGCAACCTGCCCTGCCGCCGCAAAGCTGGCGTGTCCGGCACCGCATCCCATATCGAGCACGTGGGCCTGAGGGAAGTCCGCCAGCCGTTCGGCCAGGCGCTGCAGATCGCGCCCTGAAGCGTGTACGGCACTGCTCAGGTAGGCGCTGGCCTGTGAGCCAAACTGTTTTTCGACGTTGTCATGATGAGAGCGTGTTGTCATTGCATTGTCCTTCGGTTTTTTGAGTAATAAAGGCAGCACCATGCATACGCAGGCCTGCCCCCATGGCAGGCCTGACATACCTTAATTAATCAGGCTTGCCGGGACTGAATTCAACTAGTAGCGGGTTGTGGTCGGACGCGCGGGTCACCAGCACGGAAGCATCGTGCACGCTTAACCCCCGGTAGAACACAAAATCAAGCGGGCGGCCAAAAGTACGGCGGCGCTGATCGTCAGAGAAGCGGACTTCGCGCAGCGACATTTCACGCGCAAAGCGATACAAAGCGTTCATTCGCGGACGACTCCAGGCGTTAAAGTCACCCGCCATTATCACCGGCCCGCTGTGATGGGCAATCTGGTCGCCAATCGGCAGCAGCTGCTTGCTGTAGACATCCACGCCAAGACTAAAGTTGACCGCGTGGATATTTACCACCATCAGCAGCCGGGTATCCGGTAACGGGTAAACGGTGACCAACGCTGACTTTGCCAGCCGCAGGATAGGCTCGCGCTCGCGCAGTGGGCAGCAGTAAATGGGATGGGCGGAAGCTAACGTCATCACGCCGGAAGGATGCTGCGGAAGCACCAGTGCCGGAACCTGGTCAGCGGCCAGATAATTGGAGGTGGCGAATTTCACTAACTCAGGCGTGGTTTGCGCTTCCTGTAATAACACCAGGTGCGCATCTTTACCAAAGTTGTTAAGAACTGATTTCCACTCGGCGCGCTGCTGCTTGAAGATGTTCCACACCAGTACGCGGATTTTTTCATCCGAACTTAACGGTACTCCCGCCGGAAAAGCCGGAGTCATGCCTGCAAACGACCCCGGAGGTAAAATTCTCTCCGCGGGTTGTCCGGCGACGTAGCGCATGGCATAGGTATTCTTTCGCAATTTAGGCATCAAACCTCGATAACAGGAAACCAGCCCGAGACTGCAGCTGGTCCTTCTGTTATAGGGATTTTTGTATACACTTTCAATGCAATTTGCCAGAAACCTTTATCCTTCTACGGAAAGAACCGTAGCACAGCGCTGAGGCTTATCGAGCCGGCCGCTAAGAACCACCAGCAACAGCGCGACCAGAACTATCAGCGCGCCAATCCAGGGCGTCTGATCCAGACCATAATGTTCTACCGTCTGCCCGCCAATCACCGATCCTAAGGCAATCCCGATGTTAAAGGCGGCAATATTCAGGCCTGAGGCAACGTCAACCGCGCCTGGAGTATACTGCTCCGCTTTCTGCACAACGTATACCTGCAGACCCGGAACGTTACCGAATGCGAAGATGCCCATCACCAGTACCGTCGCCAGCGCCGCATACTGAATGCTGGCCGTAAACTGAAAGATCAGCAGTAAAGCAACCAGGGCGGCAAAAATCAGCTTCAGCGCGGGCACGGCGCCATGCTTATCCGCCAGCTTTCCGCCCCATACGTTGCCCACCGCTACAGAAACACCGTAGCCCAGGAGGATCCAGCTAACGGCCGCCGGGCTAAATCCGGCAAGATCCTGCATCATCGGCGCCAGGAAGGTAAAAGCGGTGAATACGCCGCCATATCCCAAAGCCGTAATGGCATAGATTATCAGTAAACGGGGATGAGTCAGAACCTGGAGCTGAGCGCGCAAACCGGCGCTGACACGACCGGGAATGTTATTCGGCACCAGGATAAGGCTGCTCATTAACGCGATTACGCCAAGGATCGACACGGCAAGGAACGTCTCGCGCCAGCCAAAGTGTTGGCCGATAAAGGTGCCCAATGGTACGCCGGTCACCAGCGCAACGGTCAGACCGCCAAACATAATCGCAATCGCCGAAGCCGCTTTCTCTTTCGGAACCAGGCTGGTCGCAATTGTTGATCCGATCGAAAAGAATACCCCGTGCGCCAGTCCCGTCAGCAGGCGTGCCAGAACCAGAGTTTCATAACCCGGCGCCTGCCAGGCCAGCAGGTTACCGGCGGTAAACAGCGCCATTAACGCCAGCAGCAGTTGCTTACGCGGCATACGCCCGGTCAGCGCGGTGAGCACCGGGGCGCCAATCGCCACGCCGAGCGCGTAGATAGAAACCAACAGCCCCGCAGAGGGTAGCGAAATAGCAAGTTGTTCCGCAATGGTGGGCACCAGGCCCACAATGACAAATTCGGTCGTGCCAATAGCAAAGGCACCGATAGTTAAGGCAAGTAGCGCCAGCGGCATAATGTACTCCGTATCAACATGATTAAGATGACACGTAGTATGAAGAGATGCTTTAATAACAAAAATAGCCAAAGTATCAATAGAATTTTGCCACAGGTGCAATAATGAGAGCTACCTCAGAAGAAATCGCCATTTTTGTCGCCGTGGTCGAGAGCGGCAGCTTTAGCCGCGCAGCGGAACAGCTAGGTCAGGCCAATTCCGCCGTCAGCCGGGCGGTGAAAAAGCTGGAATCAAAGCTCGGCGTGAGCCTGCTTAACCGTACGACCCGTCAGCTAAGCCTGACCGAAGAAGGAGAGCGTTATTTCCGTCGCATGCAGATTGTGCTTCAGGAGATGGCCGCTGCCGAAAATGAACTTCTGGAGAGTCGTACGACGCCAAGAGGACTATTACGGGTTGATGCCGCGACGCCGGTGATACTGCATTTCCTGATGCCGTTGATAAGACCCTTCCGCGAGCGTTATCCAGAGATGAGCCTTACGCTGGTCTCGTCCGAAACCTTTATCAATCTGATTGAGCGGAAAGTTGACGTCGCGATCCGCGCCGGCACGCTGACCGATTCCAGCCTGCGCGCCAGGCCATTGTTTAATAGCTACCGCAAAATAATCGCTTCACCGGACTATCTTGCTCGCCATGGAACGCCGCAAAGCGTCGCTGAGCTAAAAAATCATCAATGCCTCGGTTTTAGCGAACCTGCTTCATTGAATACCTGGCCAGTCTCCTGCTGCGATGGCCAGCTGCTGGAAATCGAAAGCGAGATATCTTCCAATAGCGGAGAAACGCTCAAGCAGCTGTGCCTGGCCGGTAACGGAATCGCCTGTCTGTCGGACTATATGGTGGATAAGGAAATTGCTGAAGGGGCGTTTGTCGAACTGCTGGCTGATAAACGGCTGCCGGTTGAAATGCCGTTTAGCGCGGTTTACTACAGCGACAGAGCCGTAAGCACGCGGATCAGAGCCTTTATCGACTTTCTTAGCGAACATGTAAAACAGCTCCCGAAGGAGCTGTAAGAGGGTTGTAGAGTAAGAGGGGGATTAGATTAGTCCCATTCAGGCGCCAGACCGTCCGGGCTAACCAGACGATCGTTGCAGTCCAGGGCGGCGATCGCCTGGCGATCGTCTTCATCAAGCTGCAGATCCTGAGCTTTAAGGTTGCTTGCCAGGTTTTCGCGCCGCGTCGAAGACGGAATTACCGCATAACCTTCGCCCATTGCCCAGGCCAGGATAACCTGCGCCGGCGTGGCATTATGTTTCGTCGCAATACGTGCAATCACTTCATCTTTCAGCGCCTTACCGTAGGCCAGCGTCATGTAAGAGGTGATATGTATACCGTGTTCACGCGCCCAATCAACCACTTTGCGGTTCTGCAGGTACGGAGAGAGTTCAACCTGGTTGGTCGCGATATTCTCTGCGCCAACGGCGGCAATTGCCCGCTCCATCAGCGGAATGGTGAAGTTAGAAATACCAATCTGACGGGTCAGCCCCTGCTTTTTCGCTTCCAGCAGCGCGGCCATAAACTCTTCGACGGCAACGGCATCGTTTGGCGACGGCCAGTGGATTAACGTCAGGTCGACATAGTCAGTCCGCAGCTTCAGCAGGCTCTCTTTCAGGCTGGCGATCAGCTTGTCTTTGCTGAGATTTTCAATCCAGATCTTGGTGGTGATGAACAGTTCATCGCGCGCAACGCCGCTTTCAGCAATAGCCTGACCCACAGCAGCTTCATTATCATAGATTTGCGCGGTATCAATGGTGCGATAGCCAAGCTCAAGCGCCGTTTTTACAGATGCAATAACCACGTCATCTTTCAGACGGAAGGTCCCAAGACCAAATGCAGGGATTGTCATGATTTTCCTCTTTATTCATTCATATCGGTTAACGAGGGTAATTATGACCAACGAGAGGATTGAGAAAAAGAGCGCTAAACGCAGAGGATTTTTGCTAAAAAAGCAATAATAAAGCGACAGGCAAAGAAAAAGCCCTGAGCAAATGCTCAGGGCTTTTAATAAGTGGCGGAACGGACGGGACTCGAACCCGCGACCCCCTGCGTGACAGGCAGGTATTCTAACCGACTGAACTACCGCTCCACCGAATACTTCTGTAACCACCGGATTTATGCACCGGCTTACTACTTAATTTGATGCCTGGCAGTTCCCTACTCTCACATGGGGAGACCCCACACTACCATCGGCGCTACGGCGTTTCACTTCTGAGTTCGGCATGGGGTCAGGTGGGACCACCGCGCTAGTGCCGCCAGGCAAATTCTGTTGTCAGAAACGAATCTTTTACACCGATGCTGCGTTGGCTGCATTCGTAAAGTCAGTCACATACTTCAGTATGCTCCTTCCTTTACTTCATTTGCCGCCTTGCCTCAGCGTAAAATCTTTCGTTCCCGAAAATCTGTAATCTAAGCTGAAAATCTCTCAATCCGCCAAAACATCTTCGGCGTTGTAAGGTTAAGCCTCACGGTTCATTAGTACCGGTTAGCTCAACGCATCGCTGCGCTTACACACCCGGCCTATCAACGTCGTCGTCTTCAACGTTCCTTCAGGACTCTCAAGGAGTCAGGGAGAACTCATCTCGGGGCAAGTTTCGTGCTTAGATGCTTTCAGCACTTATCTCTTCCGCATTTAGCTACCGGGCAATGCCATTGGCATGACAACCCGAACACCAGTGATGCGTCCACTCCGGTCCTCTCGTACTAGGAGCAGCCCCCCTCAATTCTCCAGCGCCCACGGCAGATAGGGACCGAACTGTCTCACGACGTTCTAAACCCAGCTCGCGTACCACTTTAAATGGCGAACAGCCATACCCTTGGGACCTACTTCAGCCCCAGGATGTGATGAGCCGACATCGAGGTGCCAAACACCGCCGTCGATATGAACTCTTGGGCGGTATCAGCCTGTTATCCCCGGAGTACCTTTTATCCGTTGAGCGATGGCCCTTCCATTCAGAACCACCGGATCACTATGACCTGCTTTCGCACCTGCTCGCGCCGTCACGCTCGCAGTCAAGCCAGCTTATGCCATTGCACTAACCTCCTGATGTCCGACCAGGATTAGCTGACCTTCGTGCTCCTCCGTTACTCTTTAGGAGGAGACCGCCCCAGTCAAACTACCCACCAGACACTGTCCGCAACCC
>NZ_CAXSXW010000002.1:0-142439 GCF_964241505.1 Klebsiella sp. Q11
ACTTGCATGTGTTAGGCCTGCCGCCAGCGTTCAATCTGAGCCATGATCAAACTCTTCAATTTAAGTTTGATGCTCGTGAATTAAACTTCGTAATGAATTACGTGTTCACTCAGAGACTTGGTATTCATTTTTCGTCCGAGGACGTTAAGAATCCATGTCACTTTGAGTGCCCACACAGATTGTCTGATAAATTGTTAAAGAGCAGTGCAACGCGGCTTTCGCTCACCGTTGCGAGGTGGCGTATATTACGCTTTCCTCATTCAGAGTCAAGCGTTTAATTTCGCTTTTCTCTGCCGGTATTCATCGCTGAATCCCGCTAACCCGGCGGGCTGTAAGCCGTTGTTCCGTGTCAGTGGAGGCGCATTATAGGGAGTTATTCCGAAGTGACAAGGGCTAAATGCAAAAAACTTTTTAACCGCCTCTTTTTTCATCATTACGGCGCGTAATGTAGCAAAAAACCGGCGTTTTGCCGTTTTAACCAACGAAGTAAGCCGCCAGATGGCATACTGGTAAGGTAAAAAAGAGAAAGGAACGGCACGTATGTCTTTAAGCGCACAGCAGTTGGCGGCACAAAAGAATATCTCCTGGGTATTAGCGGAGAAGCTGGCTCAAAAAATTTTGACCGGTGAATATCAGCCAGAAAGTATCCTTCCCGGCGAGATGGAACTGGGCGAGCAGTTTGGCGTGAGCCGCACCGCCGTGCGTGAAGCGGTGAAGACGCTAGCGGCAAAAGGCATGCTTTTGCCACGACCGCGCATCGGAACGCGGGTGATGCCACGCAGCAGCTGGAACTTTCTCGATAAAGAACTCCTGGCCTGGTGGTTAACAGAAGATAACTTCTCCGATGTTGTCAGCCATTTCCTCGTGATGCGCGGCAGTCTGGAACCTCAAGCCTGTTTTCTGGCTTCAACTTCAGGGACGCCGGAGCAAAAAGCCCAGCTCAACGCTTTGATGGAGGAGATGGTTGAGCTGAAGAGGAACTTTCAGCGCGAACGCTGGATTGAAGTCGATATGGCCTGGCATGAACATATATATGAAATGAGCGGCAACCCTTTCCTGATCTCTTTCGCTTCTTTATTTCATTCGGTCTATCACACCTACTTCACGTCGATTACGCAGAATGAAGTGGTGAAACTGGATCTGCACCAGGCAATCGTTGATGCCATTCTGGATAGCGACGGCTTGCGGGCGCTGAGCGCCTGCCAGGCGTTGTTGAGCGCTCCCAACCATTCCGACAAATAGCAAGGGTATCGAATGACCAAAAAGAAAGCCCGCAGTATGGCCGGGCTGCCATGGATCGCAGCAATGGCTTTTTTTATGCAGGCGCTCGACGCCACCATTCTGAATACAGCCCTTCCCGCTATCGCCCATAGTCTCAACCGTTCACCGCTAGCGATGCAGTCGGCCATTATCAGCTATACGCTGACGGTGGCCATGCTTATCCCGGTCAGCGGTTGGCTGGCCGACCGCTTCGGCACGCGAAAAGTGTTTATCATCGCCGTCAGCCTGTTTACCCTCGGTTCCCTGGCCTGCGCGCTTTCCAACTCCCTAATGGAACTGGTTATCTTCCGCGTCATTCAGGGCATCGGCGGGGCCATGATGATGCCGGTAGCCAGGCTGGCGCTACTGCGCGCCTATCCGCGCAGCGAACTGCTGCCGGTGCTCAACTTCGTCACGATGCCTGGACTGGTCGGCCCTATCCTCGGTCCCGTGCTCGGCGGCGTACTGGTGACCTGGGCCAGCTGGCACTGGATTTTCCTGATTAATATTCCCATCGGTATTATCGGGATCGTGTATGCCCGCAAGTATATGCCGGATTTCACCACGCCACGGCGCCGCTTCGACACGCTCGGTTTTATCCTGTTTGGCCTGAGCCTGGTTCTGTTTTCCAGCGGAATCGAGCTGTTTGGCGAGAAAATTGTCGCCACATGGATGGCTCTGGCGGTTATCGCCCTGAGCATCGTTTTACTGTGGGCCTATATTCGTCACGCTCGCCGCCATCCCACGCCGCTCATTTCGCTTTATTTATTCAAGACGCATACTTTCTCTGTCGGGATTGCGGGAAACCTGGCCACGCGCCTGGGTACCGGTTGCGTTCCGTTCCTGATGCCGCTGATGTTACAGGTTGGCTTCGGTTATCCGGCGATCGTCGCCGGCTGCATGATAGCGCCTACGGCTATTGGTTCGATTATTGCGAAATCAACCGTCACCCAGATTCTTCGCTGGTTTGGTTACCGTAAAACGCTGGTTGGGGTCACGATATTTATTGGCCTGATGATCGCTCAGTTTTCGCTGCAATCGCCGGATATGTCGATCTGGATGCTGCTGCTGCCGCTCTTCATTCTGGGAATGGCAATGTCCACCCAGTTCACCTCCATGAACACCATCACGCTCGCCGATTTAACCGATGAAAACGCCAGCAGCGGCAACAGCATGTTGGCCGTGACGCAGCAGCTATCGATCAGTCTCGGGGTCGCCGTTAGCGCGGCGGTGCTGCGGTTTTATGAAGGATTCGATAGCGCAAATACCATCGAGCAGTTTCACTACACCTTTATTACCATGGGGGTTATCACCGTGGTATCGGCGCTGGTATTTACCTTATTAAGAGCAAAAGATGGCCGCAACCTGATTAAGGAGCGGCACAAGCGTTAGGCTGAGCCGCGAACTACCAGCTCGGGGGTTAACTGTACGCGCTGCTGTTTTTGTCCCGGGTCGGCCATACGGTGAATCAGCACATCGATGGCCAGCTCGCCCAGTTCATCTTTCGGTTGATGAATTGTGGTTAACGGCGGCGTCATATAGCGCGCCAGTTCAATGTCGTCATAGCCTACCAGCGCCATATCCTGTGGGATACGCAGACCGCTCTGATAAAGGGCCTGATAGGCGCCTACCGCCATCGCATCGTTACCGATAAACACCGCCTGCGGCAGCGCTGGCAGCATCAGCAGCTTCTGCATGGCGCTGAAACCGCCGCCAAACTCAAAATCGCTGCTAATCACATATCCTTCAGGTACCGAGAGTCCGGCTCGGGCCATCGCTTCCTGATATCCCTCCAGGCGCAGTCGGGCAGGAGTTTTATCCAGCGGACCCGCAATACAGGCAATCCGCGTATAGCCCTGGTCGATCAGATACTGCGTCGCCATATCGCCGCCCAGCAGAGAGTTATCCTGAATCAGATCGCTATCGCCGTCGAACGGCGCCCAGTCCATCATCACCGTCGGTACAGAAGGGTAGCGCTGCATAATCTCCGGCGAAGGTTGATGCGTTTCAGTGCACAGCAGCAGTAAACCATCGACGCGCTTTTGCATCAGCGTCTCCAGATTACGGTTCATCCGCTGTTCATCGCCTTCGGTATTACACAGCACAAGGCTATAACCCCGTTCAAAGCAGCTGCGCTCCACGCCGCGCACCAGCTCCGAGTAAAACGGATTGGTACTGGCGGTAATGAGCATGCCTATGGTGCGGGTTTGATTTAATTTGAGACTGCGCGCCAGCGCGGACGGCGCGTAGTTCAGGCTCTTAATCGCGGCGTCGACTTTAGCGGTAATAGCTTCGCTAACGAAACGATCTTTGTTGATGACATGAGAAACCGTCGAAGTGGAAACGCCCGCAATGCGGGCTACATCCTTCATGGTAGCCAATCGTTACCCCTGTTGACGTAAAAATTCGTCTATTTCTTTTCGCCAGGGCACGGAGGGCTGAGCCCCTTTGCGGGTGACGGCGATAGCGGCGGCGGCATGGGCAAAACGAATCGCCTGCGCCAGTTCGCTACCTTCAAGCAGCGCGGTGACCAGCGCACCATTAAAGGTATCGCCAGCGGCGATGGTATCAACCGCCTGCACTTTAAAACCGGGAACCCGACGACCTTCACCTTCGCTGCTGGCCCATACGCCACGGCTGCCAAGCGTAATGATCACCGTACCAATACCTTTATCATGGAGCACTTTGGCGGCTTTTGCCGCATCATCGTCGCTTTCTACGCGAACGCCGGTGAGCTTTTCCGCTTCGGTCTCGTTAGGGGTAATGATATCCACCAGCGTGAGCAGATCATCGGGCAGTTCACGTGCCGGCGCCGGATTGAGGATAACTGAGGTTTGATTCTGGTGAGCGATTTTCGCCGCGGCCAGTACGCTTTCCAGCGGCGATTCCAGCTGCATCAGCAGCGCCTGCGCGCCGGCAATACGCTCTTTTTCCGCATCAACCTGAGCCACGCTGAGCGCGGCGTTAGCGCCAGCATGAATACCGATAGTATTCTCACCTTCAGCGTTAACAAAAATCAGCGCCACGCCGGTTGATTCTCCGGCAACGGCCCTGATCGGCGCGACGTCGATATTATCGCTTTTCAGCTGACGACGAACGCGTTCGCCAATATCATCATCGCCGGTACAGGCGATAAAGGCGATATTGGCTCCGCTGCGTCCGGCAGCAACCGCCTGGTTTGCGCCCTTACCGCCAAAAGCGACCTGATAGTGATGACCGGTAACGGTTTCACCCGGCGTTGGGAAGGCGTCAAGATTCAGGATGTGATCGGCGTTGATACTGCCAAGGACGACAAGTTTGCCTGCGGTTTTCATAATCAATATTCCCGGAAAGCGCGCCACCGGAATCCGGTGGCGCATGCCCTGCTTTTCTTTATTATGTTGTCCCTCGGACCGTCGCCGATCCGAATCGCACATTATTGCTTAATGACCAGTTTCAACTCAACCGGATAGCTGGTTTCCACTTTTTCGCCCTTCAGCACTTTATCGGCTGTCTCAACGCCTTTCACGCCGATCTGCTCCGGTAACTGGGCGATGGTCGCTGCCAGTTTGCCACTATTTACCGCTTTTTCGCCATCCGGAGTGCCGTCAAATCCAACAACCATCACATCAGATTTGCCTGCCGTTTGCAGGGCACGCAGCGCGCCCAGCGCCATTTCATCGTTTTGGGCGAATACGGCCTGTACATCAGGATGCGCCGTCAGCAGGTTCTGCATGACGTTCAGGCCCTTGGTACGGTCAAAATCTGCCGGCTGGCTGGCCAGAACGTTAAACTTATGCGCAGCAACGGCCTGCTGGAAACCTTCGCCACGCTCGCGCGCCGCGGACGTCCCGGCAATGCCCTGTAATTCAATGATCTTCGCGCTTTCACCGACTTTCTTCGCGATATAGTCACCAGCCATCTTACCGCCCAGCACGTTATCAGACGCGATATGGCTCACCACGTCGCCTTTTGACGCCTGACGGTCGAGGGTGATAACCGGAATTTTAGCCTGGTTAGCCAGCTTCACGGCGTTACCCACCGCATCGGAATCCGTTGGGTTGATCAGCAGCAGTTTGGTACCACGAACGGTTAAATCCTGCACGTTAGCCAGCTCTTTGGCCGGGTTATTCTGAGAGTCCAGAACCACCAGGTTATAGCCCAGTTTGTCCGCTTCTTTTTGCGCGCCATCCTTCAGCGAGACAAAGAACGGGTTGTTAAGGGTTGAGATAACCAGAGCGATAGTGTCTTTTGCCATCGCGTTTGCGCTTACGGTCGCACTTAACGCTACAGCAGAGACCAGGGTCGCCAGTTTTTTCATATTCATAGTTAAGATGTCCTGTAGAGTTATCAGTTACTGCTTCTTGTTATCTACCAGTACCGCCAGCAAAATAACCACCGCTTTCACGATCATCTGGTAATAGGATGAAACGCCTAATAAATTCAGTCCGTTGTTCAGAAAGCCAAGGATCAACGCGCCAATCAGCGTCCCGACAATACGGCCTTTACCGCCCGCAAGGCTGGTACCGCCGAGCACCACCGCCGCAATCGCATCCAGTTCATATCCGGTGCCCGCCGTCGGCTGCGCGGAAGAGAGACGCGCGACCTCAATAATGCCGGCCAGCGAGGCCAGCATGCCGCACAAAGAATAGACGATGATTTTAACTTTATTCACGCTGATGCCGGAAAGACGCGTTGCCGCTTCGTTGCCGCCGAGCGCGTAGATATAACGACCCAGGCGGGTATGGTGCAGCATGTACCAGGCGGCCAGGAAGACGATCGCCATAATCCACACCGGCGTTGGGATCCCCAGCGGACGGCCAATCCCGAACCAGCCAAACAGATCGGCGTTGTCGGTAAAGCCGGTGTTTACCGGGCTGCCGTTGGTATACACCATCGTCACGCCGCGCAGTAGCAGCATCATGACCAGCGTGGCGATAAATGCCTGTACGCGCCCTTTCGCCACGATCACGCCGGTCACGGCGCCAATTGCCGCACCTAACGCCAGCGCAGCGGCCACCGCCACCAGCGCGTTGACCTCAATCCCGACAATGGAAGCCGCCACCGCGCCGGTCAGCGCCAGCAGGGAGCCGACGGACAGGTCGATGCCCGAAGTCAGGATAACCAGCGTCATCCCGACCGCCATAATGGCGTTAACTGAAGTCTGCTGCAGAATATTGAACAGGTTATTCACGGTAAAAAAGTTGGGGCTCATGGTCGAGACAATCGCAATCAGCACCAGCAGGGCAATCAGCGATTTTTGCTCCATCAGCCACGCTTTTGTGAAGTAGCGACGACCAGAAACAGCCGGGTTATTCATCTTTTTTACTCCTGATTCACACGGTTAAGCTTGCCCACAGCGGCAGCCATCAATACTTCCTGGGTGGCCTGCTCGCGTGTGAATTCACCGCCGAGGTGCCCTTCATGCATCACCATGATGCGATCGCTCATGCCCAGCACTTCCGGCATCTCCGAAGAGACCAGAATGATGCTCAGGCCTTCGGCTTTAAACTGGTTAATCAGCTGGTAGATCTCTTTCTTCGCCCCGACGTCGACGCCGCGGGTCGGTTCATCAAGGATCAGCACCTTCGGACGGGTCATCAAGCCGCGGGCAATCGCCACCTTCTGCTGGTTACCGCCCGATAGCAGCCCAATAGCCTGCTCCATCGACGGCGTTTTCACATTAAACAGGCGGATAAAATCACCTACCGCCTGCTGTTCATCTTTATGCTTCAGGCTACCGCCGCCGCGGCTGAAGTAACGCAGCGCGGTGAGCGACATATTCTCTTTAACCGACATGCCGAGCACTAAACCATCGCGCTTGCGGTCTTCGGAGATATAAACAATGCCGTTGGCCAGGCCATCCTGCGGAGAACGCGTAATGACCTCATGCCCATCCAGGGTAACCGATCCGCTGCTGCGCGGCAGCGCACCGTACAGCACCTTCATCAGTTCGGTTCGTCCGGCGCCCATCAGCCCGGCAACGCCGAGGATTTCGCCCTGGCGCAGAATAAAGGAGACGTTCTCCACCCCTGAGCCGCACAGGTTGTCGACCTTAAGGCGAACCGCGCCCGGAGCTTTGTCCAGATGCGGATACTGATCCTCCAGCTTGCGGCCGACCATCATCTCAATCAGCAGATCTTCATCCAGGCTGGCCACTTCGCGCTCGGCGATAAACTGCCCATCGCGGAAGACCGTGACGTCATCGCAAATTTCGAAGATCTCTTTCATACGGTGAGAGATATAGACAATACCGCGCCCCTGCGATTTCAGTTCGCGGATCACGCGGAACAGGGATTCGGTCTCGGTGTCGGTTAGCGCGTCGGTGGGTTCATCCATAATGATGACCTTCGACTCAAAGCTCAGCACTTTAGCGATCTCGACCATCTGCTGATCGCCGATCGACAAATCGCCCACCAGCTTTTGGCTGTTGAAGCGTAAGTTCAGCTTTGCCAATAGCTTGTCAGCTTCGGCATACATCGTTTTCCAGTCAATTTTGCCAAAGCGATTCACAAACTCACGACCGAGGAAAATATTCTCGGCGATCGTCAGCTGGGGGATCAGGTTGAGTTCCTGGTGAATGATGCCGATTCCGGCTTCCTGAGAAGATTTAGGTCCGTTGAAGGTGGTCTCTTTCCCCAACCACAGCAGCGAACCGGCATCGCGGGAGTAGATACCGGTCAGCACCTTCATCATGGTGGACTTGCCGGCACCGTTCTCCCCGACCAGCGCCATCACGCGGCCTGGATAGACATTTAGCGAGGCGCCGGAGAGCGCCTTGACGCCAGGGAACGCTTTATCGATCCCTTTTAGTTGCAATAAGGCTTCCATATCGGCGACCTCAGAACGTCACGCCGGCACAGAGAATAACGTTCGCATACGGGGAACACTCCCCGCTGCGAATCACCGCCTGACTGTCTGCGGTTTCTTTTTTAAACTGCTCATGACTGGTGTAACGAATTTCAATGGTGTTTCCCTGGTGCTGCTGCAGCTGCTCAAGGTGAGTGAGCAACGTCGCATGGAGCTGCGGATTAAGGGTTTTAATCTCTTCCGCCAGGATAGCCGCTTCAACCTGCATTTCGCTCGTCACCACCTCCAGAACCTGCATAAAGGAGGGAACCCCGTGGGTTAACGCCATATCAATACGCGTGCTGCTGCGGGGAACCGGTAAACCAGCATCGCAAACAACCAGCGTATCGGTATGCCCCAGACGGGAGATGACCGACGAGATATCAGCATTGAGGACGGTACCTTTTTTCATTTTCTCTTTTGCTCCATTAGCGAAACGTTTCGCTGGTATAAGTATTAGCAATAAGAGAACAGAAAACCATCACCAGATGTGAGAATTGTGATCGTCATCGAAACGTTTCGCAAAGTAGCAGCGAGAAAGTCTGAAGCGAGCAGATAAAACAAAAAAGCCCTTCATTAAGAAGGGCCTTAGCGAATCAGATCTCAACCTGGGTGCCGAGCTCAATAACCCGGTTAGGCGGGATTTCGAACTGGTCCGGCGCCCGCAGGGCGTTGCGCTGCAGCAGCAGATACAGCTTGCCGCGCAGGCGCAGATACCACGGCCGCTTGCCGATGATCAACGACTCATGCGACATAAAGAAGGAGGTCTCCATCATCCGGCAGCTCAGGCCTTCCAGCCCGCAGCGGTGGAAAACCTCTTCGACGTTCGGCGTTTCGCGCCAGCCGTAGCTGGCAACGACGCGCCAGAACGACGGCGATATCTGTTCAATCTGCACGCGACGAACGTTATGTACGTACGGCGCGTCTTCGGTACGCAGCGTGAGCAAAATTACCCGCTCGTGCAGCACCTTGTTATGCTTCAGGTTGTGCAACAGCGCGAAAGGAATCACGTTCAGCGCCCGGGACATATAAACAGCGGTACCCGGCACGCGAACCGGCGGCGATTTTTCAAGAGAAGAGATCATCGCCTCCAGAGAATTACCGTGCTCATGCATTCGACGCAGAAGGCGGAAACGCTCGCTCTTCCAGGTGGTCATGATGGTAAACATCACCAGACCGAGGGTCAGAGGCAGCCAGCCGCCGGAGACGATTTTATCGAGGTTCGCGGAGAAGAGCGGGATATCAATGCACATAAAGGCAACCAGCAGCAGCGCCACAACAAACTTATTCCAGTGCCAGTTTTGACGCGCCACCGTCGTGAAAAGAATGGTGGTCAGCACCATCGTTCCCGTCACCGCAATACCGTATGCCGCCGCCAGATTCGAAGAGTGCTCAAAGTTAACAATCACGATGACCACCGAGATATAGAGCAGCCAGTTGATAAACGGGATGTAAATCTGCCCGGACTCCATTTCCGAGGTGTGAATAATACGCATCGGCGACAGGTACCCCAGACGCACTGCCTGGCGAGTCAGAGAGAAGACGCCGGAGATAACCGCCTGGGAAGCGATAACCGTCGCCAGGGCGGCAATGATCAGCATTGGGATCAGCGCCCACTCCGGCGCCAGCAGAAAGAACGGGTTTTTAATCGCTTCCGGATGTTTAAGCAGCAGCGCCCCCTGACCAAAGTAGTTCAGCACCAGCGAAGGCAGCACGACCGAAAACCAGGCCAGGCGAATCGGCAATTTACCGAAATGCCCCATGTCGGCATACAGCGCTTCCACGCCGGTAATCGACAGCACCACCGCCCCCAGCGCCACAAACGAGACGGTTTTATATTCGAGGAAGAAATGAACCGCCCAGTAAGGGTTCAACGCCTGCAGCACTTCAGGGTTAGCGAAAATACTGCGCGCGCCCAGTACCGCCAGCAGCAGGAACCAGATCAGCATAATCGGCGCGAACAGCTTACCCACCATGCTGGTACCGTGCTTTTGAATGGCAAATAGCAGCGTCAGGACAATGATGGATATGGGCACAACCCAGGTATCCAGGTCCGGAGCGATAATTTCCAGACCTTCTATCGCCGACATCACCGAGATGGCAGGGGTAATGACCACCTCGCCATAAAAGAAGCTGCCGCCGATAAGCCCAAGGATCACCAGGATGGACGTGGCGCGCGCGGAGGTGTTTCGCCCCGCCAGCGACATTAACGTCAGGATCCCGCCTTCACCGGCGTTATCTGCCCGCATCACGAAGGTGATGTATTTGAGTGAAACGGTAAGAATTAATAGCCAAAAAATGAGCGACAGGAAGCCAAAAACAGCATCACGCTCAACGCCAAAGCCAAACTGACCTGACAGACATTCACGAAGTGTATACAGTGGACTGGTGCCGATATCGCCGTATACCACGCCGATTGCCGCCAGCGTTATTGCCGGCAGCGATTGCTTATTATCAGTGCTCATAGACTAGTCTTTTCGTTTATAAAACAAATGTGTGCCTAGTCCCTTGGCCCACAAAAAGCGCACAGTATGCACGATTATTTGCTGAATCGTACCCCTAACTGACATCATCTTAACCTGACTCAAAGAAAATAAATCGATTCTTCAGGCTATTACCACCCCTAATCAAACATCTATACTCGACCTAACAACGACATTCTAAAAAGCACGCAACTCTATTATGGCTCAATCACATTTACTGGCAGAAAGAATTTCCCGGCTCAGCGCCGCGCTGGAAAAAGGACTCTTCGAACGCAGCCACGCAATACGCCTTTGCCTGCTTGCCGCCCTCAGCGGCGAGAGCGTTTTTCTGCTGGGCCCGCCGGGGATCGCCAAAAGCCTGATTGCCCGTCGCCTCAAGTTCGCCTTCCAGCAGGCTCGCGCATTTGAATACCTGATGACCCGTTTCTCCACGCCGGAAGAGGTCTTTGGCCCACTCTCCATTCAGGCGCTGAAAGATGAAGGGCGCTACGAACGTTTGACCGCCGGCTATCTTCCGGAAGCTGAAATTGTTTTTCTCGATGAGATCTGGAAAGCGGGCCCGGCGATTCTCAATACGCTGCTGACGGCGATAAACGAACGCCATTTCCGCAACGGGGCGACCGAAGAGAAGATCCCCATGCGCCTGCTGGTGGCGGCGTCGAACGAGCTCCCGGAGGCAGACAACAGTCTGGAAGCCTTATACGATCGTATGCTTATCCGCCTATGGCTGGATAAGGTACAGGATAAAACGAACTTCCGCTCAATGCTGATAAGCCAGCAGGACGAGAACAGTAATCCTGTCCCGGCGAGTTTGCAGGTCAGCGACGAGGAATTTCTGCAATGGCAGCAGGATATCGGCAGCGTGAAGCTACCGGACAGCGTATTTGAACTGATTTTCCAGCTGCGCCAGCAGCTGGATACGTTGCCAAACGCGCCTTACGTCTCAGATCGTCGCTGGAAAAAAGCCATTCGTCTGCTGCAGGCCAGCGCCTTTTTCAGCGGCCGCGACACCATTGCGCCAATAGACCTGATCCTGCTGAAGGATTGCCTGTGGCACAATATTGAGACGATGAATCTGATGTCCGTGCAGATTGAGACCTTAATGACCAGCCACGCCTGGCAGCAGCAGGCGATGCTCACCCGCCTCGGGTCGATTATTCAACGGCGCATTCAGCTTCAACAGCAGCAAAGCGATAAGACCGCGCTAAAAGTCACCCGTCTCGGCGGGATGTTCAGCCGTAAACCTCATTATGAACTGCCTGCTGAAGTGCAGGACCCCACGCTAACGCTGCTTCTCCAGCAGCCGCTAAAACTGCACGACCTGGAAGTGATTCATATTACGTTTGTTCGTGAAGAGCTTGCTCACTGGCTGGAGAAAGGGGGTGAGATCCGCGGCAAGCTCAACGGCATTGGTTTTGCCCAGCAGCTGAATATGGATGTCGATACCAGCCAGCATCTGGTCGTACGCGATGTGAGCCTGCAGGGGTCGCGACTCTCCCTGCCCGGTAGCGAATCACGGGAAAATATGCCGGCAGAAATCAGGCAACAGCTGGAGGCGCTGGACGACGAATGGCATCAGCAACATAACCGCTTCAGCGAACAGCAAAAATGTCTGTTTATTCCCGGCGAGTGGCTGGGGCGCATTGAAGCCAGCCTGCAGGACGTGGGAACGCAGATTAAACAGGCCCGCCAGTCATGACGCTGGACATGCTGAATGTCATGCTGGCAGTCGGCGAAGAGGGCATGATCGATGAGATGCTGCTGGCCCTGCTGGCAGCGCCTCAACTCGCGGTATTCTTTGAAAAATTTCCGCGGCTCAAAAATATTATCGCCGCCGACATTCCTCGCTGGCGGGAAGCGGTCAGATCGCGACTAAAAGAGACCAACGTCCCGCCCGAGCTGGATGCGGAAGTTCAGTGCTATCAGCAATCACAGCGGCTTTCCACCTCGCAGTTTATCGTCCAGCTGCCGCAAATTCTGAGCCAGCTGCATAAGCTGCACTCCCCTTTTGCCAGCCAGGCGCAGCAGCTGGTGGACAACAACAGCACCTTTACGCCGGCGCTGCACACGTTATTCCTTCAGCGCTGGCGTCTGAGCCTGGTGGTGCAGGCAACCTCTCTTAATCAGCAGCTGCTGGATGAAGAGCGCGATCAGCTGCTGAGCGAAGTTCAGGAGCGCATGACCCTCAGCGGCCAGCTCGAGCCCGTGCTGGTGGAGAATGATAATGCGGCGGGACACCTGTGGGACATGAGCGCCGGAGAACTGAAGCGAGGCGATTACCAGCTGATCGTTCGCTACGGGGACTTTTTAAGCCAACAACCTGAACTCATGCAGCTCGCCGAACAGCTGGGGCGCTCGCGTGAAGCGAAAGCGGTGCCGAAAAAAGATGCGCCGATGGAGACCTTCCGCAGCCTGGTGCGCGAACCGGCTACCGTACCGGAGCAGGTCGACGGTCTTCAGCAGAGCGACGATATTCTACGTCTGCTGCCGCCTGAGCTGGCCACCCTCGGCATCACCGAGCTGGAGTTTGAGTTCTACCGCAAGCTGGTTGAAAAGCAGCTGCTGACCTATCGACTACACGGCGATGCGTGGAAGGAAAAGATCACCGAACGGCCGGTAACGCGCCAGGACGTTGATGAACAGCCGCGCGGGCCGTTTATCGTCTGCGTCGATACTTCCGGCTCAATGGGCGGTTTCAATGAACAGTGCGCCAAGGCGTTTTGTCTGGCGCTGATGCGGGTCGCTCTGGCAGATAACCGCCGCTGCTTCATTATGCTGTTTTCCAGCGAAGTGGTGCACTACGAACTCACCGGCCCGCAGGGGCTGGAACAGGCGATTCGTTTCTTGAGCCAGCGCTTTCGCGGCGGCACCGATCTGGCCAGCTGCTTCCGGGCGGTGATTGAGCGTATGCAGAATCCGCAGTGGGTCGATGCTGATGCGGTGGTGATTTCTGATTTTATCGCCCAGCGCTTGCCGGATGAGGTGATCAATAAGGTGGGAGAGCTACAGCATAAACATCAACATCGTTTTCATGCGGTGGCGATGTCGGTACACGGCAAGCCCGGCATTATGCGCGTATTCGATCATATCTGGCGCTTTGATACCGGGTTGCGTAGCCGCCTGCTGAGACGCTGGCGGCGTTAATCACTGATTAAAGAAGCGCAGCAATGCTCTGACGAACCTGGGTTGGCCACACGCCGCACTGCACCTGGCCGATATGCTCAAGCTGCAGCAGCAGCATCGTCAGGCGAGACTGGCCAATGCCGCCGCCAATCGTCTGCGGCATCTCTCCGCGCAGCAGCGCCTGGTGCCATTCCAGCTGCAGGCGATCTTCGTCGCCGGTCATCGCGAGCTGACGCTTCAGCGCTTCGGCATCGACGCGGATCCCCATTGAAGAGAGCTCGAATGCATCTTCAAGCACCGGGTTCCACACCAGAATATCACCGTTCAGACCGGCATAGCCTTCAGCAGCAGGCGTGCTCCAGTCATCGTAATCCGGCGCGCGAACGTCGTGACGCTGGCCATCGGAAAGCTTGCCGCCGATACCGATCAGGAATACCGCGCCCAGCTCTTTCGCGATCGCCCGCTCGCGGCCCTTGGCATCAAGATCCGGATAGCGGCTTAAAAGCTCCTGGCTGTGAACAAACTGGATCGTCTCCGGCAAGAAAGGCGTGAGGCCAAACGCTTTACTGACGGCGTCTTCGGTCGCTTTGATCCCGGCATAGATCGCTTCAACGGTTGCTTTCAGCGTGCCGCAGTGGCGCTCTCCATCACCCATTACGCGCTCCCAGTCCCACTGGTCAACGTAAACGGAATGGATGGGAGTTAATCGGTCTTCATCGGGGCGAAGGGCCTTCATGTGCGTGTACAGCCCTTCGCCCGCGCTGAAGTCGTGTTGTCCCAGGGTTTGACGCTTCCACTTCGCCAGTGAATGAACCACTTCGAACTGGGCGTCTGGCAGTGTTTTCACTTTAACCTGAACCGCTTTTTCGCAACCAGAGAGGTTATCCTGGGTCCCATCGCCCACGCGGCTTAAGATCGGCGCCTGGACTTCGATCAGGCCGAGCTTCTCTTCAAGCTGGCGGGAAAAGTGTGACTTAACGAAACTAATCTGGCGTTGTTTTGCGATGTATGCGGTTTTCATTTTTTATAACTCCTGCGTCCTGTTGCCATTGATTAAGCAACAAAACAGCGCTGCAATTCAATAATCCAACAACAAAAAGCCTGCATCGATTTTGATTCATTAAAATTTGAGGCTAAAATAGAAATATTCGTCAAACTTCATAAGAAAAACCTATGGAAAATTATCAGATCGACAATCTGGACCGCGGCATTCTTGAGGCCTTAATGGCCAACGCGCGCACCGCCTATGCTGAACTGGCAAAACAGTTTGGCGTCAGCCCGGGGACCATTCACGTGCGGGTAGAGAAAATGAAGCAGGCCGGAATTATTACCGGCGCACGCATCGACGTCAGCCCCAAGCAGCTGGGTTACGATGTAGGATGTTTTATCGGCATCATTCTGAAGAGCGCGAAAGACTACCCCTCCGCGCTGGCCAGGCTAAACAGCCTGGATGAGGTTACTGAAGCCTATTACACCACCGGACACTACAGCATCTTTATAAAGGTGATGTGCCGATCGATTGATGCGCTCCAGCATGTACTTATCAACAAGATCCAAACAATTGATGAAATTCAGTCCACTGAAACGCTGATCGTCCTGCAAAACCCGATTATGCGTACCATCCGCCCGTGATCGGGCTTTTTAATCCCACATTTTTCCACAGGTAGATCCCAGCTCGCTCACAGCGTACAATACGCCACTCTGAATAGTGGAGCGGGCGATCATGGCAGAGATAACTCTTATCAGCGGCAGTACGCTGGGTAGCGCAGAATATGTATCAGAACATCTGGCGGAAAAGCTGGAAGAGGCTGGACACAGCACGACTATTCAGCACGGCCCGCTGATCGACGATCTGCAGGCGGAAGGGATCTGGCTGGTTATCTCTTCGACGCATGGCGCCGGGGACATTCCCGATAATCTTCTGCCTTTCTATGAAGCGCTTCAGGAGAAGCAGGTCGACCTCTCTGCGGTCCGTTTTGGCGCAGTCGGCATCGGTAGCCGTGAATACGATACCTTCTGCGGAGCAATTGATAAGCTCGAGACGGCGCTCAACGCCTGCGGGGCAAAACAGATCGGTGAAACGCTAAAAATTAACGTTCTCGAACATGAAATTCCGGAAGATCCGGCCGAGATTTGGCTGGGATCCTGGAAAAACTTGCTCTGAGAATTGTAAAGATCATACTTTCTTCTGTGGATAACTATGCTTAAAAGCTTGGATCAACCGGTAGTTATCCAAAGTATAACCCTTGACTGATTTTTGTGCTGTGTATAACCCTTCATTTTGATCCCAGCTTATACGGACCAGGATCACCGATCATTCACAGAAAGCGATCCTTCTTAAGCGTTTGATCTTAAATCGCGGATCTGACTTATCCACAAGACAAGCCGATCCTAATAAGAGATCACAATAAAACAGATCTCTAAATAAAAGATCTTCTTTTTAATACTCAGGATCCCGGCGCTTTCTCGAAAGGCTAAAGTTGAGTAGAATCCACGGCCCGGGCTTCACTCTATTTTCAAACCGCTTTATGCGAGGCATACCACCATGTTTTATCAGGATCCTTTTGACGTCATCATCATTGGCGGGGGTCATGCAGGCACTGAGGCCGCGATGGCCGCAGCGCGAATGGGTCAACAGACTCTGCTTTTGACACACAATATCGACACTCTGGGGCAGATGAGCTGCAACCCGGCGATTGGCGGCATTGGGAAAGGACACCTGGTAAAAGAAGTGGATGCGCTTGGCGGCCTGATGGCGAAGGCAATTGACCACGCCGGCATCCAGTTTAGGATACTAAACGCCAGCAAAGGCCCGGCCGTACGGGCAACTCGCGCTCAGGCAGACCGTGTGCTGTACCGGCAGGCCGTACGTACCGCGCTGGAAAACCAGCCTAATTTAATGATCTTCCAGCAGGCGGTGGAAGATCTGATTGTCGAAAACGATCGTGTTGTTGGCGCCGTCACCCAGATGGGGCTTAAATTCCGCGCCAAAGCGGTGGTACTGACCGTCGGAACCTTTCTCGACGGTAAGATCCATATCGGTCTGGATAACTACAGCGGCGGTCGTGCAGGCGATCCTCCGTCGATCCCGCTGTCCCGCCGCTTGCGTGAACTGCCGCTGCGCGTCAGCCGCCTGAAAACCGGTACCCCGCCGCGTATCGATGCGAGGACGATTGATTTCAGCGTTCTGGCACAGCAGCACGGCGATAATCCGATGCCGGTCTTCTCGTTTATGGGAGATGCTTCGCAGCATCCGCGTCAGGTGCCGTGCTACGTCACGCATACCAACGAGAAAACGCATGACGTGATCCGTAATAACCTCGATCGCAGCCCGATGTATGCCGGCGTGATTGAAGGGATCGGTCCCCGCTACTGTCCTTCGATCGAAGACAAGGTCATGCGCTTTGCCGATCGTAACCAGCATCAAATTTTCCTCGAGCCGGAAGGCCTGACGTCCAACGAAATTTATCCAAATGGCATCTCCACCAGCCTGCCGTTCGATGTCCAGATGCAAATCGTCCGCTCAATGCAGGGGATGGAAAATGCAAAAATCGTTCGTCCTGGCTACGCTATTGAGTACGATTTCTTTGACCCGCGCGACCTGAAACCGACGCTGGAAAGTAAATTTATTCATGGCCTGTTCTTTGCCGGCCAGATTAACGGCACCACCGGTTATGAAGAAGCCGCCGCTCAGGGCCTGCTGGCAGGCCTGAACGCCGCTCGTTTCTCCGCCGAGAAAGAGGGGTGGGCGCCTGGCCGCTCTCAGGCTTACCTTGGCGTCCTGGTAGACGATCTGTGTACTCTCGGTACCAAAGAACCGTACCGCATGTTTACCTCTCGTGCGGAATACCGCCTGATGCTGCGTGAAGACAACGCCGATCTGCGCCTGACCGAACAAGGTCGTGAACTGGGTCTGGTGGATGACGAACGCTGGGCGCGTTTCAACGAGAAGCTTGAGAGCATTGAACGTGAACGTCAGCGTCTGAAAACCAGCTGGGTTAATCCGCTGGCGGAAAGCGCTGCGGAAGTGAATGCTCGACTGACGGCGCCTTTGTCCCGTGAAGCTAACGGTGAAGATTTGCTCCGTCGTCCGGAAATGACCTACGAACAGCTGGTGCAGATGACGCCGTTCTCGCCGGGTCTTGAGGACAAGCAAGCGGCTGAACAGGTCGAAATTCAGGTAAAATACGAAGGCTACATCGCGCGCCAGCAGGATGAAATCGAGAAACAACAGCGCAACGAGAACACGTTGCTGCCTGCTACGCTTGATTATCGCCAGGTGAATGGGCTGTCGAACGAGGTCATTGCCAAGTTGAACGACCATAAGCCGTCTTCGATAGGGCAGGCATCGCGTATTTCCGGCATTACGCCTGCGGCAATCTCGATTTTGCTGGTGTGGTTAAAAAAGCAGGGAATGCTGCGCCGTAGCGCCTGATATTCCACTGAACGATACATGGGCGAATAGCGCATCAGATATCCGTCAGGTCAATTTCTCAGCCCGGTAAGCGTATCGCCTCCGGGCTCATTGTTTTTAAACAGGTAACGATCGTGCTCAACAAACTTTCTCGTCTGCTTGATGAAGCAGGTATTTCACTTACCGATCACCAGAAAAACCAGCTTGTCGCCTACGTTGGCATGCTGGATAAGTGGAATAAGGCCTATAACCTGACCTCGGTTCGCGATCCTGACGAGATGCTGGTACGCCACATCCTCGACAGCATTGTTGTTGCGCCATACCTTAAAGGAACGCGTTTTATCGATGTCGGTACGGGGCCTGGGCTGCCGGGGATCCCGCTGGCTATCGTGCGTCCTGAATCCCACTTCACCCTGCTGGACAGTCTGGGCAAGCGAGTACGTTTCCTTCGGCAAGTCCAGCATGAGCTCAAACTGGATAACGTCACCCCGGTACAAAGCCGTGTGGAAGAGTTCCCGGCAGAGCCGCCGTTTGACGGCGTGATTAGCCGCGCATTTGCGTCGCTGAATGACATGGTGAGCTGGTGCCATCATTTACCTGCAGAGAACGGTCACTTTTATGCGCTCAAGGGCTTAGCGCAGGAAGATGAAATGGCAAATCTGCCGGAAGGGGTCGTCATTAAGGAAGTTGTCGAACTGCATGTGCCTCAGCTGGAAGGGGAGCGTCACCTTGTGGTGATTCAGCCAAAAATGATTTAATTTTTATCAAAAAATGTGAAAAAAACACGGTCCGTGGATGTTACAAAAATAAAAGTCACGGCAGGGTATTATCGGACTGTCTTTAACCCTGGGGTTACCAGGGGTTTTCTTTCCGTTAACTTTGCCCTGTTGCTTTACCAACAGAATAGTCAACATTGAAAATATCAGTACGCTAAAAATCTCGCTGCTTGCACTTCATACTGATGTTAAATTTTTATTATGAATGTCAATAAAAGGTTTTTATTGTATATGGGATTGTTTTAGAAAGAATACCTGGTTTTTATGTTGAATATCAAACGGATAAAAAATTGAGTTTTATGTACAGAATTAATTCGATTTCGCGAAAAATGTTTATTATGTGATCTGATGCACGCTTTAATTGCCGATTTTTCGCGGTATTTGCAGTTTTGCATGACGGCTCACAGATCGGTGAAATGCATGAAAAGTTGTCTGTCGGAAAATAATTAAACATTTATTCACTATTTTGCTACTTATTGTTTGAAATCACGAGGCGTCACCGTATAATTTGTCCGCTTTTTGATGCTTGACTCTTCGTCTTAAAGGACGTTTTATACGACACGCGACATACCTCGAAGGGAGCAGGAGTAAAAACGTGATGTCAGTGTCGCTCTTGAGTCGAAACGTTGCTCGTAAGCTTCTGTTTATTCAGTTACTGGCAGTAATAGCAAGTGGACTGCTGTTCAGCCTCAAAGACCCTTTCTGGGGCATCTCCGCGGTGAGTGGAGGTTTGGCGGTTCTTTTGCCAAACATGATATTTATGATTTTTGCCTGGCGTCATCAGGCGCATACACCAGCTAAAGGCCGAGTGGCCTGGTCCTTCGCCATTGGTGAAGCCTTCAAGGTGTTGCTGACCTTCGCCTTTCTGGCGGTGGCGCTGGCGGTTTTGAAAGTGGTATTTTTGCCGCTGATAGTGACGTGGGTTTTGGTGCTGGTGGTACAAGTTCTGGCGCCAGCTGTAATTAACAACAAAGGGTAAAAGGCATCATGGCTTCAGAAAATATGACGCCGCAGGATTACATAGGCCACCATCTGAACAACCTTCAGCTGGACCTGCGTACATTCTCGCTGGTGGATCCGCACAACCCCCCGGCCACCTTCTGGACGCTCAACATTGACTCCATGTTTTTCTCAGTGGTGCTCGGTCTGTTATTCCTGTTTATGTTCCGCAGCGTGGCTAAAAAGGCGACAACCGGCGTACCTGGTAAATTCCAGACCTTCATTGAGATGATCATCGGCTTCGTCCATGGCAGCGTCAAAGATATGTATCACGGCAAGAGCAAGGTCATTGCTCCGCTGGCCCTCACCGTGTTCGTCTGGGTATTCCTGATGAACCTGATGGATCTGCTGCCTATCGACTTTATCCCTTGGATCGGCGAACACGTTCTCGGTCTGCCTGCTCTGCGCGTGGTGCCGTCAGCTGACGTTAACATCACCCTGTCGATGGCGCTTGGCGTATTTATCCTGATTCTTTTCTACAGCATCAAAATGAAAGGCGTGGGCGGGTTCGTTAAAGAACTGACCCTGCAGCCGTTCAATCACTGGGCGTTCATTCCTGTCAACTTAATCCTTGAAGGGGTAAGCCTGCTGTCAAAACCTGTATCACTGGGTCTGCGACTGTTCGGCAACATGTATGCCGGTGAGCTGATTTTCATTCTGATTGCTGGCCTGTTGCCGTGGTGGTCACAGTGGATTCTGAATGTGCCATGGGCCATTTTCCACATCCTGATTATTACGCTGCAAGCCTTCATCTTCATGGTTCTGACGATCGTCTATCTGTCGATGGCATCTGAAGAACATTGATTTTTACCAACATACTACGTTTTAACTGAAACAAACTGGAGACTGTCATGGAAAACCTGAATATGGATCTGCTGTACATGGCTGCCGCTGTGATGATGGGTCTGGCGGCAATCGGTGCTGCGATCGGTATCGGCATCCTCGGGGGTAAATTCCTGGAAGGCGCAGCGCGTCAACCGGATCTGATTCCTCTGCTGCGTACTCAGTTCTTTATCGTTATGGGTCTGGTGGATGCTATCCCGATGATCGCTGTAGGTCTGGGTCTGTACGTGATGTTCGCCGTCGCGTAGTAAGTTGTTCGAAAGAAACCTAAGCCACAGAGTTATTTTTTAAGAGGTATTGTGCTGTGAACATGAACGCAACAATCCTCGGCCAGGCCATCGCGTTTGTTATCTTCGTATGGTTCTGCATGAAGTATGTATGGCCGCCTTTAATGGCTGCCATCGAAAAGCGCCAGAAAGAAATTTCTGACGGTTTAGCTTCTGCAGAACGCGCTAAGAAAGATTTGGACCTTGCACAGGCCAACGCGACCGACCAGCTGAAAAAAGCGAAAGCGGAAGCCCAGGTAATCATCGAGCAGGCGAACAAGCGTCGCTCTCAGATCCTGGATGAAGCAAAAGCGGAAGCAGAACAGGAACGCACCAAAATCGTCGCACAGGCGCAGGCTGAAATCGATGCCGAACGTAAACGTGCCCGTGAGGAGCTGCGTAAGCAGGTTGCTATCCTGGCTGTTGCTGGCGCCGAGAAGATCATCGAACGTTCCGTGGATGAAGCTGCTAACAGCGACATCGTGGATAAACTTGTCGCTGAACTGTAAGGAGGGAGGGGCTGATGTCTGAATTTGTAACGGTAGCTCGCCCCTACGCCAAAGCAGCTTTTGACTTTGCCGTCGAACACAACAGCGTTGAACGCTGGCAGGATATGCTGGCGTTTGTTGCTGAAGTGACTAAAAACGAAGAAATGGCAGAGCTACTCTCTGGCGCACTGGCGCCGGAAACGCTCTCTGATGTGTTTATCGCGGTTTGTGGTGAGCAACTGGACGAAAATGGTCAAAACCTGATCCGGGTGATGGCTGAAAATGGTCGTCTGAAAGCGCTCCCTGATGTTCTCGAGCAGTTCATTCATCTGCGCGCTGCCAGTGAGGCAACCGCAGAGGTAGAAGTTATTTCTGCCGCTCAAATGAGTGACGAACAGCTTGCGAAAATTACCGCCGCGATGGAAAAACGTCTGTCACGCAAAGTTAAGCTGAATTGCAAAATCGATAAGTCTGTAATGGCAGGCGTAATCATCCGTTCGGGTGATATGGTCATTGATGGTAGCGTACGCGGCCGTCTTGAACGCCTTGCAGACGTCTTGCAGTCTTAAGGGGACTGGAGCATGCAACTGAATTCCACCGAAATCAGCGAACTGATCAAGCAGCGCATTGCTCAGTTCAATGTTGTGAGCGAGGCTCATAACGAAGGTACTATCGTTTCTGTAAGTGACGGTGTTATCCGCATTCACGGCCTGGCCGATTGTATGCAGGGTGAGATGATCGCTCTGCCGGGTAACCGTTACGCTATCGCACTGAACCTGGAGCGCGACTCCGTAGGTGCAGTTGTGATGGGTCCGTACGCTGACCTCGCCGAAGGTATGAAGGTTAAATGTACTGGCCGTATCCTTGAAGTTCCGGTTGGCCGCGGCCTGCTGGGACGTGTGGTTAACACCCTGGGTGCACCGATTGATGGTAAAGGTCCGCTGGAGCACGACGGCTTCTCCGCCGTTGAAGCTATCGCGCCGGGCGTAATCGAACGTCAGTCCGTCGATCAGCCGGTGCAGACCGGTTATAAATCCGTTGATGCCATGATCCCAATCGGTCGTGGACAGCGTGAACTGATCATCGGCGACCGTCAGACCGGTAAAACCGCGCTGGCTATCGACGCCATCATCAACCAACGTGATTCCGGCATCAAGTGCGTCTACGTAGCTATCGGCCAGAAAGCGTCCACGATTTCTAACGTGGTACGTAAACTGGAAGAACACGGCGCGCTGGCTAACACCATCGTTGTGGTTGCAACCGCATCTGAATCTGCCGCACTGCAATACCTGGCGCCGTATGCCGGTTGTGCAATGGGTGAATACTTCCGCGACCGCGGTGAAGATGCGCTGATCATTTATGATGACCTGTCTAAACAGGCCGTTGCTTATCGTCAGATCTCCCTGCTGCTCCGCCGTCCGCCTGGACGTGAAGCATTCCCGGGCGACGTATTCTACCTCCACTCTCGTCTGCTGGAGCGTGCTGCACGTGTTAACGTCGAATACGTTGAAGCTTTCACCAAAGGTGAAGTGAAGGGTAAAACCGGTTCTCTGACTGCGCTGCCGATTATCGAAACCCAGGCGGGTGACGTTTCTGCGTTCGTTCCGACCAACGTAATTTCCATTACCGATGGTCAGATCTTCCTGGAAACCAACCTGTTTAACTCCGGTATTCGTCCTGCGGTTAACCCGGGTATCTCCGTATCCCGTGTTGGTGGTGCAGCTCAGACCAAGATCATGAAGAAACTGTCCGGTGGTATTCGTACCGCTCTGGCACAGTATCGCGAACTGGCGGCGTTCTCCCAGTTTGCCTCTGACCTTGATGATGCAACCCGTAAGCAGCTGGACCACGGTCAGAAAGTGACCGAACTGCTGAAACAGAAACAGTATGCGCCGATGTCCGTTGCGCAGCAGTCTCTGGTTCTGTTCGCGGCAGAACGTGGTTATCTGGCGGATGTCGAGCTGTCGAAAATCGGTAGCTTTGAAGCCGCTCTGCTGGCTTACGTCGACCGTGATCACGCTCCGTTGATGCAAGAGATCAACCAGTCCGGTGGCTATAACGACGAAATCGAAGGCAAGCTGAAAGGCATCCTCGATTCCTTCAAAGCAACCCAATCCTGGTAAAGTCTGGCGGCTTGCTCCAGGGCAGGCCGCAAGGCATTGAGGAGAAGCTCATGGCCGGCGCAAAAGAGATACGTAGTAAGATCGCAAGCGTCCAGAACACGCAAAAGATCACTAAAGCGATGGAAATGGTCGCCGCTTCCAAAATGCGTAAATCGCAGGAGCGTATGGCGGCCAGCCGTCCTTATGCAGATACGATGCGCAAAGTGATCGGTCACCTTGCGAACGGTAATCTGGAATATAAGCACCCTTACCTGGAAGAACGCGACGTTAAACGCGTGGGCTACCTGGTGGTGTCTACCGACCGTGGTCTGTGCGGTGGCTTGAACATTAACCTGTTCAAAAAGCTGCTGGCGGAAATGAAAGCATGGTCCGATAAAGGCGTTCAGTGCGAACTCGCAATGATCGGCTCCAAGGGCGTGTCGTTCTTTAATTCCGTTAGCGGTAATGTTGTCGCCCAGGTGACGGGTATGGGGGATAACCCATCCCTGTCCGAACTGATTGGTCCGGTAAAAGTGATGTTGCAGGCCTACGATGAAGGCCGTCTGGACAAGCTGTATATTGTCAGCAACAAATTTATTAACACCATGTCTCAGGTTCCAACCATCACTCAGCTGCTGCCGTTACCGGCTTCAGAAGATGGTGAGTTGAAGCGTAAATCCTGGGATTACCTGTATGAACCCGATCCGAAAGCGCTGCTGGATACCCTGCTGCGCCGTTATGTGGAATCTCAGGTTTATCAGGGCGTGGTAGAAAACCTGGCCAGCGAGCAGGCCGCACGTATGGTGGCGATGAAAGCCGCGACCGACAATGGCGGCAGCCTGATTAAAGAGCTGCAGTTGGTATACAACAAAGCTCGTCAGGCCAGCATTACTCAGGAACTCACCGAGATCGTCGGTGGAGCATCCGCGGTATAACCAGGTTAATTCGTAGAGGATTCAAGATGGCTACTGGAAAAATTGTCCAGGTAATCGGCGCCGTGGTCGACGTCGAATTCCCTCAGGATGCCGTACCGCGCGTGTACGAGGCTCTTGAGGTACAAAATGGTAGTGAGAATCTGGTGCTGGAAGTTCAGCAGCAGCTCGGCGGCGGTATTGTTCGTACCATCGCCATGGGTTCTTCCGACGGTCTGCGTCGCGGTCTGGAAGTAAAAGACCTCGAGCATCCGATCGAAGTCCCGGTAGGTAAAGCAACGCTGGGTCGTATCATGAACGTACTGGGCCAACCGGTAGACATGAAAGGCGACATCGGTGAAGAAGAGCGTTGGGCTATCCACCGCGCAGCACCTTCCTACGAAGAGTTGTCAAACTCTCAGGAACTGCTGGAAACCGGCATCAAAGTTATCGACCTGATGTGTCCGTTTGCGAAGGGCGGTAAAGTTGGTCTGTTCGGTGGTGCGGGTGTAGGTAAAACCGTAAACATGATGGAGCTGATCCGTAACATCGCGATCGAGCACTCCGGTTACTCCGTGTTTGCGGGCGTAGGTGAACGTACTCGTGAGGGTAACGACTTCTACCACGAAATGACCGACTCCAACGTTATCGATAAAGTATCCCTGGTGTATGGCCAGATGAACGAGCCGCCGGGAAACCGTCTGCGCGTTGCGCTGACCGGCCTGACCATGGCTGAGAAGTTCCGTGACGAAGGTCGTGACGTTCTGCTGTTCGTCGATAACATCTATCGTTACACCCTGGCCGGTACTGAAGTATCCGCACTGCTGGGCCGTATGCCTTCAGCGGTAGGTTACCAGCCGACTCTGGCGGAAGAGATGGGCGTTCTGCAGGAACGTATCACCTCCACCAAAACCGGCTCTATCACTTCCGTACAGGCGGTATACGTACCCGCGGATGACTTGACTGACCCGTCTCCAGCAACCACCTTTGCGCACCTTGACGCAACCGTGGTACTGAGCCGTCAGATCGCTTCTCTGGGTATCTATCCGGCAGTTGACCCGCTGGACTCCACCAGCCGTCAGCTGGATCCGCTGGTTGTTGGTCAGGAGCACTACGACACCGCTCGTGGCGTTCAGTCCATCCTGCAGCGTTATCAGGAACTGAAAGACATCATCGCCATCCTGGGTATGGATGAACTGTCTGAAGAAGATAAACTGGTGGTAGCTCGTGCGCGTAAGATTCAGCGCTTCCTGTCCCAGCCGTTCTTCGTGGCAGAAGTATTTACCGGTTCTCCGGGCAAATACGTCTCCCTGAAAGACACCATCCGTGGCTTTAAAGGCATCATGGAAGGCGAATACGATCACCTGCCGGAGCAGGCGTTCTACATGGTCGGTTCTATCGACGAAGCCGTGGAAAAAGCCAAAAAACTTTAACGCCTTAATCGGAGGGTGATATGGCAATGACTTACCACCTGGACGTCGTCAGCGCAGAGAAACAAATGTTCTCTGGTCTGGTCGAGAAAATCCAGGTAACGGGTAGCGAAGGTGAACTGGGTATTTACCCGGGGCACGCGCCGCTGCTCACCGCCATTAAGCCTGGTATGATTCGCATCGTTAAGCAGCACGGTCACGAAGAATTTATCTACCTGTCAGGCGGCATTCTTGAAGTGCAGCCGGGTAGCACGACCGTTCTGGCTGATACGGCAATTCGTGGCCAGGATCTCGACGAAGCGCGAGCCCTGGAAGCGAAACGTAAGGCTGAAGAGCACATTAAGAGCTCTCATGGTGACGTGGACTACGCTCAGGCGTCTGCGGAACTGGCCAAAGCGATCGCTAAACTGCGCGTTATCGAGTTGACCAAAAAAGCGATGTAACACCGGCTTGAACGCTAAAAGCCAGTCTGGTTTCCAGGCTGGCTTTTTTTATGGCTTCGTTTCAGAAAAAACAAAACTAAAAAGCGGGTTTAAAAATTTTGTGATGTATGTCTCATTTTTGTTGATCGTTTAAAAGATGAAGCGTAGACTTGTTTTTGTGATGTGAGTCACAAAAAAAGAATCCATCAAAACGTAATCGCTATCCAGGAAGAGATCATGAAACTGCTTAATAAAATCGTCGCTTTCTTCAGTGCTATGAACGTAACCTTCGGTACGTTCAACCACTAAGAAGTCAACTTTCCAGACTGTTTTTGCGCTGTACCGCTAACTAAAACGACAACACATGCGGTGTGAAGCAGACAGAAAGTGAAAAGGTCGCCCCAGGGCGACCTTTATGTTTTTCACGCATAGCGGGTTAGTCGCGGCTGAGGAAGTTACCGGTGTTGAAGCTGCCGTCGGCCTCACGCGTCAGCGGGTCCGGCAGCGCCAGCGTCTGATAATCGGCGCTGTTAATGCGTTTTCCCTGGGCGTTGATGCTTCTGCCGCCGTGGATAAAATAGTTGCTATCATCAATATTCCCGACAACGGCATCGTCATATTTCCCAGGCTGGCTGCGCAGGGAAAGGTTCTCGCTGAAGGTGCCCTGCGTTTCCGGCGCACCGTACGGACTCGGGCGGAACAGGTAGTTAAAGCGCTGGTTATCTACCGCGACGTTGTTAACCACCACCAGCTTGCCGGGGTTAAAGTTGTCGGTAAAACCGTCCAGATGGTTATCGATGGCGATGCTGTTACGTACCTCGTGGGCGACCGGCTGCCCTTCCCCACCGAGCTTAAACCCGTTACTGGTATTATTGCGGGCAATAGAGTTCTCGATCACCACAACGCCGTTTGCACCGTCCTCAATTTTATTAAACAGGTCGAAACCGTCGTCGATATTATCGTGCGAGTAACAGCCCTCCAGCCGGTTACCCTCTCCTACGCGCATTTTCACCGCGAAGCCGTCGGCGTTAATTTTGCCCGGATCCTCGTTACTAAAGGATTCAGAATTCACTACCCGGTTAAAGCTGGCCCACAGCGGGCGTCCAACATCCGCCGGAGAGGAAATTTGAATGCCGGTATCATCGTTACGATACGCGGTGACATTCTCGATCAGGTTATGGCTGCCCTGTACGCGCAGGCTCTTGTCCGTGATCTCAATCCCATCGATATGCCAGTAGCTGGCATCCAGCAGCAGCCCGTGAATCACCGCTTTTCCGTCGGCTTTTAGCGTTTTGATTTTGTCCTTCAGGCCGCTGGCGCTGACAGGAATGGCCGTTTGCGGGTAATCTCCGGCGGCTAATACAATTTGCCCGCCGGGCGGGACGAGTTTGATAGCGGAGGCGAAATCCAGCGGCGAGTCCGCCGTTCCTTTTGCCTGAGGTTGTCCCTCTGGCGCGGCGTAGAGCGTATTGCCTGTCACTTGGGGGCTCTGTTCAACCGTCAGCGTCTGGGTCAGCGTTTCCGCGCCGGTGGCCGGAGTGAAGCGGATTTCGAACGTGCTTTTATCTTTCAGTACGGCAGGCTGGGTAAACATTTCCCCGGCCTTCACGGTTTTATCCTGCCCGATCACCACTTCATCCTGACGAACGGTGATGCGCCCATCGCTGTTGGTGCGCGCCTGTAGGATGTAAGTTTTGCTCTGGCTTACTGTTCCCGAAGCAATTTGCATAACCGGCGGCCAGCCTTTAGCGACATACGGCGCGGAGGGAACCGTATGTGCCGCTGAGGTGGTGAGCGAGGCGTTGCTGACGGTGATTTTTGCATTACGTGAGGCGAAGAAGCCGACGTAGTAATGTTCTTTATCCTGCCGGGCAACCAGATCGGCGTGCGGAACCTGCTGGCTTACCCATTCATTACTGCCCGTTGCTGCCCATGAGGTAATAAACCCGTCGTTGGTGCGTTCCAGTCTGAGCTGGAACGTCGGCGTTTGCTGGATATCGATTTTCTCTTTATAGCTCTGACGTTTTATTGATGCGCCCGCATTGCCCCACGGTTGGGTTATCCCTTCCCGGCTGATAGCCTGCAATTTGATATGTGAGCCATCTTTTTTATCCTGCGTCATAATGGCGTTCATCACCATATTGGATGCCGCCGGAAATTCTTCGTAGCCGACCTTCAGCGGCTGTTGACGCGGAACTCCTATTACATCGCGGACCAGCAGTCCCGCACCTTCCTGTGCCGCAGGACGCGCGCCATTTTCCGGGCCAAACTGATTGACGGTCACCGTAGCCTGCAGGATAAAATTCTGGCTGGTCGGTAGCCGGGTGTAAAAGAAGGTCAGTCCGTCGTGAGAATTGGCTATTTTACCTCCCCGGCTCTCGATGGTAATGGGCTGGCTGAGGTCGGCGACGTCCTGCGGCGTCAGTTTTTTTCCGGCGATGGTGACATCGTTGACGCCAATTTTTTCCGGCAGAACATTCGAGGAAAAATTGCTGTCGGTAGATTGCCCAAAGGCGATTGCCCGCCACTGATGACCTTCGTTGGCCTGCAGCGGTAGCGCGATCATCGTACTGCAAAGGGTTAATGCCAAAGGTATTTTGTTATTCATTCTTTTCTCCTGGGTAATTATTAACCGGCATTATCAGGGAAATGAAATGGCGTTTCTATTTATCATGTCACAATTAATGAATATTAAAACTGTGTTTTATTTTATGGGTTTTCTTTATTTACCCGCCAAAAAAACAGCAAAAGCAGAGGGATAGCCGGCATTGCCACTCATTAAAATGCTTTTTTTGCGCTAAACGGGTTTGCGCTGACTAAAAATACCCACCTAAAATGGTGTATAGCGTTACGCTTGTGCGTTTTATCTTCGTCTCGTTTCATGATGAAAAATATGTAGATATTTCAACGTGAAAGGCTTTTACTTTTCGTTCCAACAGCAGTCAGGATGCGTATGTCAAACAGTCCGATGAGCGTGGTTATTCTTGCCGCTGGCAAAGGTACCCGCATGTATTCCGATCTTCCTAAGGTGTTGCATTCGCTGGCCGGGAAGCCAATGGTGCAGCATGTTATTGATGCAGCTAAAGAATTAGGCGCTTCCGCCGTACATCTGGTGTACGGGCACGGCGGCGATCTGCTTCGCCAGACGCTGCACGAAGATAACCTCAACTGGGTCCTGCAGGCCGAACAGCTAGGTACCGGCCACGCTATGCAGCAGGCGGCGCCGTTCTTCAGCGATGATGAAGATATCCTGATGCTGTACGGCGATGTGCCGCTCATTTCCGTCGAAACATTGAAGCGTCTGCGGGAAGCGAAACCGCAGGGCGGCATCGGTCTGTTGACGGTGAAGCTTGACGATCCGACCGGCTACGGCCGCATTACGCGCGATAACGGCGCGGTGACGGGCATTGTCGAGCATAAAGACGCCAGCGACGAGCAGCGCCGGATTCAGGAAATTAATACCGGGATTCTGGTCGCCAATGGCGCGGATCTTAAACGCTGGCTGGCTAAGCTCACCAACAACAACGTTCAGGGTGAATACTACATCACCGATATTATCGCCATGGCCTATGAAGAAGGTCGTGAAATTGCCGCTGTTCATCCTCAGCGTCTAAGCGAAGTGGAAGGCGTGAATAACCGCCTGCAGCTCTCCCGTCTTGAGCGCGTCTGGCAGTCTGAAAAGGCTGAAGAACTGCTGCTCGCGGGCGTTATGCTGCGCGATCCGGCGCGTTTTGATCTGCGCGGCGTGCTGAAACACGGGCGCGATGTCGAAATTGATACTAACGTTATCTTCGAAGGTGACGTGGTGCTGGGGGATCGGGTAAAGATTGGCACCGGCTGCGTCATCAAGAACAGCACCATTGGTGATGATTGCGAGATCAGCCCCTATACCGTGGTAGAGGATGCTCATCTGGCAGCCGCCTGTACCATTGGGCCGTTCGCGCGGCTGCGCCCAGGCGCTGAGCTTCTCGAAGGCGCGCACGTCGGCAACTTTGTTGAAATTAAAAAGGCGCGTCTGGGTAAAGGCACGAAGGCCGGGCATCTCTCCTATCTCGGAGACGCCGAGATAGGCGATAACGTGAATATCGGCGCGGGCACCATCACCTGTAACTATGATGGC
Source organism: Klebsiella sp. Q11 (assembly GCF_964241505.1). NCBI lineage: Bacteria > Pseudomonadati > Pseudomonadota > Gammaproteobacteria > Enterobacterales > Enterobacteriaceae > Klebsiella > Klebsiella sp. Q11. The sequence continues at coordinate 30,466 of NZ_CAXSXW010000002.1, forward strand.
GCAAATAAGCATAAAACGGTGATCGGCGATGACGTGTTTGTTGGCTCAGACAGCCAGCTGGTCGCTCCGGTGACCGTCGGCAAGGGGGTCACCATTGCCGCAGGAACAACGGTAACGCGTAACGTTGCCGATAATGAATTAGTGTTAAGCCGCGTGCCGCAGGTTCATAAACAGGGCTGGCAGCGCCCGGTGAAGAAAAAGTAACGCGATTTCTCTTTCGCCCTTTTCGGGGAAAGAGCGGGGTGAGGGGATAAAATAATCCTCCCCCCACGGCAGTACCCATAAAAATAACCCCACTCTCTACAAGGCTCGGGGCGCCCGAAAATACGGGTAAACAGGTTGACCGACAACGTATGGCATACAGCCAAAATCGGAATTAAAAACTATGTGTGGAATTGTTGGCGCAGTCGCGCAGCGTGATATTGCTGAAATCCTTCTCGAAGGTTTACGTCGTCTGGAATACCGCGGTTATGACTCCGCCGGTCTGGCCGTCGTCGATAACGAAGGTCATATGAACCGCGTTCGCCGCCTCGGGAAAGTACAGATGCTGGCCCAGGCGCTGGAAGAACATCCGTTGCACGGCGGTACCGGGATTGCCCATACCCGCTGGGCGACGCACGGCGAACCGTCTGAAGGTAACGCGCATCCGCATGTTTCTGACCATATTGTGGTGGTGCATAACGGGATTATCGAAAACCATGAGCCGCTGCGCGAGCTGTTGCAGTCGAGGGGCTACGTTTTCGCCTCCGAGACTGACACGGAGGTTATTGCGCACCTGGTTCACTGGGAGCTGGAACAGGGCGGTACTCTGCGTGATGCGGTTCTGCGGACTATCCCGCAGCTGCGCGGCGCTTATGGCACCGTGATCATGGATTCCCGCGATCCGGGTACGCTGCTGGCCGCTCGTTCAGGAAGCCCGCTGGTGATTGGCCTGGGGATGGGGGAAAACTTCATTGCCTCCGATCAGCTGGCGCTGCTGCCGGTTACCCGCCGCTTTATCTTCCTCGAAGAGGGCGATATTGCGGAAGTCACCCGCCGTTCCGTGACTCTCTTTGACAAATCCGGCGCCGAAGTGCAGCGCCCGGATATTGAATCCAGTCTGCAGTACGACGCGGGCGATAAAGGTATCTATCGTCACTATATGCAGAAAGAGATCTACGAGCAGCCGAACGCCATCAAAAATACCCTCTCCGGGCGCATTAGCCACGGCGAGGTTGATTTAAGCGAGCTGGGCCCGCAGGCTAACGAGCTGCTGTCTAAGGTCGAGCATATTCAGATCATCGCCTGCGGCACCTCCTACAACTCAGGTATGGTGTCCCGCTACTGGTTTGAGTCGCTGGCAGGGGTGCCGTGCGATGTTGAAATCGCCTCCGAGTTCCGCTATCGCAAATCGGCCGTGCGTCGCAACAGCCTGATGATCACCCTCTCTCAATCCGGCGAGACGGCGGACACCCTCGCCGGCCTGCGCCTGTCGAAAGAGTTGGGCTATCTGGGGTCGCTGGCGATTTGTAACGTGCCTGGATCATCCCTGGTGCGTGAGTCCGATCTGGCGATGATGACCAACGCCGGGACGGAAATCGGCGTCGCCTCGACTAAAGCCTTCACGACGCAGCTGACCGTTCTGCTGATGCTGGTGGCGAAACTGGCGCGACTCAAAGGCCAGGATGCGTCTATTGAACATGATATCGTGCATGGCCTGCAGGCGCTGCCGAGCCGCATTGAGCAGGTGCTTTCGCAGGACAAGCGTATTGAGGCGCTGGCTGAGAACTTCTCTGACAAACACCACGCGCTGTTCCTTGGCCGCGGCGATCAGTATCCCATTGCCCTGGAAGGGGCGCTGAAGCTGAAAGAGATCTCCTATATTCATGCGGAAGCCTATGCTGCCGGCGAGCTGAAGCATGGTCCGCTGGCGCTGATTGACGCTGAAATGCCGGTGGTGGTGGTCGCGCCGAACAACGAACTGCTGGAAAAATTGAAATCCAACATTGAAGAGGTTCGCGCTCGCGGCGGCCAGCTGTACGTTTTTGCTGACGGCGATGCGGGTTTCACCGGCAGCGACAATATGCACATCATTGAGATGCCGCATGTTGAAGAGGCGATCGCGCCAATCTTCTATACCGTACCGCTGCAGCTGCTGGCGTATCACGTCGCGCTGATCAAAGGGACTGACGTTGACCAGCCGCGTAACCTGGCGAAATCAGTTACCGTGGAATAACGATTTTACAGCGCTGAAAGGGCTGCCGTCCGGCGGCCCTTTTTATTTGCGGCGAACAGCGAGATCCCACCCGCTTTATGACAGCCTGTCATTTTTGAGACGCTTTTGCGCTGTCATAAAAATAAAATTTTCCGCTAATCTTTCTATCATTAACCATAGTAACAATATGATTTGTATTATTTTTATTTAACGTAAATTCCCGTCTTTTTGCTTGTCATAAAACTGTAATAATTCGTACATTTTACTGTCACCTGTTTGTCCTATTTTGCTCACCATAGCTTCGAAACAATGGTTTACGAATCCAGCAGGAGACATTATGAACGTTATGCGTACCACCGTCGCAACAGTTGTCGCCGCGACCTTATCGATGAGCGCTTTCTCTGTTTTTGCAGCAGCAAGCCTGACTGGCGCAGGTGCAACTTTCCCCGCGCCGGTGTATGCCAAATGGGCAGATACCTATAACAAGGAAACGGGTAATAAAGTCAATTACCAGGGTATCGGCTCCTCTGGCGGCGTAAAACAAATTACGGCCAACACCGTAGACTTCGGTGCTTCTGATGCCCCTCTTGCTGATGACAAGCTGGCTCAGGAAGGTCTGTTCCAGTTCCCGACCGTTATCGGCGGCGTAGTGCTGGCAATTAACCTGCCTGGCGTGAAATCCGGTGAGCTGGTGCTTGACGGTAAAACGCTGGGTGATATCTACCTGGGCAAAATCAAAAAATGGGATGACGCGGCGATTGCTAAGCTCAACCCGGGCATGAAGCTGCCTTCTCAGAACATCGCGGTGGTTCGTCGTGCCGATGGTTCCGGTACTTCCTTCGTTTTCACCAGCTATCTGGCGAAGGTGAACGAAGAGTGGAAATCTAAAATCGGCGCGGGCTCAACCGTTAACTGGCCGACCGGTCTGGGCGGTAAAGGCAACGACGGCATCGCCGCGTTCGTTCAGCGTCTGCCGGGCTCTATCGGCTACGTAGAATATGCCTACGCAAAACAGAACAACCTCGCTTACACCAAACTGCTGTCCGCCGATGGCAAGCCGGTGAGCCCGACTGAAGATAACTTCGCTAACGCGGCGAAAGAAATCGACTGGAGCAAATCCTTTGCACAGGATCTGACGAATCAGAAAGGCGACAACGCATGGCCGATCACTTCAACCACCTTCATTCTGGTTCACAAGGCTTCCAACAAGCCAGAGCAGACCGCCGAAGTGCTGAAGTTCTTCGACTGGGCGTATAAAAATGGCGGTAAAGAAGCCAACGCGCTGGACTATGCTACCCTGCCGGAAAGCGTGGTTGAGCAAGTTCGCGCGGCATGGAAGACCAACGTAAAAGACAGCAGCGGTAAAGCGCTGTACTAATACCCGTCAGCCTTCGAGCTACAGGTGCGTTGGCAGCGCTTGTTCACCCCGGTCACATAGCCCATCTATGTTCCCGGGGATCCACAAGCCAGCTGCCTGCCTGCAGCTCGAATTATTTAGGGTATGGCATTACCTTTGCCAGAAAGATCAGTAAACTACGATTTTTTCTGGCCCGAAACTGAAGAGTAACTTATGGCTGCAACCAAGCCGGCATTTAACCCTCCGGGGAAAAAGGGTGACATAATTTTCAGCGTGCTGGTAAAACTGGCGGCGCTGATTGTGCTATTGATGCTTGGCGGCATCATCGTCTCCCTTATCATCTCGTCCTGGCCAAGCATTGAGAAATTTGGCTTTGCCTTTCTGTGGACCAAAGAGTGGGATGCGCCGAACCAGATTTTCGGCGCCCTGGTACCCATTTACGGGACGCTGGTCACCTCATTTATCGCGCTGCTGATCGCCGTACCGGTGAGCTTCGGTATCGCGCTGTTCCTGACGGAACTGTCACCCGCCTGGCTGAAGCGCCCGCTGGGTATCGCTATTGAGCTGCTGGCCGCGATCCCCAGTATCGTTTACGGCATGTGGGGCCTGTTTATTTTCGCCCCGCTGTTTGCGACCTATTTTCAGGAGCCGGTTGGCAACGTTCTGTCGACCATTCCGTTCGTTGGCGCGCTCTTTGCGGGCCCGGCATTTGGTATCGGTATTCTGGCGGCGGGCGTGATTCTGGCCATCATGATCATTCCTTACATCGCGGCCGTTATGCGTGACGTCTTTGAACAGACGCCGGTGATGATGAAAGAGTCCGCCTACGGTATCGGCTGCACAACGTGGGAAGTTATCTGGCGTATCGTTCTGCCTTTCACCAAAAACGGCGTGATCGGCGGGGTAATGCTCGGTCTGGGGCGCGCGCTGGGGGAAACTATGGCGGTGACCTTTATTATCGGCAACACCTACCAGCTTGATAGCGCTTCGTTATATATGCCGGGCAACAGCATCACCTCCGCGCTGGCGAATGAGTTTGCCGAAGCGGAAACCGGACTGCACGTTGCCGCATTGATGGAGCTGGGCCTGATTCTGTTCGTTATCACCTTTATTGTTCTGGCCGCATCGAAGTTTATGATCATGCGCCTGGCTAAGAATGAGGGGGCTCGCTAATGGCGACGATTGAATTACAAACCACCGCGGAGCTGGCGGAATCCCGTCGCAAAATGCAGGCAAAACGCCGCATGAAAAACCGTCTCGCCCTGACGCTATCGATGGCGACCATGGCGTTTGGTCTGTTCTGGCTGATCTGGATCCTGATGTCCACCGTCACCCGCGGCATCGATGGTATGAGCCTGGCGCTGTTTACTGAAATGACGCCGCCGCCAAATACGGCGGGCGGTGGTCTGGCAAACGCCCTGGCGGGCAGCGGATTGCTGATCCTCTGGTCGACGGTTATCGGTACCCCGCTGGGGATTCTGGCGGGGATTTATCTGGCGGAATATGGCCGTAAATCCTTGCTGGCCGAAGTGATTCGTTTTATTAACGATATCCTGCTTTCCGCGCCGTCGATTGTCGTCGGTCTGTTTGTTTACACCATCGTCGTTGCGCAGATGCAGCACTTTTCCGGCTGGGCGGGCGTGATTGCGCTGGCGCTGCTGCAGGTGCCTATCGTTATTCGTACTACTGAAAACATGCTGAAGCTGGTTCCGGACAGCCTGCGTGAGGCGGCATATGCGTTGGGTACGCCGAAGTGGCGCATGATCTCTGCGATCACCCTGAAAGCATCGGTATCGGGCATTATGACCGGTATTCTGCTGGCCATCGCCCGTATCGCCGGGGAAACGGCGCCGCTGCTGTTTACCGCGCTCTCCAACCAGTTCTGGAGCACCGACATGATGCAGCCGATTGCTAACCTGCCGGTGACGATTTTCAAATTTGCCATGAGTCCCTTTGCGGAGTGGCAGCAACTGGCATGGGCCGGGGTCTTGATTATCACCCTGTGCGTATTGCTGCTGAACATTCTGGCGCGCGTTGTTTTCGCGAAGAATAAACACGGTTAATTTTTGCGGCGCGGCGAAACGCGGCGCCGAATGAGGAAAAGAACGAGATGAGTATGGTGAATGCGACCCCGGGTAAACTTTCAGTTCGTAACCTGAATTTCTACTACGGAAAATTCCATGCCCTGAAAAACATCAACCTGGATATTACCAAAAACCAGGTTACGGCGTTTATCGGACCGTCAGGCTGCGGTAAATCCACGCTGCTGCGTACGTTCAACAAAATGTTTGAGCTGTACCCGGAGCAGCGTGCGGAAGGCGAAATTCTGCTCGATGGCGATAATATTCTGACCAACACCCAGGATATCGCTCTGCTGCGCGCCAAAGTGGGGATGGTGTTCCAGAAGCCGACGCCGTTCCCGATGTCGATTTATGACAACATCGCCTTTGGCGTGCGCCTGTTTGAGAAGCTTTCCCGCACGGATATGGATGAGCGCGTGCAGTGGGCATTGACCAAAGCCGCATTGTGGAATGAAACCAAAGATAAACTGCATCAGAGCGGATATTCTCTCTCCGGTGGCCAGCAGCAGCGTCTGTGCATCGCGCGCGGTATCGCTATTCGTCCGGAAGTTCTGCTGCTGGATGAGCCCTGCTCGGCGCTGGACCCGATCTCTACCGGGCGTATTGAAGAGCTGATCACTGAACTGAAACAGGATTACACCGTCGTTATCGTGACCCACAACATGCAGCAGGCCGCGCGTTGCTCCGACCATACGGCATTTATGTATCTTGGCGAGCTGATTGAATTCAGCAACACGGACGATCTGTTTACCAAGCCCGCTAAGAAGCAAACTGAAGATTATATTACTGGCCGCTACGGTTGATTGCCCTTCTGCTATCAGGCTCTAACCTATTGGGCAATCAGGAGATACTATGGATAACCTAAATCTTAACAAACATATTTCCGGCCAGTTCAATGCTGAACTGGAGTACATCCGCACCCAGGTCATGACCATGGGTGGGCTGGTGGAGCAGCAGCTTTCTGATGCGATCACCGCGATGCATAACCAGGACAGCGAACTGGCAAAGCGCGTTATTGACGGCGACAAGCAGGTCAATATGATGGAAGTGGCGATCGATGAGGCCTGCGTGCGCATCATCGCCAAGCGTCAGCCGACCGCCAGCGACCTGCGTCTGGTGATGGCGATTATTAAAACCATCGCCGAGCTGGAACGCATCGGCGACGTCGCGGATAAAATCTGCCGCACCGCGCTGGAAAAATTCTCCCAGCAGCATCAGCCGCTGCTGGTGAGCCTGGAATCGCTGGGGCGCCACACCGTGCAGATGCTGCATGATGTGCTGGACGCCTTTGCGCGTATGGACCTTGATGAAGCGGTGCGTATTTATCGCGAAGATAAGAAAGTCGACCAGGAATATGAAGGCATCGTGCGCCAGCTGATGACCTATATGATGGAAGATTCGCGCACCATTCCAAGCGTCCTGACCGCCCTGTTCTGCGCCCGCTCGATTGAGCGTATCGGCGACCGTTGCCAGAACATCTGCGAATATATTTTCTACTTCGTCAAAGGTCAGGATTTCCGTCACGTTGGCGGCGACGAGCTGGATAAACTGCTGGCCGGGAAAGATCCTAAAGAGTAATAAATCACAGAGACTAATTCTGATAAAGGATGTATCAGAATTAGTTATGATTAATTTTACTCCTGTTTTTAATTAACAAAATTGGTGCGATTGTCGTCACAAATAATAATTTCATCAATTGTGGTTTGATTTTAATAGCGTAACAATGCGGTACATTAATCGGGTGACTTGTTGCGGCAAGGCTCGAATAAAAACTCTGGATTGTTACTGCGCAAGCAGGCAAAACCTGACATCACCGTTAACCTGGTGATGTCAGGTTTTTTTTTGCCAGATAATCCGCCATCAGCCGATGAAAGGGATTGTTACCGCAGCGCGGGCAAAACCTGAAGCAAGCCTCCTCTGTTTTCTGCAGGGGGATTGCTTCAGGTTTTTTTTGATTTGATGCAAGGCTGTTTGTGGGTAAACCAGGATGGTATTAACCGAATAAATAATAGTGCTGGTTTTAATAACGTTCTTTTTTTCCTTAAGGGGAACACCTTTTCGGTAACAAGCTTTATTCGATAGAAAAATAAAAATACGCCTTCGCGTTAGTTGACATTTTATCGCGATACTCAGTTGCACGCATTTTTATATAAAGGGAACTTATGTTTAAAAGAAATCTGATTACCCCGGCAATACTTATTATGGCGCCGCTCGCTTATACAACCCATGCTATGGCGGAATCGCTAACCGTTGAACAGCGTCTTGAGCTTCTGGAGAAGGCGCTTAAGGATACGCAGAGCGAACTAAAAAAATATCAAGATGAAGAGAAGGCCAGAAATCGACTCTGGATTGCCGGTACGCAGCCTGGCGCACCTGAGCAGAGCGCGTCCGCGCAGGTTGTCAGCGCGCCCGCGCCGGCCGGCGGCGCTGCAAAACCGGCGGCGGTTCTGGTGAAAAACGAACAGCCCGCGGCTAACGGCGAGTCCATTTACAGCTCGATGACAATGAAGGATTTCAGCAAGTTTGTGAAGGATGAAATTGGCTTCAGCTATAACGGCTATTACCGTTCCGGCTGGGGGACCGCATCCCATGGTTCACCTAAGTCCTGGGCGATTGGCTCGCTGGGTCGCTTTGGTAATGAATATTCGGGCTGGTTTGATTTACAACTTAAGCAGCGGGTTTATCAGGAAGGCAATAAGCGGGTTGATGCGATCGTGATGCTTGACGGCAACGTCGGGCAGCAGTATTCCTCCGGCTGGTTTGGCGATAACGCTGGCGGCGAGAACTATATGCAGTTCTCTGATATGTACGTCAACACCAAAGGTTTCCTGCCATTCGCGCCGGAAGCGGATTTCTGGGTGGGTAAGCACGGTGCGCCGAAAATTGAAATCCAGATGCTGGACTGGAAAACGCAAAGAACCGATGCCGCAGCCGGCGTTGGCCTTGAAAACTGGAAGGTGGGCGCGGGTAAGTTTGATATTGCGCTGGTGCGCGAGGACGTTGATGACTACAACCGTACGTTGACCAAAAGCCAGCAAATTAACACCAATACTATTGATATTCGTTATAAAGAGATCCCGCTTTGGGATAAGGCGTCATTGATGGTCAGCGGCCGGTATGTCGCGGCAAATCAGAGTTCATCCGAGAAATATAATGAAGGTAATAATGGATATTATGAATGGAAAGATACCTGGATGGCGGGGACGTCGTTAACGCAGAAATTTGATAACGGCGGATTTAACGAATTTTCCTTCCTGCTGGCAAATAACTCCATCGCCAGCAGCTTCTCGCGCTATGCGGGATCCAGCCCGTATACCACATTCAACGGCAGATACTATGGCGATCATACCAACGGCACCGCCGTTCGCTTGACCTCGCAGGGGGAAACCTATTTGAGTGATGACATCATTATGGCGAACGCCATCGTTTACTCCTTTGGTAATGATGTCTACAGCTACGAGACCGGCGCGCACTCCGATTTTGAGTCTCTTCGCGCCGTCGTGCGCCCGGCCTGGATCTGGGATAAATATAATCAGACCGGCGTTGAATTGGGCTATTTCAAGCAGCAGAACAAAGATAGTACCGGCAAGAAATATAACGAATCCGGCTACAAAACTACCCTGTTCCATACCTTTAAAGTGAATACCAGTATGCTGACCTCCCGCCCGGAAATTCGTTTCTATGCGACTTATATTAAAGCGAAGGATATCGACCTGGATAAGGCGGCTAACAGCAATACCAGCAGCATTTTTGAAGATGGTAAGAACGATCAGTTTGCCGTTGGCGCTCAGGCTGAAATCTGGTGGTAAGGCTGGCAACGGTCAGGACAAAATTCTAAAGAGGATTAACGATGAAACGACATGCTATTTACTTCGCTCTGGCGCTGGCGGGCGCGGCGTTTACCGCTCATGCCGCGCCGTTTCCGGCCACGCCGAGCGCGGCGATCCCGGTCAGCCAGTATATTACGCAGGTTAACGCCGATAAGAGTATCACCTTCCGCCTGTTTGCCCCGGATGCAAAACGGGTGTCCGTGGTAACGGGGGCAACGCCGGATACCTTTGTCTCGCATGATATGAGCAAAGATGAGCAGGGGGTCTGGACATGGAAAAGCGATGCGCTGGCTCCCAATCTCTACGAATACTATTTTGATGTCGACGGATTCCGTTCCGTCGATACCGGTAGCCGCTATCAGAAGCCACAGCGTCAGGTGAATACCAGCCTGATCCTGGTACCCGGCAGCATTCTTGACGATCGCGCGGTCGCTCACGGCGAGCTACGAACCCTGACCTATCATTCAAAGGCGCTGAACGCTGAGCGTCGCGTCTACGTGTGGACGCCGCCGGGCTATACCGGTACCGGCGAGCCGCTGCCGGTACTCTATTTCTATCACGGTTTTGGCGACAGCGGACTGTCGGCTATCGATCAGGGCCGTATTCCGCAAATCATGGATAACCTGCTGGCGGAAGGCAAAATTAAGCCCATGCTGGTGGTGGTGCCGGATACCGAAACCGATATTCCTGACGCGGTTGCGGAAAACTTCCCGCCGCAGGAGCGGCGTAAAACCTTCTATCCGCTGAATGCGAAAGCGGCTGATAAAGAGCTGATGAACGATATTATTCCGCTGATTGATGCGCGCTTTAACGTGCGTAAAGACGCGGACGGCCGGGCGCTTGCCGGGCTGTCACAGGGCGGTTATCAGGCGCTGGTCTCCGGAATGAACCATCTGGAGAGCTTCGGCTGGCTGGCGACGTTCAGCGGCGTAACGACAACCACGGTACCGGATGCCGGCGTAGAGGCGCAGCTACACAACCCACAGGCGATCAACAAGCAGCTGCGTAACTTTACCGTCGTCGTGGGTGAGAAAGACGCGGTTACCGGCAAGGATATCGCCGGGCTGAAAGCGGAGCTGGAGAAGCAGGAAATCAACTTTGATTATCATGAGTATCCGGGCCTGAACCATGAAATGGACGTCTGGCGTCCCGCCTACGCCGAATTCGTACAGAAGTTGTTCAAATAACATGAAGGAGCCAGTTCGCTGGCTCCTTATCTTCAATACCTTGAGGGAGACAATATGAAATTAATCGTGACGGAAGATTATGCAGAGATGAGCCTGGTCGCCAGCCATCACGTTCTGGGCTACATCACCGCGCCGCGCAGGGTGAACCTGGCGGTAACGGCAGGCAGTACGCCGAAGAAAATGTATGAACATCTGACGGCCGCGGTTAAAGGTAAATCGTTCTATTCTCAGGTCCATTATTACAACTTTGACGAGATTCCGTTCCGCGGCCAGGATCGTGAAGGCGTGACCATTTACAATCTGCGCAGCCTGTTTTTCACCCCCGCGCAAATCCCTGAAGAGAATATCCACCCGCTCAGCCATGAAAACTTCAGGCATCACGACCAGCGGTTACAGGACGAAGGGGGCCTCGATCTGATAGTGATGGGTCTCGGCGCTGACGGCCATTTTTGCGGTAATTTGCCGAATACCACGCGCTTCCACGATGCGACGGTGGAAGTCCCTATCGTCGGCGATATGGTGGATCTTGTCGCTCACGGCGAGATGGGCGGCGACTTCTCCGCGGTGCCGGATAGCTACGTCACGATGGGGCCAAAAAGCGTCATGGCGGCGAAAAACCTGCTGCTGATCGTCAGCGGCGCGGCAAAAGCGCAGGCGCTAAGGCAGGTGATTGAAGGCGAAGTCAGCGAGCGGGTTCCGGCTTCGGTGCTGAAATTACATCCTTCCCTGGTGATTGTGGCTGATAAAGCGGCGGCTGCGGAATTGAGTCGCTAATATCGTAGGAGCGGCTCGCGCTGCGCCAGGTGTTCGCAGCCTTATGCGGATCGGTAGCCCGGACAGGCGCAACGCGCCGCCTCCGGGGGGACGACAATTCTGGTTTCCGCATCGTTGTCATGGCTGGCCGGCAGCTGAATGATTTTGGCGAAATCCTCTCCCTAATAAAATCACCACAATACGGCAGCCCTTTTGGCATTCCAGTCAACCCGGCATGGGGCGGTCTATTATGAAAAATCTGCCCAGAGGCGCAATTTACCGCAGCTCAGGCAGCGGAACAGATATCCCTGGCAATCGCCGTCATTACGCAAATATTTCGCCAGATCTTCATACTTCATACCAAACTGCGCGCAATCGTCCGCAAGATCGGCAAATTCGCTGAGACGATCTTTTATCTCTTCCCAGCCGACATAGCCAAGAAAGGCGCAGAAATCGCCACAGTGAGCGAGCCAGAACTCCTGTTGCCAGCCTCGATAGCCGGGCGTGCGGCTTTTTAGCTCAAGTTCCTGCTCTTCACTATAAGGGCTTATAAAGCTACCGTTAAATTCACCCTCTTCATCAAACTGTCCCTGGATGCCTTCAATGCTGCATTCGTCCTGAAAGCAGCCTTTAAATTTTTCCGCCGCAGAGCCGTCGGCTATACACCACGGACAGAGGTGCTCCACGTCTTCCACACAGTAGAACGGCGAGATGTAATAAACCGAAGTCTGTTGTTCGCAGCATTGGCAAACCACGGTTTTGTCCTGCGCGAATGCCCCTGTTTCCAGGGGGGCGGGATGATATTTAAAGATGGGTAACGGTTTAGTCTGCCTCATAAAAAATCCTTTTTTTAATGTTTATCGCGTTATATTCCAGCCGCGCGCCTGCCATAGCTCAGGTAGCTCTTCGAGGCGGGTAAACGTCGTCACCTTCGGATGTTCGATCGGCTTATTATGCGGATCGGCGCAGAAGTAGAACACTTCCATGCCTGCGGCGATCCCCGACTGCGCGCCTGCGCTGGAGTCGTCGACAAGAATGCAGTTCTTGACGTTAACGTTCATCGCTTTTGCGGCATGCAGCATCAGGGCCGGATCGGGCTTCCAGCGCTGGATATCGTAGCCGCTGTACAGACGCTCCGGGAAATGGTGCAGCATTGCGGTTTTACCGAGAGAGTGCTGCATTTTGCTCACCGGGCCGTTGGAGACCACGCACATCGGCACGCTGACCGCGTCCAGCAGCGCCTGTGCGCCAGAAATGACTTCCAGTTCAGTATCAAACAGGCGCGCGACTTCATCGCGGTACACCGGCTCAAGGGTCGCCTTGTCCAGATTAACGCCGTACTCCGCGTTAATGGTGTCGATAATCTCGTACAGCTTGACGCCTTTGAAGCGCTTAAAAATCTCGTCTAAATCCAGCGTAATGCCGAATTCCCTGAACATGTGAACGTAGGCGCGGGAGCAGATCACCTCGCTGTCGACCAGCGTGCCGTCACAGTCGAAAAATACTGCTTCTGGTTGGGTCATGTCGATTCCATTTTAATAAGTTAACGTTTTCGTCTTGCTGATTAGTGAGACGCAATCGTTGCCGTATAAGCAAAATCGATGAAAAAAAGTATCTCACAACCGCCCTTATTGTCGCATTTTGGTATAGGATAGCGACGAATTTTCCCTCCTTTGTTCGGAAACCGATAATGAGTCAACAACAAACCAGCCAGTCATCTGGCCCGGGTCTGCTGGAGCGCGTGTTCAAACTACGTGAACACGGCACGACGGCACGCACCGAAGCGATTGCAGGTTTCACCACTTTTCTGACAATGGTGTACATCGTTTTTGTTAACCCACAGATCCTCGGCGTGGCGGGTATGGATACCAGCGCCGTGTTCGTCACAACCTGTCTGATCGCCGCGTTCGGCAGCATCATGATGGGCCTGTTCGCTAACCTTCCGGTGGCCCTGGCGCCGGCGATGGGACTGAACGCCTTCTTTGCGTTTGTCGTGGTACAGGCAATGGGCCTGCCGTGGCAGGTCGGGATGGGCGCGATTTTCTGGGGGGCGGTTGGCCTGTTGCTGTTGACGATTTTCCGCGTACGCTACTGGATGATCGCCAATATCCCGGTTAGCCTGCGTATCGGTATCACCAGCGGTATTGGCCTGTTCATCGGTATGATGGGCCTGAAGAACGCCGGCGTGATCGTCGCCAACCCGGAAACCCTGGTGAGCATCGGCAACCTGACGTCCCACAGCGTACTGCTGGGCATTCTTGGCTTCTTTATTATTGCGATTCTGGCTTCCCGCAACATCCACGCCGCGGTGCTGGTTTCTATCGTGGTTACCACGCTGCTGGGCTGGCTGCTGGGCGACGTTCACTACACCGGAATCGTATCCATGCCGCCGAGCGTCACGACGGTCATTGGGCATGTTGACCTGGCAGGCTCGCTGAATCTCGGCCTGGCGGGCGTGATCTTCTCGTTTATGCTGGTGAACCTGTTCGACTCCTCCGGTACCCTGATCGGCGTGACCGATAAAGCCGGTCTGGCCGATGCGCAGGGTAAGTTCCCGCGGATGAAGCAGGCGCTATTTGTCGATAGCGTCTCGTCCGTTGCGGGCTCCTTTATCGGCACCTCTTCCGTAACCGCCTATATTGAATCTTCCTCGGGCGTTTCCGTAGGCGGACGTACTGGCTTAACCGCTGTGGTCGTTGGTCTCTTGTTCCTGCTGGTGATCTTCCTGTCGCCGCTGGCGGGTATGGTCCCGGCCTATGCCGCAGCCGGCGCGCTGATTTACGTTGGCGTCCTGATGACCTCCAGCCTTGCGCGCGTGAAGTGGGATGATTTAACCGAATCAGTGCCGGCGTTTATTACCGCCGTGATGATGCCGTTTAGCTTCTCCATTACGGAAGGTATTGCCTTAGGCTTTATCTCTTACTGCGTAATGAAGATCGGTACCGGTCGACTGCGCGACCTCAGCCCATGCGTGATTGTGGTTTCGCTGCTGTTTGTGCTGAAAATTGTATTTATTGACGCGCATTAATACCCGCGCCGTCACACTCGCCAGAACGGCTGAGTGTGACGGCGTCTGTCAGGCTTTAACTCGCTGAATATATTCGGCAAAAGCGCTAAGCTGTCCGGACAGATGGTCGAGCGTACTCTGATCGACGACTTTCCCCTCCTGCGGATCCACTTTGTTCTGAATCACGCCGCCCATAAATTCGGGCTTATTCATCACCATTGCGTCGAGGAATACCAGAATCTGGCGCAGATGATACTGACAGCGCGCGCCGCCAATCGCGCCCATTGAACTGGTTTGAATCAGTACCGGCTTACCGGATAGCGGCTGTTCCGGCAGGCGAGACAGCCAGTCAATGGCGTTTTTCAGACCGCCGGGAACCGAGTAGTTATATTCCGGCGTAACGATAACCACGCCATCAGCCTCGCGAATTTGCTGAGCGATATCCTGAACGCTTTGTGGAAATCCCTCTTCCTGCTGGACGTCGGCATCATAGAGAGGAATATCGCCAATGGACGGTAACGCGGAAACCGCCATTCCTGCGGGCGCGATGCCGGGGAGGGTACGCGCGACCATGGCATTAAAAGAGCCTTTGCGCAGACTTCCGAGTAACGTAACAACTTTCAACGTATCAGACATGATTGCTCCTTTGCATCATGATGGCCGGGTTATCCGGTCAGTTGAGGGAGAAGGCTTTTTCTACCGGTAAATGAGTGAAACGCATCAGCCGGGCGGACGGCTCTTTGGCGCGAGCCTGCGCGTCGGGCAGGCTGCGCCAGCCCTCTTTACCATTATATTCCCAGACTTTCAGCTGGCCGATATCCGGACTGGCGGCGATGGACCAGACCAGCACCGTTTCGGCATCGCACACCGCTTCGATTGACTGCGTCCCGCTTGTCCGTAATCGTCCGGAGCCCGGAAGAAGCTGGAGGTTAACGGCGTTTTCACCGGTCAGTTTCATGACGCTTTTGCGGAGTGCGTCAAGCTGAGCGCGCGCTTCATCAGGATCGTGCTGGTTGCTAATCCATACCCGCTCATTACTGTTAAAGACGTAGCGGTCGGCGTCGGGCGAGGCATGTAAACTGCGGGAGGCGTGCGGTAATTCCATATCCAGGCCGCAATCACCTTCGGTGGATAACGCGACGCCGACAATATTCCCGGCATAGGAGATGGAAAAACGCGGGAGATTTTCGTCGCGGAAAGCGGGTTTTCCATTCTCTTCGTCAATAATTTCAGGAAGTTCGCTGATGCCGTACAGCATAAAGAGGAGTTCTGCGAGGAGTGACCGTGATGCGCGATAGCGGCTTTGTCGGTACTCAGGCAGGCGGCTGGCGGATTGATGACAGGCCGCTGACAGGCGTGTTGATAGCGGTTCCCGGGTGTTGAGTATCCCTCTTGCAAAATGCGTTGCCATTCGTCGCTCCGTGATTAATGGTCAATGATAAAAATTGCGAATTATATTATCGCTCAGAATTGCCAGGTTTTAATGCGGAAATCACTCCTTGCGCAATAAATTGCATAAATTTTACAATTTATTGCGCAAGACGGGCTAATCCAACGCTAGAGCGGTTCAGTATAGAGCTGCCTGAGCGTTTCTCGCAGCCAGACGATCTTCGGATTGTAGCTGTTGCGCTTATGCCACAGGAGGGTGAAGGGGACGCGTATTTTCTCCAGCTGGGACGGCTCCAGCGGCAACGGGAGTGAAACCAGCGGCAGATGGTGCTGTTGATTATAACGCTGGCAATAGCGCGGGGCGGTGGCCAACATCGTATGATGAGGCTGGGCCGCCATAAACAGCGACTGCTCAAAACCCGGAACGGTCAACGCCACGGTGCGTTTATGCCCCAGATCGTGCAGAACATCATCCAGCGCCCAGGTATCGCTTTGTTCCCAACAGATATTGATATGCGGATAACGCAGGAAAGTGTCCAGATTCCACTCCTCGTTCAGCGCGGGATGATCGGCGCGCAGCCATACCTGCGGGAGATCGGTAAACAGGATTTCAAAATCGATATACCAGGGCAGCAGGCTGAGCTGTTCACGGGAGCGAGGATGGGTTTCCCGGCCGCAAAAACCGATGTCGACTTCACCGCGAATAATCGCATCCAGCGAATCATAATCCCAGTTACGCAGGCGGATCAGCGCCTGCGGATAGCGCTGGTAGATCCGCTGCGAAAGCGTATTCAGCAGGATCATCAGCAGCGGCGACTCTGCCGCCAGCTCAAACTTTAACCCGCTCGGCATGGTGTGATGAGGCTTATCGAGGATCTGATTACCCATCTGCATCCAGTCCGCCAGATCCTGCTCCATACTGCTCATCAGCGGCGTGGGTGACAGTCCCAGAGGCGTTTTGACAAACAGCGGATCGTCAAACCAGACGCGCAGTTTAGCCAGCGATTTACTCACCGCCGACGGCGAAACGTTCATCCGCTTCGCCGTGCGGGTGACGCTGAGCTCCTGGGTTAAGAGCTGCAGGCACAGCAGCAGGTTAAGATCGAGACTCGACAGGGGTTTCTTCATAGCGTTGCGCGGCCCGCGCCGGAGAGGTGACCATAATCAGAACAATGCTCACTATGCTACAGGCAATAAGTATCCCGATCAGCATATTCATCGCGCTGAGTCCGATGATAGCCGCCAGCCAAATCCACAGTGAAGAGCCGCAGACCTGAGCAATTCCCAAAACAGAACTCGCCACGCCGGCGCGCAGGGTGAATGGCCCAAGGGCCTGACTCATTGCTACGCCAAAGCCGGCGGAGAACCCGGCGCAAATCAACCCCAGACCCAGCATCGTCATCGTCTGGCTGGTGGAGAGGCTCAGCAGCACGCCGGCGATAAAGAACAGCACCTGCGAGGTCAGCATCAGGGTGCGGGGCTTAAATAGCGTCAAAGCGAACGGCGTTGAGAACGACACCACCATGCTAACAAGCGCCATGAGCGCCATCGCCATGGAATAGGTGCCGCGATCGAAGCCCATCACTTCCATCATGAGCACCGGGGAGACGTTAACGTAAGTCAGGATAGCCGTCACGCTCAGGGTGGTTATGATTATTCGGCTGAGAAAAAAGCGGTTAAGCAGCGACTCGGGGACATTATTTTCCTGCATCGCCGCATGTGGCGCGGCTGTGGGGCGCGTTTCCCGCAAGATAAAGACCGAGAGCAGTCCCACCAGAACGCCCATGCCTGTCATGGTATAGAACAGGCTCTGCCACGGGTATTTCAGCATAATCAGGTGGCCGAGTACCGGCGCCAGTACCGGAATAATGCAGGTGATACCGTTAAGGAGGGAAAGCACCTTCGCCCGGCGGCGATCGTCGAGGGTATCGCGCAGCACCGCAAAGGCGACGACGTAGCAGCTGCCCGCGCCAATCCCCTGAATAAAACGCCCAGCCAGGAAGTGGGCGCTGACCTGCGCCTGCGAGCAGAGAAGGGAGGCCAGTATGAAGACAACGGCACCGAAAATCGCCACCGGCTTGCGCCCTGATTTATCGGCGATACGACCCGCAAACAGCATCGCCGCGGCCATTCCCGCCAGATAAACCGAAAAGGCGATATGCAGCTGCGCTTCACTGGCCCCCAGATCCTGCGCAATGCGCGGTAGACCGACCAGATACATATCGATGCCGGATGGATAAAGCAGAACCAGCGCAAAACTGCAGATAAGAAAGCGTGCCATAGAACCCCTCGCATAAGAATGCGGTACAGAATAGTGGGGTTCGTGCGGGAGTACGAGTTGCCATTTGGACAACAACGATTTCCTGGGAGGAAAAACGGTTGAAAGATGTGCAGCGATAATTTAATTATTTGTTTTTATATCGCTTTTTGATATTTCCAATCAAGCGATCGCGTCCCGCATTATTTCCAGATCTTTGCCATACCTTCACTTTCTGGCCTGACGCAGGAAAACCCAAATTTGGCGTACAGTTCGGGAACATCCGCCACCAGCGAGACGTATGCCCCTTTAACCGCGTTTTCATCCAGCCAGGAGACGATTTTCTGCATGATCTGGCGACCGAGACCTTTTCCCTGATGGGCCGGGTCCACGGCGACGTCGACGATTTCAAAGTTCAGCGCGCCGTCGCCGACGATGCGTCCCATACCAACGGGCACGTCCGCATAGAGGACATGCACGCCGTAGCAGCTACGCGGCAGACCCGCGCGGGCGCCTTCCAGCGGGCGCGGCGACATACCTGATATGACGCGCAGGCGACAAAAATCTTCCGCCGAAGGGACGGTATCAATAAAGGTGTAATCAGCCATCATTGTCGTATCCGGTAAGTGGGGGTACCGATAAGGGTAATAGACAAAGCGATACGCCGTGAAGACGCTAAAGGAAAAAATTAACCCGCTTTAACAGGACGTTAATGCGGGTTAGTCAATGCTCACATACTGAGCTTATTTACCGATACAGAAACTTGAGAAAATGCGTCCCAGCAGGTCGTCGGAGGTAAACTCGCCGGTGATTTCGCTCAGGCTCTGCTGGGCCAGGCGCAGCTCTTCCGCCAGCAGCTCGCCAGCCCAGGCGCCCAGCAGCTGCGCTTTACCCTGCTGAAGATGCTCTGCGGCGTCGGACAGCGCCTGCAGATGGCGGCGGCGCGCCAGAAAGCCGCCTTCCATATTGGTTTCAAAGCCCATGCTCTGCTTGAGATGATTACGCAGCACGTCTACGCCCTCGCCGGTACGCGCCGAAAGGCGAACAAGTGAGTGGTCATTCACTTCGCTCAGCCCCAGCGTTTCGCCGGTGATATCCGCCTTGTTGCGCACCACGGTAATCGGCAGGTTTTTCGGTAGACGGGCGATAAAATCTGGCCAGATATCCGCCGGATCGGTCGCATCGGTGGTGGTACCATCGACCATAAACAGCACGCGATCGGCTTGTTCAATCTCCTGCCAGGCGCGTTCGATGCCGATACGTTCGACCTCATCGTTCGCATCGCGCAGGCCGGCGGTATCAATGATGTGCAGCGGCATACCGTCGATATGGATATGCTCGCGCAGCACGTCGCGGGTGGTACCGGCAATATCGGTGACGATAGCCGCCTCCCGGCCCGCCAGCGCGTTCAGCAGGCTTGATTTCCCGGCGTTCGGCCGCCCGGCAATGACGACCTTCATCCCTTCGCGCAGCAGGCTGCCCTGGCGCGCTTCGGCGCGCACGGCGTCAAGATCGGCGATAACGTCGTTTAGCTGGGCTTCGATTTTGCCATCGGAGAGGAAGTCGATCTCTTCGTCCGGGAAATCAATGGCCGCTTCCACGTAGATGCGCAGGTGCGTCAGCGCTTCCACAAGATGGTTTACGCGAGTGGAGAATGCGCCCTGCAGCGAATTCAGCGCAGAACGCGCCGCCTGCTCGGAGCTGGCGTCGATCAGGTCGGCAATGGCTTCTGCCTGTGCCAGGTCGAGCTTGTCGTTTAAAAACGCGCGCTCGGAGAACTCGCCGGGCCTGGCGATGCGCACGCCCGGCAGCGTCAGAATGCGTTTCAGAAGCAGGTCGAGGATAACGGGGCCGCCGTGGCCCTGAAGCTCCAGCACGTCTTCGCCGGTAAAGGAGTTCGGGCCGGGGAACCACAGCGCAATCCCCTGATCCAGCGCGCTGCCGTCGCTGTCTTTAAACGGCAGGTAGTCGGCATAGCGCGGCTTCGGCAGCTTGCCCAGCACCGCCTGCGCAACGTCGCGCGCCTTCAGGCCAGAGATGCGCAGAATGCCCACACCACCGCGTCCCGGTGGGGTTGCCTGGGCGACGATAGTGTCGTTATGGCTCATGGTGACTCTCTATGTAGATGTAAAAAAGGCGGTCTAATGACCGCCTTCTCTGGCATTAACGTTACCGTAAATACTCAAAATAATTCAAGAGTATCAGGATTTTTTCTTCTCGCGGCTATGCAGGCCACGCTTCTCCAGACCACGGTAAATCAGCTGCTGCTGAATAATGGTGACCAGGTTGCTGACGATATAGTAAACCACCAGACCGGACGGGAACCACAGGAAGAACACCGTGAAGATGACCGGCATAAAGGTCATGATCTTCTGCTGCATCGGGTCGGTCACGGTGGTCGGAGACATCTTCTGGATGAAGAACATCGTCGCGCCCATGATGATCGGCAGGATGTAGTACGGGTCTTGCGCAGACAGGTCGTGGATCCACAGGATAAACGGCGCATGACGCAGTTCAACCGAGGCGCTCAGCATGTAGTACAGCGCAAGGAAGATTGGCATCTGGATAATCAGCGGGAAGCAGCCACCCAGCGGGTTAACCTTCTCAGCTTTATACAGGGCCATCATTTCCTGGCTTTGACGCTGCTTGTCGTCGCCCAGACGCTCGCGCATTGCCTGAATCTTCGGCTGCAGCATACGCATCTTCGCCATGGAGGTGTACTGCGCTTTAGTCAGCGGGTACATGATGCCACGAACGATAAAGGTGATGACGATGATGGAGAAGCCCCAGTTGCCCAGGAAGCTATGGATCCATTTCAGCAGTTTGAACAGCGGCTGAGAGATAAACCACAGCCAGCCGTAGTCGACGGTCAGGTCAAGATGCGGCGCAACGGCAGCCATTTTGTCCTGAATAGCCGGGCCGACCCACAGGGTGCTTTCCAGCTTATCGGTTTGACCCGGCTGCACCAGAACCGGCTGAGATTTGTAGCCGATTGCCACAATACCGTTGCCGAGATTCGCGGTGTAGAAGTTGTTAGTACCGGTGTTCTGCGGAACCCATGCGGTAGTAAAGTACTGCTGCAGCATGGCAACCCAGCCGTTTTTGGTGCTGACGTTCAGGTTTTCGTTATCGACGATAGTATCGAATTTGTATTTTTCGTACTTCGTTTCAGACGTTGAGTACGCCGCGCCACGGAAGGTGTGCATCGTCGTCAGGCCGCCGGTCTGCGTGTCGCGATGCGTCGGCAGGTTGGCGGTTTGCTTCAGCTGGCCAAAGGTCGACAGTTCCAGCGGTTTTTCGCTGGCGTTCTGCACGCTATAGCCGACGTTCACCGCATATTCACCGCGCTTCAGGGTGAAAGTTTTAGTGAATACGTTGCCTGCTTTATCGGTGTACGTCAGAGGAATGACGATTTCGTTCTGGCCATCAGCCATCACAAACGCATCTTTATCGACGTTATACAACGGACGCGGTCCGTTAGCCGGGTTGTCCGGGCCATCACGACCGGTCAGGCCGCTCTGCGCCTGATAGGTAAACTGCGGCGTGGTTTCCAGAAGCTGGAACGGCTCAGTTGACTTCAGCTCTTTCGGATAATCCAGAAGCAGCGCTTGCTCAACATCACCACCGCGGGTGTTGATGGTCAGGTCAAGCACATCGGTTTTTACCGTAATCAGTTTCCCCTGGCCACTGGCCGGTACGCCCTGGTCGGCGGCGCTACCCGTTGCTGTGGTCGTTGTCTGCGTGGTCTGCTGCTGGGGTTGAGGATTGTTATCCTGCTCCCAGGCTTGCCAGATCATGAAAGACACGAACAACAAAGCGATGATAAGAAGATTGCGTTGCGAATCCATCGTTAGTGTTCTCTGGTATCAAATGGTCCAGGCGGGACGGGATCGTCACCACCAGGGTGTAAAGGGTGGCATTTTAATACGCGTTTCACCGTCAACCAACTGCCTTTTATCAATCCAAACCTGCGCAATGCCTCAATTCCGTATTGAGAACAGGTCGGCGTGAAACGACAGTGCGGCCCGAGTAGCGGACTAATCAGGCGCTGATAGACCCGAATCAGGCCTATCAGGACCCGCGAGCCAGGCGACAGTGGCGGCGCCATAATTTTTCCAACGCTTCCGAGAGAGCACGGTTATCGAGGTCGGCAACCCCTTTCTTCGCCACCACCACGAAATCCATTGGCGGGAGTTCATGTTGACGTAAACGGAAGCTTTCACGCGTCAGACGTTTAATCCGATTGCGTTCATGCGCGCGCTTGACGTTTTTCTTGGCGACGGTAAGACCGATGCGGGGATGCCCCAGCGAATTTTGGCGGCCGAGGATGGTGATTTGCGGCGTGCCAGCCCGTAATGGCTGCTGGAAGACGAAAGTGAAATGACTGGGAGTTAACAAGCGTAACTCCCTGGGAAATGCGAGCTTAACCACTCAGGGTTAGCTTTATTACTTGGAAACGGTCAGACGAGCGCGGCTTTTAGCACGACGACGTGCCAGAACCTGACGACCATTTTTAGTAGCCATACGAGCACGGAAGCCGTGAGAACGGTTGCGCTTCAGTACAGACGGTTGAAAAGTGCGTTTCATGGCGATTTCTACCTAAACTTAAATAATTTCACTGACTTTCGCGTAAATCCGAACGAATTTCGAACGGCCTACGCCTCAGCGTGGGTGATTAAAGAGGCCGGATTGTAATAATTGTACACTCCGGAGTCAATTCTCTTTCCTTATTTCTCGCACCTTGCCGCACAAAAAACAGGCGATGGCACGCTGCGGAAAACGGGCATTACGCGCCGGGTGGTGGATTATACGACCTGGTGGATAAAGCGCAAGGATCGCAAAGGATCTTTGTTAGATCGATTAAGCCCAAAACCAGGATAGTTCATTAATTTTTCCAATATGCGGCTGAAATCGTGCTCCACTCCAGCCAGGATCGATTACACTTACCCAGCTTCGATCCTTCCTGTGGATAAATCGGGAAGAATCTGTTGAGAAACACAAGATCTCTTTCTCAGTTTAGGCTATGATCCCCGGTCCCGATCGGGATCCAGAGATCCGCATCGGGTAATAACCGCAGATAGCGGTTCGCACGTCACCCCTTTTGTGCAGGGGCTTTTCGGCTATGCAGGGTCTTGTCGACGTGTGCCAACAATCACGATTGTTTCAGTTTCTCTTTATATATCGATTTTTGTTCGAGTGGAGTCCGCCGTGTCACTTTCGCTTTGGCAGCAGTGTCTTGCCCGATTGCAGGATGAGTTACCAGCCACAGAATTCAGCATGTGGATACGCCCTTTGCAGGCGGAATTGAGCGATAACACGCTGGCACTGTATGCGCCAAACCGTTTTGTGCTCGATTGGGTAAGGGATAAATACCTCAATAATATCAATGGACTCCTCAATGATTTTTGCGGTGCGGATGCCCCACAGCTGCGGTTTGAGGTGGGCGCTAAGCCTGCCGTTCAGATGCAGAGAGGTACGGTAAGCGTTGCGGCCGCAGCGCCTGCGCAGCAGATCCAGACGGCGCGCGTTGCGCCCACTATCGTGCGTCCGGGCTGGGATAACGTTCCGGCGCCGGCAGAACCGACCTACCGCTCTAACGTCAACGTCAAACATACGTTTGATAACTTCGTCGAAGGTAAATCCAACCAGCTGGCTCGCGCGGCGGCGCGTCAGGTTGCGGATAATCCCGGCGGCGCGTACAACCCGCTGTTTCTTTATGGCGGCACCGGCCTGGGTAAAACGCACCTTTTACATGCGGTGGGTAACGGAATTGTGGCGCGTAAACCCAATGCGAAAGTGGTTTACATGCACTCCGAGCGTTTTGTACAGGACATGGTAAAAGCCCTGCAAAACAACGCCATTGAAGAATTTAAGCGCTATTACCGCTCCGTTGACGCACTGCTGATCGATGACATTCAGTTTTTTGCTAATAAAGAGCGCTCGCAGGAAGAGTTTTTCCACACCTTTAACGCCCTGCTGGAAGGCAATCAGCAGATCATCCTGACGTCGGATCGCTATCCGAAGGAGATCAACGGGGTTGAAGATCGTCTGAAATCACGCTTCGGCTGGGGGCTGACGGTTGCGATCGAGCCGCCTGAGCTGGAAACCCGCGTGGCGATCCTGATGAAAAAAGCCGATGAAAACGACATCCGCCTGCCGGGCGAAGTGGCGTTCTTCATTGCCAAGCGCCTGCGCTCTAACGTACGTGAGCTGGAAGGGGCGCTGAACCGCGTTATCGCCAACGCCAACTTTACCGGCCGGGCGATCACCATCGATTTCGTACGCGAAGCGCTGCGCGATCTGTTGGCTTTGCAGGAAAAACTGGTCACCATCGACAATATTCAAAAGACGGTGGCGGAGTATTACAAAATTAAGGTAGCGGACCTGCTGTCTAAACGCCGCTCCCGTTCGGTGGCGCGCCCCCGCCAGATGGCGATGGCGCTGGCAAAAGAGCTGACCAACCACAGTCTGCCGGAAATCGGCGATGCGTTTGGCGGCCGCGACCATACCACCGTCCTGCACGCTTGCCGTAAGATTGAGCAACTGCGTGAAGAAAGCCACGATATCAAAGAAGATTTTTCCAATTTAATCAGAACATTATCCTCGTGACGCTATGAAATTTACCGTAGAACGTGAACATTTATTAAAACCGCTGCAACAGGTGAGCGGTCCTTTAGGTGGTCGTCCGACGCTACCGATTCTTGGCAACCTGCTCCTTCAGGTTACCGATGGCGCGCTGTCGCTGACCGGTACCGATCTGGAAATGGAAATGGTCGCGCGCGTTGCGCTGATTCAGCCGCACGAAGCGGGAGCAACAACCGTTCCGGCGCGTAAATTTTTTGATATCTGCCGCGGCCTGCCTGAAGGCGCGGAGATTGCGGTACAGCTGGAAGGCGAGCGTATGCTGGTGCGTTCCGGTCGCAGCCGCTTCTCGCTCTCTACGCTGCCAGCAGCGGATTTCCCCAACCTTGATGACTGGCAGAGCGAAGTTGAATTTACCCTGCCGCAGGCGACCATGAAGCGCCTGATCGAGGCGACGCAGTTTTCGATGGCTCACCAGGACGTTCGCTATTACTTGAACGGCATGCTGTTTGAAACCGAAGGCAGCGAACTGCGCACCGTGGCGACCGACGGCCACCGCCTGGCGGTTTGCTCGATGCCGCTGGAAGAGTCCCTGCCCAATCATTCGGTGATCGTACCGCGTAAAGGCGTGATTGAGCTGATGCGTATGCTCGACGGCGGCGATACCCCGCTGCGCGTGCAGATCGGCAGCAACAATATCCGCGCTCACGTTGGCGACTTTATCTTCACTTCAAAGCTGGTGGATGGTCGTTTCCCTGACTATCGCCGCGTACTGCCGAAAAACCCGGATAAGCACCTGGATGCCGGCTGCGATATTCTCAAGCAGGCCTTTGCCCGCGCGGCGATTCTTTCTAACGAAAAATTCCGCGGCGTGCGCCTTTACGTCAGTGAAAATCAGCTGAAAATCACCGCCAATAACCCGGAACAGGAAGAAGCGGAAGAGATTCTGGACGTCACCTATGCCGGGACTGAGATGGAAATCGGCTTTAACGTCAGCTATGTACTGGATGTGCTTAACGCGCTGAAGTGCGAGAATGTGCGTATTCTGCTGACCGATTCCGTGTCGAGCGTGCAGATTGAGGATGCGGCTTCTCAATCCGCAGCCTATGTCGTCATGCCTATGCGATTGTAGAATCTGCAAAGGGGCTGGTTTACTTGCCATTTCGCCTTCCGGCAGTGCTCGAAATGCTCACGTACTTCGTGTACGCTCCGCTTTCTGCGCGCTGGCGGTAGACGAACTGGCTGCGACACCCACGCCCCTTGAATGATGACGAGCTGATATGTCGCTATCCCGACTTCTAATCAAAGACTTCCGCAATATTGAAAATGCGGATCTCGCCCTATCCCCCGGCTTTAACTTCCTGGTTGGCGCTAACGGCAGCGGCAAAACCAGCGTGCTTGAAGCTATCTATACGCTCGGCCACGGTCGGGCGTTTCGTAGCTTGCAGATTGGCCGCGTGATTCGTCACGAGCAGGAGTCATTTGTTCTGCACGGTCGCCTGCAGGGCGAAGAGCGAGAAGTCGCCATCGGCCTGACGAAAGATAAGCAGGGCGACAGCAAGGTGCGTATCGACGGCACTGACGGGCATAAAGTGGCGGAGCTGGCGCACCTGATGCCGATGCAGCTGATTACGCCCGAGGGGTTTACTTTACTCAACGGCGGCCCCAAATACAGAAGAGCGTTCCTTGACTGGGGATGCTTCCACAACGAAGCCGGATTCTTTACCGCCTGGAGCAACCTGAAGCGCCTGGTGAAGCAGCGCAACGCCGCGCTGCGTCAGGTCAGCCGCTATGCACAGCTGCGGCCCTGGGATCTGGAGCTGATACCGCTGGCGGAGCAAATCAGCCGCTGGCGGGCCGAATACAGTGCCGCTATCGTCGAAGACATGGCGGATACCTGTCGGCAGTTTTTACCGGAGTTTGCTCTCACCTTCTCTTTCCAGCGCGGCTGGGAGAAAGAAACGGATTATGCCGAGGTGCTGGAGCGAAATTTCGAACGCGACCGCATGCTAACCTATACCGCCCACGGCCCGCACAAAGCGGATTTCCGCATTCGTGCTGACGGCGCGCCGGTAGAGGATACATTGTCACGCGGGCAGCTTAAGCTGCTGATGTGCGCCCTACGACTGGCGCAAGGCGAGTTTCTGACCCGTGAAAGCGGGCGGCGCTGCCTGTACCTGATTGATGATTTTGCCTCGGAACTTGACGACGCGCGGCGCGGGCTGCTGGCCAGCCGCTTAAAAGCCACGCAGTCGCAGGTTTTCGTCAGCGCCATTAGCGCTGAACACGTTATGGACATGTCGGACGAAAATTCGAAGATGTTTACCGTGGAAAAGGGTAAAATAGCGGATTAACCTAAGATGAAATGAGCGAGAAACGTTGATGTCGAATTCTTATGACTCCTCCAGTATCAAAGTCCTGAAAGGGCTGGATGCGGTGCGTAAGCGCCCGGGTATGTATATCGGCGACACGGATGACGGCACCGGTCTGCACCACATGGTATTCGAGGTTGTGGATAACGCTATCGACGAAGCGCTCGCAGGTTACTGTAAAGACATCGTTGTTACTATCCACAGCGACAACTCCGTCTCCGTACAGGATGACGGCCGCGGTATTCCGACCGGTATTCACCCGGAAGAGGGCGTGTCGGCGGCGGAAGTGATCATGACCGTTCTGCACGCGGGCGGTAAATTCGATGATAACTCGTATAAAGTTTCCGGCGGTCTGCATGGCGTAGGCGTTTCCGTTGTTAACGCCCTGTCGCAGAAGCTGGAGCTGGTCATTCAGCGCGATAACAAAATTCACCGTCAGATTTATGCCCACGGCGTGCCGCAGGCGCCGCTGGCGGTTACCGGCGAAACCGAAAAAACCGGCACCATGGTTCGCTTCTGGCCGAGCTACGAAACCTTTACCAACGTGGTCGAATTCGAATACGAGATTCTGGCAAAACGCCTGCGCGAGCTGTCGTTCCTGAACTCCGGGGTGTCGATTCGCCTGCGCGACAAGCGCGACGGTAAAGAAGATCATTTCCACTACGAAGGCGGTATCAAAGCGTTCGTCGAATATCTGAACAAAAACAAAACGCCGATCCACCCGAATATCTTCTATTTCTCCACCGAAAAAGACGGCATCGGCGTTGAAGTTGCGCTGCAGTGGAACGATGGTTTCCAGGAAAACATCTACTGCTTTACCAACAACATTCCGCAGCGCGACGGCGGTACCCACCTTGCAGGCTTCCGTGCGGCAATGACCCGTACCCTGAACGCCTACATGGATAAAGAAGGCTATAGCAAAAAAGCGAAAGTCAGCGCCACCGGCGACGATGCCCGTGAAGGCCTGATTGCCGTGGTCTCCGTGAAGGTGCCGGATCCGAAATTCTCCTCGCAGACCAAAGACAAGCTGGTCTCTTCCGAGGTGAAATCGGCGGTCGAACAGCAGATGAACGAACTGCTGAACGAATACCTGCTGGAAAACCCGTCTGACGCCAAAATCGTGGTCGGTAAAATCATCGACGCGGCGCGCGCGCGCGAAGCCGCACGTCGCGCGCGTGAAATGACTCGCCGTAAAGGCGCGCTGGATCTGGCTGGCCTGCCGGGCAAGCTGGCGGACTGTCAGGAACGCGACCCCGCGCACTCTGAACTGTACTTAGTGGAAGGGGACTCTGCGGGCGGCTCTGCGAAACAGGGGCGTAACCGTAAGAACCAGGCGATTCTTCCGCTGAAAGGTAAAATCCTTAACGTTGAGAAAGCGCGCTTTGACAAAATGCTCGCGTCTCAGGAAGTGGCGACGCTGATTACCGCGCTGGGCTGCGGCATTGGCCGCGATGAGTACAACCCGGACAAACTGCGCTACCACAGCATCATCATCATGACCGATGCGGACGTCGACGGCTCGCACATTCGTACGCTGCTGCTGACCTTCTTCTATCGCCAGATGCCGGAAATCGTTGAGCGCGGACACGTCTACATTGCCCAGCCGCCGCTGTACAAAGTGAAGAAAGGCAAGCAGGAACAGTACATTAAAGACGACGAAGCGATGGATCAGTACCAAATCTCCATCGCGCTGGATGGCGCCACTTTGCATACCAACGCCAACGCGCCGGCCCTGGCCGGCGAGCCGCTGGAGAGACTGGTTGCCGAGTATAACGCCACGCAGAAAATGATCGGTCGTATGGAGCGTCGCTTCCCGAAAGCCCTGCTGAAAGAGCTTATCTATCAGCCTACGCTGGCGGAGGCCGACCTGGCGAACGAGCAGACCGTAACGCGCTGGATCAACGCCCTGGTGAGCGAGCTGAACGAGAAAGAGCAGCACGGCAGCCAGTGGAAATTTGATGTCCGCGAGAACGCCGAGCTGCAGCAGTTTGAGCCGATCGTTCGCGTGCGTACCCACGGCGTGGATACCGATTATCCGCTGGATCATGAGTTTGTCACCGGGCCGGAATACCACCGTATCTGCGCGCTGGGCGAAACGCTGCGCGGTCTGATTGAAGACGATGCCTTTATCGAGCGCGGCGAACGTCGTCAGCCGGTGGCCAGCTTCGAGCAGGCGCTGGACTGGCTGGTGAAGGAGTCCCGTCGCGGCCTCTCTATCCAGCGCTATAAAGGTCTTGGTGAGATGAACCCGGATCAGCTGTGGGAAACTACCATGGATCCGGACAGCCGCCGCATGCTGCGCGTGACCGTCAAGGACGCGATTGCCGCTGACCAGCTGTTCACGACCCTGATGGGGGACGCCGTTGAACCGCGTCGCGCCTTTATCGAAGAGAACGCCCTCAAAGCGGCAAACATCGATATTTAATCGTCGTACACCGCCATACTCAGGCCGCGCGTTTAGCGCGGCTTTTTTGTGGGCTCAGGCCTGTCCAGCGACATCACGGACGGTAAGCGGCTGGCGAGCGTATCGACGGCAATTCTCACCCTCAGCGGTAGATGCGGCGTCTGTTGCCAGACCGCGTGAACGTCGAAGCGCACATCCGGCGCCTGCTTTAACAGCGGAACGAGTTTTCCCTGATGAATTTCTTTGCTGACCATCCAGCAGGGCAGCCATGCAATGCCGTGTCCGGCCAGCGCAGCGTCGCAGATCGCCTGCAAATCATCCATATTGAGCGATGAACGGGGAGTGAAGGTGTGCGAGGCACCTTCGCTATCCATCAGCTGCCAGGAGAGCACTCTGCCGGCCTGCAGATAGTTAATGGCCGCATGATGGGGTAAATCATCAACGCTTTGCGGCGTGCCCTTCTTCAGCAGATAATCCGGCGCGGCGCACAGCACCATGCGGTGTTCTCCCAGTCTTCTGGCGACCAGAACGCTGCTGTCCTGAAGCGTGCCGTTACGCACCGCCATATCAAACCCTTCCTCGACGAGATCCACCACGCGATCGCTGAATGACATCTCCAGCTCAAGGCCTGGATGTTCCTGCGCCAGCGCGATCAGCAGCGGGGCGACGCACTGGCGGCCAAACAGCACCGGCATGGCCACGCGCAGGCGGCCACTGACCTGCTGTTTCCCCGTTTCCAGCAGCGATTCTGCGCCCCGAATTTCCTCCAGCGCGCGCAGGCAGTGTTCATAAAAAAGGGCGCCGTTGTCGGTCAGGCTCTGGCTGCGGGTCGTACGTTGAAACAGACGTACCCCCAGTCGCTCCTCAAGGCGAGCGATGCTCTTTCCCACCGCCGAACGCGACAAATGCAAACGGATTGCGGCCTGAGCAAAACTCCCCGCCTCAACGGCGGCCACAAAAACCGGAATATCCTTCAGCGTATCGGTCACGGATTGTATCTTTTCTTTCATCAATAATGGGAAAACTTATCGCCACTGGCGACCCTGAGTCAACGGTAGACTGTCGCTCCTGAAGCTTATTTAATGGCAGGAGAGAAAAAATGACTGAGACAATGCAACGCTGGTCCATGGACGCCCTCGGGCGCGACAACCTCAAACTCATCCAGGCGCCTGTTCCGCAGGCAGGGCCGGGTGAAGTCCGCGTACGGGTGAATGCCGTTGCGCTCAACTATCGCGATAAAATGGTCATTGAAGGCACCATGCCGATTGCGCTTTCCTTCCCGTTTACGCCGGCGTCCGATATGGCGGGCGTGGTGGAAAGTACGGGTGAGGGCGTCACGCGTTTCACACCCGGCGCTCGCGTCATCTCGACCTTTTTCCCGGAGTGGATCGACGGTAGGCCAACAGCGGACGCCCGCACTTTGCCCTATAAAACGACCGGCGGTTACTTCCAGGGCATGCTGTCTGAGTACGTGATTGTGAATGAAAACGGGCTGGTGGCCGCCCCGGAAACCCTGGATGACGCCGAGGCCAGCACGTTACCGTGCGCCGGGCTTACCGCATGGTTCGCGCTGGTGGAGCGCGGTCATTTACGCGCCGGGCAATCGGTACTGGTGCAGGGCACGGGCGGTGTGGCGATATTCGCTTTGCAAATTGCCAAAGCGCAGGGGGCAGAGGTTTTTGTCACGTCCGGGAGCGATGAAAAACTGGCGCGGGCCAAACAACTCGGCGCCGATTATGGCATCAACCGGCTTAAGGGCGACTGGGCTGAAGGGATATACGAACTGACGAACGATCGCGGCATCGACCACATCATTGAAACCGTTGGCGGGGAGAACCTGAGGCATTCCCTGCGCGCCGTGGCGGTTCATGGGCGTATTTCGGTCATCGGCGTGCTGGCCGGCAGTGAAATCTCGCTACCGGCAGGCGAACTGTTGCTGAAATCCCCGGTGATTCAAGGTATTGGCGTTGGGCACCGCCGCGCGCTGGAAGATTTTGTCCGCGCCGTTGACGTGACCAGGCTGAAACCGGTGATTGAGCACCGTTACCGCTTTAACCAGCTTGCGCAGGCGCTTGAACACCTCGATCGCGGTGCGTTTGGCAAAATCGTGCTCACCCGCGAGTAAGACCCCGTTCCCCGGATCTTGCCTAAAAGGGGGGGTTCTGCTGCGCAATGTAGCTCTATTTTTGTGGGCTTAATCGCGTTAGCATGAGTAAGGACTCATCTTACCCGGGGATTTCATGGCTATTAAACTGATTGCAATCGATATGGACGGCACGCTGCTGCTGCCTGACCACACTATCTCTCCTGCGGTGAAAACCGCGATTGCCGCAGCCCGTGAACGCGGCGTCAACGTGGTGCTGACCACCGGCCGTCCTTACGCTGGCGTGCACAGCTATCTGAAAGAACTGCATATGGAGCAGCCAGGAGATTACTGCATCACCTATAACGGTGCTTTAGTGCAGAAGGCGAGCGACGGCAGTACCGTTGCGCAAACCGCGCTGGGCTACGACGACTACCGCTATCTGGAACAGCTGGCCCGCGATGTCGGCTCCCACTTCCACGCGCTCGATCGTAACACCCTGTATACCGCGAACCGCGATGTGAGCTATTACACGGTACATGAATCCTACGTGGCGACGATCCCGCTGGTCTTCTGCGAAGCCGAAAAGATGGATCCGAATATCCAGCTGCTGAAAGTGATGATGATCGATGAGCCGGCGATTCTGGACAAGGCTATCGCCCGCATTCCGGCTGAGGTGAAAGAGAAGTACACCGTGCTGAAAAGCGCGCCGTACTTCCTTGAAATTCTTGATAAACGCGTCACCAAAGGTACCGGCGTGAAATCGCTGGCCGATGCGCTGGGCATCCAGCCGGAAGAGGTGATGGCGATTGGCGATCAGGAAAACGACATCGCGATGATTGAATACGCTGGCGTCGGTGTGGCGATGGATAACGCGATTCCGGCCGTCAAAGAAGCGGCAAACTTTATCACCAAATCCAACCTGGAAGACGGTGTGGCATATGCTATTGAAAAATATGTCTTAAACTAAAAATCTCTTTCTGAAAAACCCGCGTTAATCGCGGGTTTTTTTATGCCCTGAGTTTACCCCGCCGCAAAATCACCAAACCGAATTGTCGTTTTTGTGATCTAAATTGTAGTACAACATGTTTGTGTTGTACTACATTGTGTCCATAGCAATGACGAGTGACATCACGTTAGTACTACAAAGTTGCGGTTAAAACCGCCTGTCGCGGTAAAGTAGAGAGACATCCAGAGCACAAGGACTTTCCATGACTCTCAATAAAACCGATCGCATCTTCATCACGCTGGGCAAGCAGATTGTCAGCGGCAAATACGTTCCCGGCTCTGCGCTGCCCGCTGAAGCCGACCTGTGTGAGGAGTTTGCCACCTCGCGCAATATCATTCGCGAAGTGTTCCGTTCGTTGATGGCTAAACGGCTGATTGAAATGAAGCGCTATCGCGGCGCGTTCGTTACCCCGCGCAACCAGTGGAATTATCTCGACACCGACGTTTTACAGTGGGTGCTGGAGAGTGATTACGACCCGCGGCTGATTAGCGCGATGAGCGAGGTACGTAACCTGGTTGAACCCGCGATCGCCCGCTGGGCGGCAGAGCGCGCGACGTCGAGCGACCTGGCGCAAATAGAAGACGCGCTCAACGACATGATCGCCAATAACCAGGACAGGGAAGCGTTTAACGAAGCGGATATTCGCTATCACGAGGCGGTGCTGCAGTCGGTGCATAACCCGGTTCTGCAGCAGCTCAACGTGGCGATCAGCTCGCTACAGCGGGCGGTATTTGAAAGAACGTGGATGGGCGATGAGGCTAACATGCCGAAAACGCTCCAGGAACATAAGGCGCTGTTTGACGCCATCCGGCATCAGGACAGCGAAGCGGCGGAGCAGGCGGCGCTCACCATGATCGCCAGCTCGACACGAAGGTTAAAGGAAATCACATGACATCTCGCTACATCGCAATTGACTGGGGATCGACCAACCTGCGCGCCTGGCTCTATCAGGGCGAACGGTGCCTGGAGAGCAGGCAATCGGAAGCAGGCGTCACGCGTCTGAACGGACACTCCCCCGCCGCGGTGTTTAGCGAAATAACCCGGGGCTGGCGCGACGGCGCGACCCCGGCGGTGATGGCAGGAATGGTCGGCAGTAACGTCGGCTGGCAGGCGGTACCCTACTTGCCGGTTCCCGTTCATTTCTCCGCCATTGGTGAACAATTAACTGCCGTTAGCGACAACGTCTGGATTATTCCCGGACTCAGCGTCTCTCGCGACGATAACCATAATGTGATGCGCGGCGAAGAGACTCAGCTCCTCGGCGCGCGGGCGATAGCCCCTTCTTCCGTCTACGTGATGCCCGGCACCCACTGCAAATGGGTGCAGGCAGACCGCCAACAAATTAACGACTTTCGCACGGTGATGACCGGCGAACTTCACCACCTGCTGCTGCGCCACTCGCTGGTCGGCGCCGGGTTACCGGAGCAGGTCTCCGCTCCTGACGCGTTTAACGCCGGGCTGGAGCGCGGCCTGCATTCGCCAGACATCCTGCCGCAGCTTTTTGAAGTTCGCGCTTCACACGTGCTGGGTTCGCTGCCGCGCGCGCATGTCGGCGAGTTTCTGTCGGGACTGCTGATTGGCGCGGAAGTCGCCACCCTGAGCCAACGCTTTCGCGACCAGCAGGTCACCATTGTCGCCGGCGAGGCGCTGGCGAACCGCTATCAGCAGGCACTGAGCGCCATTGGCCGTCAGACCAGCGTGGTGTCGGGCGACAACGCATTTCAGACAGGAATAAGGAGCATCATCCATGCAGTGGCAAACTAACTTACCGCTTATCGCTATCCTGCGCGGGATTACGCCGGAAGAGGCGCTGGCGCACGTGGGGGCGGCGATCGACGCCGGCTTCGACGCCGTTGAAATTCCGCTTAACTCACCGCAGTGGGAAAAGAGTATTCCCGCCGTTGTTGAGGCTTATGGTGATAAGGCGCTGATTGGCGCGGGCACCGTGCTTAATGCAGAGCGGGTGGACCAGCTTGCCCGAATGGGCTGCAGGCTTATCGTCACGCCCAATATTCAGCCGGAGGTCATTCGCCGTGCGGTGAGCTACGGCATGACGGTTTGTCCCGGATGCGCGACGGCGACGGAGGCGTTCGCCGCGCTGGACGCCGGGGCTCAGGCGTTGAAAGTCTTCCCATCTTCGGCTTTTGGCCCTGATTACATCAAAGCGCTAAAGGCCGTTTTGCCGCCGGAGGTGCCCGTTTTTGCGGTGGGCGGCGTGACGCCGGAAAATCTGGCGCAGTGGATAAAAGCAGGCTGTACCGGTGCCGGGCTGGGCAGCGATCTCTATCGCGCTGGCCAATCCGTAGAGCGTACCCAACGGCAGGCGGCAGCATTTGTTAAAGCGTATCGAGAGGCAGTGCAATGAAAATAACCAAACTCACCACGTATCGTTTACCCCCGCGCTGGATGTTTCTAAAAATTGAAACCGACGAAGGCGTGGTTGGCTGGGGCGAGCCCGTGATTGAAGGGCGCGCGCGCACCGTAGAGGCGGCGGTGCATGAGCTCGGCGAATATCTCATAGGCCAGGATCCGGCGCGGATTAACGACCTGTGGCAGGTGATGTACCGCGCGGGCTTTTACCGCGGCGGCCCGATTTTAATGAGCGCCATCGCCGGTATCGACCAGGCGCTGTGGGATATTAAAGGCAAAGTGCTGAACGCGCCGGTCTGGCAGCTAATGGGCGGCCTGGTGCGTGACAAAATCAAAGCCTACAGCTGGGTTGGCGGCGACCGTCCGGCAGAGGTGATTGATGGCATCAAGAAGCTGCGCTGTATTGGTTTTGATACCTTCAAATTAAACGGCTGCGAAGAGCTGGGGCTGATCGATAATTCTCGCGCGGTGGATGCGGCGGTGAATACCGTCGCGCAAATTCGCGAAGCGTTCGGCAATGAAATTGAGTTCGGTCTCGATTTTCACGGCCGCGTTAGCGCGCCAATGGCGAAGGTGCTGATTAAAGAGCTGGAGCAATATCGCCCGCTGTTTATTGAAGAGCCGGTTCTTGCTGAGCAGGCGGAATATTATCCGCGGCTGGCGGCGCAAACCTCGATTCCTATCGCGGCGGGCGAACGCATGTTCTCGCGCTTCGAGTTTAAACGCGTGCTGGAAGCCGGTGGGCTGGCCATTCTCCAACCCGATCTGTCGCACGCGGGCGGTATTACCGAGTGCTATAAAATCGCCGGAATGGCCGAAGCCTACGACGTGGCGCTGGCGCCGCACTGCCCGCTGGGGCCTGTTGCGCTTGCCGCCTGCCTGCACGTCGATTTTGTCTCCTATAACGCCGTCTTCCAGGAGCAAAGTATGGGCATTCACTATAACAAGGGCGCGGAATTACTCGACTTTGTGAAAAATAAAGACGACTTCAATATGGAAGGCGGTTTCTTTAAACCATTAATGAAGCCCGGGCTTGGCGTAGAAATCGATGAAGCGCGGGTCATTGAATTAAGTCAGAATGCGCCGGACTGGCGTAATCCGTTGTGGCGGCATGAGGATGGTAGCGTCGCGGAATGGTAAATGCGCGTCATACTTTGCGCTGCTGATGCGTTGGCTGCATTTTCTTATCCCAGTCACATACTAATGTATGCTCCTGGGAATGCGAAAATTTGCCGCCTTTCCCCAGCACAAATTATTTAGCGCATTACGGTTAAGTTATTAATAAAAAATTTAAATAAACCCTCTGTAAATTACCGGGCATGGTGAGCGGCCTCGCTATGCCCAAAATCTGGAGACAGATTGCGATGGATATTTCAGTTACAGCTGCAAAACCCGGGCGTCGTCGTTATTTGACGCTGATTATGATCTTTATTACCGTGGTGATTTGTTATGTTGATCGCGCCAACCTTGCGGTGGCATCGGCGCATATTCAGGAAGAGTTTGGTATTACCAAAGCGGAAATGGGATATGTATTTTCCGCCTTCGCGTGGCTGTATACGCTTTGCCAGATTCCCGGCGGTTGGTTCCTTGACCGCGTGGGCTCGAGGCTGACCTACTTTATCGCTATTTTTGGCTGGTCGGTGGCGACGCTACTGCAGGGATTTGCCACGGGGCTGATGTCGTTGATTGGCCTGCGCGCGATTACCGGGATATTTGAAGCGCCGGCGTTTCCCACCAATAATCGCATGGTGACCAGCTGGTTTCCGGAGCACGAGCGCGCATCAGCCGTCGGTTTTTACACCTCAGGCCAGTTTGTCGGGCTGGCATTCCTGACCCCGCTATTAATCTGGATTCAGGAAATGCTGAGCTGGCACTGGGTATTTATCGTTACCGGCGCTATCGGGATCGTATGGTCACTGATTTGGATTAAGGTTTATCAGCCGCCGCGTCTGACGAAAAGCATCAGCAAAGCCGAGCTGGATTATATTCGCGACGGCGGTGGTCTGGTGGACGGCGATGCGCCCGTTAAAAAAGAGGCGCGGCAGCCGCTGACCAAAGCCGACTGGAAGCTGGTATTCCATCGCAAACTGATAGGCGTTTACCTTGGGCAGTTTGCCGTGACCTCGACGCTGTGGTTCTTCCTGACCTGGTTCCCCAACTATCTGACCCAGGAAAAGGGGATTACGGCGCTGAAAGCGGGCTTTATGACCACGGTTCCGTTCCTTGCCGCCTTTGTTGGCGTGCTGCTCTCCGGCTGGCTGGCGGACAGGCTGGTGAGAAAAGGTTTCTCATTAGGCGCCGCGCGTAAAACCCCGATTATCTGCGGCCTGCTGATCTCGACCTGCATCATGGGCGCAAACTATACCAACGATCCGGTGTGGATTATGGTCCTGATGGCGCTGGCCTTCTTCGGTAACGGCTTCGCTTCCATTACCTGGTCGCTGGTCTCTTCGCTTGCGCCGATGCGGCTTATCGGGTTGACCGGTGGAATGTTTAATTTCGTCGGCGGGCTGGGCGGTATCACCGTTCCGCTGGTGGTGGGCTATCTGGCCCAGGACTATGGTTTTGCCCCTGCGCTGGTTTATATTTCCGTTATTGCGCTGGTGGGCGCGCTCTCTTACATCCTGCTGGTGGGGGATGTCAAACGAGTAGGCTAATTCTTTCCGATACGATACCCTGATGCGAAAGTCTCGCATCAGGGTATGTTTATGAAACAAGTCACCTTTGCTCCCCGTCATCATCAGCTTACCAACACGCGCGCCTGGACGGCGGACAGCCGGTGGCTGGTCTTTGACGTTCGTCCCTCTGGCGCCTCTTTTACCGGCGAAACCATCGAGCGGGTGAATGTCGAGACGGGAGAGGTTGAGATCCTCTACCGTGCCGGACAGGGCGCGTACGTTGGCGTGGTGACCGTTCATCCATCGATAGATAAATATGTCTTTATCCACGGGCCGGAAAACCCTGACGAGCGCTGGCATTACGATTTCCACCATCGTCGCGGCGTGGTCTCCTGGCAGGGCGAAACGCACAACCTCGATGCGATGGATATTTCCGCCCCCTATACACCCGGCGCGCTGCGCGGCGGTAGCCATGTGCATGTCTTCAGCCCGAACGGCGAATTTGTCAGCTTTACCTATAACGACCACGTGCTGCATGAACGCGATCCGGCGCTGGATTTGCGCAACGTTGGCGTGGCGGTTCCCTATGGCCCGGTAGTACCGCGTGGGGATCATCCACGAGAATACGGCGGCAGCCACTGGTGCGTGCTGGTCAGCCGCACAACGCCGACCCCCGCGCCGGGCAGCGACGAGATTAATCGCGCCTATGAAGAGGGCTGGGTGGGCAACCGTGCGCTGGCGTTTATTGGCGATACGCTGGCGGTAAATGGCGACAAAGTGCCGGAGCTATTTATTGTCGAACTGCCGGAGAGCGAACAGGGCTGGAAGCAGTCTGGCGATGCGCCATTGGCAGGAACGGAAACCACGATGCCGGCTCCCCCTGCCGGCGTTATTCAGCGTCGCTTAACGTTTACCCACCAACGCCGTTACCCGGGACTGGTGAATACGCCGCGTCATTGGGTGCGCGCTAATCCGTCGGCAACGGACATCGCTTTTCTGATGCGCGACGAGGCCGGCGTGGTGCAAATGTGGCTTATCTCGGCGCAGGGAGACAAGCTGCGGCAGCTGACCCACAACCGATCCGATATCCAGTCGGCGTTTAACTGGCATCCATCAGGAAAATGGCTGGGCTTTGTGCTGGAAAACCGCATCGCGCTTTGTGATGCGCGGAGCGGGGAAATCGACTTTTTGACCGATGAGCATGCCAATCCGCCTTCGGCCGACGCGGTCGTCTTTTCGCCAGACGGCACACGGCTTGCCTGGATGGAGGAGGTGGACGGTTACCGCCAGCTGTGGGTAACCACAACGGCGCGCTAAATCAGGGGTTCGGCATTGGCGCTGGCGGGATCACTGCGTTGGTCGCCAGCGTCTCTTTCTCGCTCTTTTCCACGCGCGATTTAACCGAGCTATCGGTGCGGAACATATCCCACGGTAGCAGCAGCGTGTCCATAACGGCCGTGAGCGGCATATCCAGCGCCACCAGGGATTTCGTACCCCAGTTGGCATCGCTATCTCCCAGCATTTGCGCGCTGGCGCGCGTTCCCGGATAGGTTCCTTCCTTACCGCCGGTATGTGACATCACGCTGGAGCAACCGCCTAAACTTATCATCCCGCTAAACAGGACCAGCTTTAACAGACCGTTTTTCATCATTTTTCCGTCATCGTTACGGGCGTTGATAGAACCTTCTATGTACAAAATCATGCAGGGCGCAGCCAACAGAGCCGCGGCCCGAAGAATGGCGTACATATCGGTTATATCGGGCCATTCCATGGATGCATAGTGCCATTGCGCCGCACTGTGGCAGGCGTCGCACTTTGCCTTTTGTGCTGTCCCTCCAGTCTAAGCAATAGACCGCAAACTGCAAAAAAAATTGCCCATTTCCCCTTGAAAAGGTCATGGATATACCCATTTTAGGAATGTGTCTCCCGGAGAATACGCCGAATGGGTATTCCGGGTAATAACGGCCTGTCCATGATGGAAGGTCAGATAATTCTCGCTGATTTCAGGAGCTATGTATTATGCGTAATTTCGATCTCTCCCCGCTGTATCGTTCTGCTATTGGTTTCGACCGCCTTTTCAATCTGTTAGAAAATAATCAAAGCCAGAGTAATGGCGGCTATCCTCCGTACAACGTTGAGTTAGTAGACGAGAACAACTACCGCATCGCGATTGCCGTTGCCGGTTTTGCCGAGAGCGAACTGGAAATTACCGCGCAGGATAATCTGCTTATCGTAAAAGGCGCCCATGCCGCCGAGCAGAAAGAGCGCACTTACCTGTATCAGGGCATCGCTGAACGCAATTTTGAGCGTAAATTCCAGCTTGCGGAAAATATTCATATTCGCGGCGCCAACCTGGTAAACGGTCTGCTGTATATCGACCTTGAGCGAGTTATTCCTGAAGCGAATAAGCCGCGCCGTATCGAGATCAACTAATTTGTTGGGCCGCGAAGGCGGCCCGGTATTCATTCAAAAAAACTGCCCGCCGTCAGGGGGCAAAGGCGAATCCACAGGATTTGCAGATATCCACTCGCTTCTTAGAAGGAGAAAGACTATGCGTAACTACGATTTATCCCCGCTGCTGCGTCAATGGATCGGTTTTGACAAACTGGCCAACGCGCTGCAAACCGCCGGTGAAAGCCAGAGCTTCCCGCCCTATAACATCGAAAAAAGCGACGAC
The DNA here is from genome assembly GCF_964241505.1 of Klebsiella sp. Q11. Lineage (NCBI taxonomy): Bacteria > Pseudomonadati > Pseudomonadota > Gammaproteobacteria > Enterobacterales > Enterobacteriaceae > Klebsiella > Klebsiella sp. Q11. Next base: position 70,636 of record NZ_CAXSXW010000002.1, read on the forward strand.
AACCACTATCGCATTACCCTTGCGCTGGCCGGTTTCCGTCAGGAAGATTTGGATATCCAGCTTGAAGGCACGCGCCTGACGGTAAAAGGCGCGCCGCAGCAGCCGGAAAAAGAGACCAAATGGCTGCACCAGGGGCTGGTTAACCAGGCGTTTAGCCTGAGCTTCACGCTCGCCGAAAATATGGAAGTCTCCGGGGCAACCTTTACCAACGGCCTGCTGCATATCGATTTGACCCGCAACGAGCCGGAACAGATCGCCCCGCAGCGTATCGCCATCAGCGAGCGCCCCGCGTTAGATAGCTAATTAAGCTAACCACCTATAAAGCCCCGATGTTCGGGGCTTTTTTGTGTGTGATACGCATTACTTTGTCCTTTCTTGCTGTGTTCAACAAAATGGTCGTTGGCTGATCCCGTGATTATTGTGCGCCAGGCGGCATACAGCCTGGTGAGTACCGGTCATAATCCTCATTGTGAGTAATGTTATACACAGGGAAGAGACGATGAGTGATATAGCATTGACCGTTAGCGTATTGGCGCTGGTGGCGGTCGTCGGATTGTGGATCGGCAATGTAAAAGTGCGCGGTGTCGGCTTCGGTATCGGAGGCGTGCTGTTTGGCGGTATTATCGTCGGCCACTTTGTGGACCAGGCGGGCATTACGCTCAGCAGCCCTATGCTGCACTTTATTCAGGAATTTGGCCTGATTCTCTTCGTGTATACCATCGGTATCCAGGTGGGGCCGGGCTTCTTCGCCTCGCTGCGCGTCTCCGGCCTGCGGCTGAACCTCTTCGCTATTCTGATCGTCATTCTCGGCGGCCTGGTCACCGCGGTCCTGCATAAACTGTTCGATATCCCTCTTCCCGTGGTGCTCGGCATCTTCTCCGGCGCGGTAACCAACACGCCTGCGCTGGGGGCCGGGCAGCAGATCCTGCGCGACCTTGGCGTGCCGCTTGATACCGTCGATCAGATGGGGATGAGCTACGCCATGGCCTATCCGTTTGGTATCTGCGGCATTTTGCTGACCATGTGGCTGGTGCGACTGTTTTTCCGCATCAACGTCGAGAAAGAAGCCCAGCAGTTTGACGAGATCAGCGGCAACGGCCACGCGCATCTTCAGACCATCAACGTGCGGGTCGAAAACCCCAACCTGAACAATATGGCGATTCAGGATGTGCCGATGCTTAACAGCGACAAGCTGATCTGCTCGCGCCTCAAGCGCGAGGAGATGCTAATGGTGCCCGCGCCGAATACCCTGATTCAGCTCGGGGACCTGCTGCACCTGGTCGGGCGACCGGAGGATTTACACAATGCCCAGCTGGTGATTGGCAAGGAGGTTTCCACTTCGCTCTCCACGCGCGGTACCGATCTGAAAGTCGAGCGCGTGGTAGTCACTAACGAAAAAGTATTGGGTAAACGCATACGCGATCTGCACTTTAAACAGCGCTATGACGTGGTGATCTCGCGACTCAATCGCGCCGGGGTTGAGCTGGTCGCCAGCAGCCATGCCAGCCTGCAGTTCGGCGATATTCTTAACCTCGTCGGCCGTCCGGAGGCGATTGACGCGGTGGCCGCCGAGCTGGGCAACGCCCAGCAAAAACTGCAGCAGGTGCAGATGCTGCCGGTATTTATCGGTATTGGCCTGGGCGTGCTGCTGGGCTCCATTCCGCTGTTTATTCCGGGGTTCCCGGCGGCGCTGAAGCTGGGCCTGGCAGGGGGGCCGCTGATTATGGCGCTGATCCTCGGGCGTATCGGCAGCATCGGTAAGCTCTACTGGTTTATGCCGCCCAGCGCTAACCTTGCGCTGCGCGAGCTGGGCATTGTGCTGTTTCTCGCTGTGGTTGGCCTGAAATCCGGCGGCGATTTTGTGGCGACGCTGATTGACGGTGATGGCATGAGCTGGATTGTCTACGGCATCTTTATCACCGCTATCCCACTGCTGGCTGTCGGTATTCTGGCGCGGATGCTGGCGAAGATGAACTACCTGACCCTGTGCGGGATGCTGGCCGGTTCAATGACCGACCCGCCCGCGCTGGCCTTTGCCAACAACCTGCATGCCACCAGCGGCGCGGCGGCGCTCTCTTACGCGACCGTTTATCCGCTGGTCATGTTCTTACGTATTATCACGCCGCAGCTACTGGCGGTGCTGTTCTGGGGGATAGGTTAACGGATTCTCCGCCTGGACGCGCCGCAGGTGGTAGTCCACCTGATACTCGCTGGCGTTACGGAACATCACCGAATAGTTAAGAAACTCGCCGCTGTCGCTGTAGGACAGGGAGGTTATACGCAGCAGCGGCGTCTGCTCCGGCACGTTCATCGACTGTGCCAGCTGCCTGTCCGCCAGCACCGGCGACAGCGTTTCATAGTTGCCGCTAATGGTTATGCCACACTCCTTCTCGATGTAATCGAACTTCGACCCTTCCAGATGCACCAGCGACAGATTGCGAAACAGCTTCACCGGCATATAGCTGTCCTCCAGCATTAGCGGCTTGCCATCGACATAGCGCACCCGGCGCGAGAAGTAGATCCGTTCATCAATTTGTATCCGCAGCAGGCTGGCGATAGCCGGGGGGGCGGGCATCACCTCAAAAACCAATACCCGGCTGACCACCTCTTTACCCTGCTTGCGCAGCACCTCGGCCAGCCCGGTCAGATTGCTGGTTTCATGATGCAGGTCTTTGCGGGCGACGTAGGTGCCGGAGCCGTGCCGACGCACCACCAGTCCCCAGGTGACCAGCAGATCGATGGCTTTGCGGATAGTCATGCGCGCGACGCCGAACTCTTCCGCCAGCTTTTTTTCCCCGGGAAGCGGGCTGCCGACTTCGAAATCGGAGGAGTTGAGGCGCAAACGTAATCTGTCGGCGATGGATTTGTAGATCACCAGTAGACCTCTATTCACTCAGTTGAAAACGATGATGCACGGATTATTAGCTTTAAAAATAGAGTTAATACATATGGATAAATACGCTTGGTTACAGAGGCGTAATAAGCGCAATTCAGAATGTCTAATTTTTACTTAAAAAGTAGACAACATTGGCGCAATTAAAACCATGAAAGCGATCACGAATCGTAACGGCGCCGCATGTTGTCGACCGGGCAAATTTCTATTCTCGTTTCAGGCCAGTACAAATAATTACCCTGAATCATTCACCGCGGTACGTGAAGCATGCCGGGTATGGATAAGGCCACTCACCCTATGAGTTGTTATATGAGGATTTTCAAATGCTCAGTCAAATACAACGCTTTGGCGGCGCCATGTTTACCCCGGTTTTACTCTTTCCTTTCGCCGGGATCGTGGTGGGTATCGCCATTATGCTGCGCAACCCGATGTTCGTCGGGGAAGCGCTCACAGCACCCGATAGTTTATTTGCTCAGATCGTTCACATTGTTGAAGAGGGCGGCTGGACCGTCTTTCGTAATATGCCGCTGATTTTCGCCGTCGGTCTGCCGATCGGCCTGGCGAAACAGGCCCAGGGCCGGGCCTGCCTGGCGGTACTGGTCAGCTTCCTCACCTGGAACTACTTCATCAACGCCATGGGAATGACCTGGGGCCACTTCTTCGGCGTCGATTTTTCCGTGGAGCCGACGCCAGGCAGCGGCCTGACGATGATGGCCGGGATTAAAACGCTCGATACCAGCATTATCGGCGCGATTGTTATCTCCGGGCTGGTGACCGCCCTGCATAACCGCTACTTCGATAAACCGCTGCCGGTGTTTCTGGGGATTTTCCAGGGCTCCTCGTTTGTGGTGATTGTCGCCTTCCTGGCGATGATCCCCTGCGCCTGGCTGACCCTGCTTGGCTGGCCAAAAGTGCAGATGGGCATTGAATCGCTGCAGGCCTTCTTACGCTCGGCCGGGGCGCTGGGGGTCTGGGTCTATATTTTCCTTGAGCGCATTCTGATCCCGACCGGTTTACATCACTTTGTCTACGGACCGTTTATTTTCGGCCCGGCGGTAGTGGAAAGCGGTATTCAGGTTTACTGGGCGCAGCATTTACATGAGTTCAGCCAGAGTACCGAGGCGCTGAAAACCCTCTTCCCGGAAGGCGGATTCGCGCTGCACGGTAACTCGAAGGTCTTTGGTTCTGTGGGTATCGCGCTGGCGATCTACTACACCGCCGCGCCGGAAAATCGCGTGAAAGTCGCCGGTCTGCTGATTCCCGCCACCTTGACCGCCGTACTGGTGGGAATAACCGAGCCGTTAGAGTTCACCTTCCTGTTTATCTCGCCGCTGCTGTTTGCCGTCCATGCGGTGCTGGCGGCCACTATGGCGACGGTGATGTATATCTGCGGCGTGGTAGGCAACTTTGGCGGCGGCCTGCTCGACCAGTTCCTGCCGCAAAACTGGATCCCCATGTTCCACAACCATGCCTCAATGATGTTTATCCAGATAGGCGTTGGCGTGTGCTTCACCGCACTCTACTTCGTCATCTTCCGCACGTTGATTCTGCGCCTGAACCTGAAAACGCCGGGCCGCGAAGAGAGTGAAATTAAGCTCTATAGCAAAGCGGATTATCAGGCCGCGCGCGGCAAAACCAGCGCCGCGGGGGCAGCGGATACCAAACTGGGCCAGGCCGCCGGCTTCCTGCAGGCGCTGGGCGGAGCGGGCAATATCGAAAGCATTAATAACTGCGCCACCCGACTGCGCATCGCGCTGGTCGATATGGCGAAGACGCAAAGCGACGACGTCTTTAAAGCGCTGGGCGCCCACGGCGTAGTCCGCCGCGGCAACGGAATTCAGGTCATCGTCGGCCTGCACGTTCCTCAGGTCCGCGACCAGCTGGAAACCCTCATCAAAGATTCTCTACAGACCGAACAAACCACCATGACGGAGGCAGTATCATGAAAAAATTCTCAGTTGTTATCGCAGGCGGCGGCAGTACCTTCACCCCGGGCATCGTGCTGATGCTGTTAGCGAACCAGGATCGCTTCCCGCTGCGGTCGCTGAAATTTTACGACAACGACGGCGCGCGTCAGGAGACCATCGCCGAGGCGTGCAAAGTGATCCTCAAAGAGCAGGCGCCGGAGATTGAATTCAGCTATACCACCGACCCGCAGGCGGCCTTTACCGACGTTGATTTCGTGATGGCGCATATCCGCGTGGGCAAATACCCGATGCGTGAAAAAGATGAAAAAATTCCGCTGCGCCACGGCGTTCTGGGCCAGGAAACCTGCGGCCCTGGCGGTATCGCCTACGGTATGCGCTCCATCGGCGGCGTCCTGGAGCTGGTGGACTATATGGAAAAATATTCGCCGAACGCCTGGATGCTGAACTACTCCAACCCGGCGGCCATTGTGGCGGAAGCGACCCGTCGCCTGCGTCCGAACGCCAGAATTCTCAACATTTGCGATATGCCGATCGGTATCGAAGGGCGGATGGCGCAAATCGTCGGCCTCAAGGACCGCAAGCAGATGCGCGTGCGCTACTATGGGCTGAACCACTTCGGCTGGTGGACCTCGATTGAAGATCTACAGGGTAACGATCTGATGCCGAAACTGCGCGAACATGTGGCGAAATTCGGCTATGTTCCGCCATCAAACGATCCCCATACCGAGGCGAGCTGGAACGACACCTTCGCCAAGGCGAAGGACGTGCAGGCGCTGGATCCGGATACGATGCCGAATACTTACCTTAAGTACTATCTGTTCCCGGACTACGTCGTGGCGCACTCCAATCCGGAACGCACCCGCGCCAACGAGGTGATGGACCACCGTGAGAAAAACGTCTTTAGCGCCTGCCGGGCCATTATTGCCGCGGGCCACTCGTCCGCAGGCGATCTGGAAATTGACGAACACGCGTCCTACATCGTCGATCTGGCGGCGGCGATTGCCTTTAATACTCAGGAACGCATGCTGCTGATTGTGCCAAACAACGGGGCGATTCATAACTTTGACGCCGATGCGATGGTGGAAATTCCGTGCCTGGTTGGCCACAACGGACCGGAGCCGCTGACGGTAGGCGACATTCCCCACTTCCAGAAAGGGATGATGAGCCAGCAGGTTGCGGTGGAAAAACTGGTGGTGGATGCCTGGGAACAGCGCTCTTATCACAAGCTGTGGCAGGCCATTGCGCTGTCGAAAACCGTGCCGAGCGCATCCGTTGCGAAAGCGATTCTTGATGACCTGATTGCGGCCAATAAAGCGTACTGGCCGGAACTGCATTAATCCTGCTGACCGGCAGCCACACGGTGCCGGTTATTCATTTATCGGCCTGATAGCCCGACTTTATACGGTTATCAGACCTGAGCTTCCTCTGAAACGGGGCGATTATTAATGCCCTCCGCTTTGGCAGTCAGGTAGAATCGGCGGTATTTTACGCAACCGGGAATCCATCAAGGAGTCATGATGAAAATATCCCGCCTTGGTGAAGCGCCGGATTACCGCTTCTCGCTGGCGAATGAACGTACCTTTCTGGCGTGGATCCGCACTTCGCTTGGCTTTTTAGCCGGTGGCGTCGGCCTGGACCAGCTGGCGCCGGATTTCGCTACGCCGCTGATTCGCGAAATTCTGGCGCTGCTGCTGTGCCTGTTTGCCGGCGGTCTGGCGATTTACGGCTATATACGTTGGCTGAGCAACGAAAAGGCGATGCGGCTGAAACAGGATCTTCCCTATACCCGCACGCTGCTGCTGATCAGTATTCTGCTGACCCTCGTCATCGTGGTAGTGATGGCGCTGGTGCTCTATGCCGGATAATCGCCGGGCGCGTCGCGAGAGCGATCCGGGCCTGCAGCCGGAGCGTACGTCGCTGGCCTGGTTTCGCACCCTTTTAGGCTATGGCGCGCTGCTGGCGCTGGCGATTAAGCACCACTGGCATCAGGCGGGGATCGCATTCTGGATTTCGCTGTGCATATTGCCGTTCGCCGCCCTCATCCTCTGGCGCTATACCCGCAGCCGTAATCTGATGAACGTTGAGCAAAGCGATTTTGCTCAGCCGCAGGCGGTTCGTGACAAATTTTTGATCGCATTCGCAGTACTTTCCCTGTCATTGTTGTTTGCTGTAACCCATATACGACAGGTGATTTTGTTTATTAAGGATATGACATGACAGGATGTCAGGCCGATTACGGTGACGATCGGCACTGCGGTAACTGCAAATCGCTGGCGAGCGATCTTCCGGTACAGGAAGTCATTATCGATCGTCAGGCGTGCCAACGCCCCGAGCGTGTCTACCATCAGCTGAGCGCTCAGGGAGCCGTGGCCATCAAGTTTATTCCCCATCTGCAACCTTCCGACGCCCGGCTGTGGGGGGATTTCCTCTGCGCGGTGTTTGCGATTTGGGTTAAAGAAGATGCTAACCGCATCGTCGTGCCGCTGTTTGAGGCCACGCTGCGCGCCTGGCGCGGCGAGTCGGTGCAGTATGCCAACAATCCGCCGGGGCCAGCCTGCGCGGGCTGCGCCTGGCTAAGATTATGCGGTGGGGGCTGCCCGCAGCTGCGTCTGGAGGATGGCTCCAATGCGCTATGCGAGGGTTACCGGCAGTTTTATAGCTGGAGCGCCCCCTATATGCGCGTTCTGCGCGATCTACTCAATCAGCACCGTTCGCCGGTTGAGCTTATGCATCTGCTGCGCTAAAAAATGGCGACGAAAGAAGCTTCGTCGCCATCGCGTTGACCTGACGGGAGGTTTACCGTCCTTTTGCCAGATACTGCGCCATCTCCTCTTCCGGCACCATGCCGCCGCCGGTTGCCCACACAAGGTGGGTCGCATTGCGCATCTGCCCGGCGGTGAAACCGTGCATCTGCTGATACGCCTGGCTGGCGCAGACCCGCTGCGGCCCGGCCATGCCGGCCAGCGCGGACGGCTCCAGGCGAATACCTTCTTCCTCGGCTAACCAACCCAGCATGTCGTACATTGTCTGGTCATCAAGAGAGTAGAACCCATCCAGCAGGCGCTCCATTGCCCTGCCAACGAAACCGGAAGCGCGGCCTACCGCCAGACCGTCCGCGGCGGTCAGATTATCAATTCCCAGATCCTGAACCGAAATCTGGTCATGCAGGCCGGTATAAACCCCCAGCAGCATGCAAGGGGAGTGGGTCGGTTCGGCGAAGAAGCAGTGGACGTTATCGCCAAACGCCAGCTTCAGGCCAAACGCCACGCCGCCGGGGCCGCCGCCAACGCCGCACGGCAGATAAACAAACAGCGGATGACTGGCGTCCACCACGCGCCCTTCGCGGGCAAACTGCGCTTTTAGCCGCTCGCCGGCCACGGAGTAGCCGAGGAACAGGGTGCGCGAGTTCTCATCATCGATAAAGAAGCAGTTCGGGTCGGACTCGGCGGCTTTACGCCCCTGCTCAACCGCCACGCCGTAATCCTCTTCATACTCCACCACCGTCACGCCGTGGCTGCGCAGTTTGGCCTTTTTCCACGCTCTGGCGTCGGCGGACATATGGACCGTCACCTTGAAGCCGATGCGCGCGCTCATTATGCCAATCGACATCCCCAGGTTGCCGGTGGAGCCAACGGCGATGCTGTACTGGCTGAAGAACGTCCTGAACTCGGGGGTCAGCAGCTTGCGGTAGTCGTCGGCTGTGTTTAACAATCCCGCGTCGATCGCCAGTTTTTCCGCGTGGGTCAGGACTTCATAAATGCCGCCGCGGGCCTTAATCGAGCCGGAAATCGGCAGGTGGCTGTCTTTCTTCAGCAGCAGATCGCCAGCAATGGGCTGACGAAAGGTTTTTTCCAGCCGGGCCTTCATTGCCGGGATGGCCACCAGCTCGGATTCGATAATACCGCCGGTGGCGGCGGTTTCCGGAAAGGCTTCCGCCAGATAGGGCGCAAAACGATCGAGGCGGGCGTGGGCGTCCTGAACGTCTTCTGTCGTCAGGCCAACGTAGGGTAACCCCTCCGCCAGCGACGTCGTTGACGGGTTAAACCAGGTGGTTTCTTTCAGGGCTATCAGCTCCTCCAGTAGAGGAAACTGGGCGAGTAAAGTGGTCATGTCAGCGTTTTTCATATTACGTCTCTTTGCGCTCAGATGATGAAAGAAAGCAGGAATGTACCGGCCAGTGCAAGCAGCGAAGCGATAAAGGTCGCCGTGGTGTAGTATTTGAACGTTTCGTTAAGGCTTGCCCCGCAGTACTGCTTAACCAGCCAGAACAGGGAATCCGTCACGATAGTGCAGCCAATCGCGCCGGAGCCGATGGCGATAGCGATGATTTCCGGGCTCACGCCGGGATAGAGCGGCAGCATCGGCGCGACGATGGCGGTTGCGCCCATCATGGCGACGGTGGCGGAACCGACGGCGGCATGCAGAATCAGCGCCACCAGCCAGGCCAGCAGAATCGGGTGCATATCGAGGTTCGACAGAATCACCGCCAGCGTATCGGCCAGGCCGCTGGTTTTCAGAATGGCGTTAAAGGCCCCGCCTGCGCCGATAATCAGCAGGATATTGGCGATAGAACCGAAACAGTTTTCCGTATGCGTCAGCAGGGTGCTCATGCCCATATTCTGGCGGATACCCAGCACGTAGTAGGCCACAAAGACGGCGATAAACATGGCGGTGATCGGGTTGCCGATAAACTCCAGCAGCATATACAGCGTGCCGCCTTTGGTCATATTCAGTTCGGCGATGGTTTTGACCAGCATCAGGCCGATCGGCAGCAGCACCGTAAACAGCGTGGCGCCCAGCGACGGCAGGGTCTCTTCTTTGCGTACTTCGAGGTTGGCAAACTCAGCCGGCACCGCTTTAAACGGCAGGCGGTTGCCGAGCAGCCGCAGGAACAGCGGGCCGCCGACCAGCGAAGCCAGCAGGCCCACCAGCAGACCGTAAACGATCACCGTTCCGATATCCGCGCCCAGCTTGTTGGCGACGAACAGCGCAGCCGGATGCGGCGGCACCACGCAGTGCACCGCCATCAGCGCCGTACACAGCGGGATGGCCAGCTTCAGCAGCGACGTGTTGGTCTTTTTGGCAATGGAAAACGCCAGCGGAATCAGCAGCACCACGCCCACTTCAACGAACAGGGTGATCCCGCAAATCAGGCCCACCAGCACCATTATGACGTCAGCGGACAGCCAGCGGCAGCGCTGGAGCGTCAGGCCGATACGTTCCGCTGCGCCGGAGACCTCCATCATTTTGCCGAGAATCGTTCCCAGCCCAATCACCGCCGCAAGGAAGCCCAGCGTGCCGCCAATCCCGCTCTCAATGGCGTTAACCATATCCAGCGGGCTCATGCCCATCATGGCGCCGACGAAAAAGCTTGCCAGCAGTAGCGCCAGAAACGGGTGAAACTTCAGTTTGACGATAGTTAATACAATCAACACGATGCTGATCAGCAGCGTGCTCACAACCCAGATCTGAGATTCCATACCCCACCTCGCCTGTGAATAATCTATGGGTATTGAACAGAAAAACGGCACGCGCTGACAAACGATATAAACGGCCCTTCAGGTGAATCAGATTGAATCAAAAAGGTGATTTTGCTCTAAAGTTGTCTGTTATGTGTGCTATGCATCACTTTTATTCATCTTTAACGCGCAGCTGGCGCGAAAAATTTCTTACACTCGGCGGGGAATAGTGAAGGAGTAAGAGATGGAGACGCTAAAAGAGTTAGGCACTCGCCTGCTTAACGGCTGGCAGCTATCGAAGCTGTATACCTTTGAAGTCGCCGCCCGGCATGAGTCGTTTGCGCTGGCGGCGGAGGAGCTGTCGCTGACGCCCAGCGCGGTGAGCCACCGTATCAATCAGCTGGAAGAAGAGCTGGGGATCCAGCTGTTTGTGCGCTCGCACCGCAAAGTAGAGCTGACGCATGAAGGTAAGCGGGTGTTCTGGGCGCTGAAGTCCTCGCTGGATAGCCTGAACCAGGAAATTCTGGATATTAAAAACCAGGAGCTGTCGGGGACGTTAACGGTCTATTCGCGCCCGTCCATCGCCCAGTGCTGGCTGGTTCCCGCGCTCGGCGATTTTACCCGCCGCTATCCGTCGATCTCGCTTACCGTGCTGACCGGCAACGATAACGTCAATATGCAGCGCGCGGGCATCGATCTGGCAATCTACTTCGATGATGCGCCTTCCTCGCAGCTGAGCCACCATTTTCTGATGGATGAGGCCATCGTACCGGTCTGCACGGCGGATTACGCGCGCCAGCATCAGCTACAGCAGAACCCCGGCAATCTTCGTCACTGTACGCTGCTGCACGATCGTCAGGCGTGGAGCAACGATTCCGGCACCGATGAGTGGTTCAGCTGGGCGCAGAAATTTTGCGTAGATTTGCCGCAATCGTCGGGTATTGGCTTCGATCGTTCGGATTTAGCGGTGATTGCCGCGATGAATCACGTTGGCGTGGCGATGGGGCGTAAGCGGCTGGTGCAAAAGCGCCTGGAGAGCGGCGAGCTGATCGCACCGTTCGGCGAGATGACCCTGAAGTGCCATCAGCACTACTACGTGACGACCCTGCCGGGCCGCCAGTGGCCGAAAATTGACGCCTTTATCCACTGGTTGCAGAGTCAGGCGCAATTATGATGACCGGCTTAGTTTCATCCCGGCTTGCGCTGCGCTTAGCCGGGCTACGGGTTCATCGGCGTCCGTCATTTTGTAGCCCGGGTAAGACGCCCCGCGTCGCGACCCGGGGAACCCGCAAAGAAGCCTTAAACCGGCTGCTGGTGTTGATGAAAGCGCGACGCCAGCGGTAGCCAGCACAGCAGAATCAGCAATCCCATCAGCATCATCAGCAGGCCGAGGCTGCCCTGACCGGTTTGCGGCATCATCGCCGACAGCCACGCCAGCACGCCGGAACCGATATTCTGCAGCCCGCCCACCAGCGCCCCGGCGGTGCCGGCGAGGAACGGGAAGGGCTCCATCGCGCCGCTGGTCGCCAGCGGGAACAGCATCCCCGCGCCAAAAAAGAACAGCGCGGCGGGAACCAGTAGGGTCCAGACGGTCATCACGCCCAGCAGGCCAGGGATCCACATCAGTACCCCCGCCAGCAGGCAGCAAATCACCGACTGCCACATCAGCGTCGGGAAGCGTTTGTTCGGCCGGCCGGCAAACCAGGCGCCAAAGAACGCCGCCGGGATCGGCAGAATAAACAGAATGCTGACCGACATACTGCTCAGACCCAGTACCGCGCCCATCAGCACGCCGGAACAGGCTTCGAACACGGCAATGCCCGCCAGGCCGCCGATCAGCATCAGCAGATAGCAGTTGAACGCGCCGGTACCGAACAGCGTTTTATAGTTGGTGATGAGCCGGGTACGCGGCGCGCCGGTGGGCCGGGTTTCCGGCATCCAGCGCGCCATGCTGAAGGTGACGCCGGCGCAAAGTACCAGCAGAAATACGAAGCAGGCCCGCCAGTTCCATAAGGTATCGAGAATGCCGCCAATCAGCGGCGCGAGCAGCGGGCTAACCAGAATCCCCATATTCAGCAGGCTATTGGCGTGCCTGAGCTGCGCCCCTTCATACAGATCGCGCGGCAGGGTTCGCGCCATCACGCCGCCGACGCCGGTACCCATCCCCTGCATTGCGCTGGCGGCAATCAGCACCGGCAGGCTATGGGTGGTAATGGCAACCAGCGTCGCCAGCATAAAAATGGACATTCCCACCAGGATCACCGGGCGGCGGCCAACGCGATCGGAGAGCGGGCCGTAGAAAAGCTGCGAGACGCCGTAGGTCAGCAGATAAGCGGCCATCACGCTCTGCACCGCGCCTTCGCGAACGTTGAGCGATATCGCCATATCGGCAATCGCCGGAATATAAATGGTCTGCGCCATCTGGCCTACGGCCACCAGCAGCACCAGCATCAACAACAAATTGAAGTTCTTATGCCGTTTCATGTCGATGAATACTTTGTATAAAGTTGAAGATGAAGAATATGTGACTGGCACACCCGCTAAACGATGGAGGAATCTACCACATAAAAATGACAGAACAACCCTGTAAGGGGGGATTGTCGGGGATGTTCAGGCAGGTTTTGTAAACGAAAGTCGGCAACTAATGTTGCCATGTGTGGATTAAGACAGCCGCAGCAGAATCGCCCCGGCGGCAATGCCGCAGGCGGCGGCGATGCGCAATGGAACTACCTTCTCTTTCAACAGGATAAACGCGATAACTGCGCCAAAAAGAATCGAGGTTTCGCGCAGGGCGGCCACCACCGCCAGCGGTGCCTGGGTCATTGCCCACAGCGCCAGGCCATAGGAGCCCATGGTACCGACGCCGCCGACCATGCCTTTCTTCCAGTGCTGGCGCAGATAGCGGCTGGCCTGCGGGCGTCGGGCAATCATCGCCCAGCCCAGCAGACAGAAGCCGTTCATAAAAAAGGTCCACAGGGTATAGCCCAGCGCGGTTTCTGAAAGCCGCACACCGGTTCCGTCAACCAGCGTGTAGCCCGCAATGAAGCAGGCGTTGATCAGCGCCAGTACGATACCCTGGCTCGAACTGGCGCGCCCGTTAAAGGCCATCGCCAGAATCGCCAGGCAGATGACGCCGATGCCCAGCCACGCCAGCGGGGAGAGAGTGTCGCCAAGAAAGGCGACGCTGATTATCGCCACCAGTAGCGGGGCGGTCCCGCGCATCAGCGGATAGGTCTGGCTCATATCCGAGACCTGATAGGTTTTTGCCACCAGCACCGTATACACCACCTGTAGCGCGCAGGAGACGGCGAGAAACGGCACGCTGGCGAGCGAGGGTTGGGGGGCAAAAGGGAGCAGAACCAGGGCGATGAGCGAGGCAGAGCCGCTAACGCCTACCGCTGCGTACATTTTATCGCCGCTGGCTTTAACGATAGCGTTCCAGCTGGCGTGAAGCAGGGCGGCGAACAGCAAAATACAGAATACGGTAATGGTCATTGCGGCCTGGCGCTGGGGAATAAATCGTCAACGGACTGTAACATGCGCACTCTTCAGCAGCCAGCGGCGGCTAGAGCGAACAGAACAGACGATGGGTGACCCGGGGTTCATCATATATCGGGCGAAATCCCAGATTTTCATAAAATGACCAGGCCGTTGACGGCGCATGGGTGTTGAGAAAATCAAAGCTGCTGCCGGAGTGGGTGATAACCGAGACCAGCAGCTGATGCCCGATCCCCTGCCGACGATGGCGCTCGGCGATATACAAATGGCGGATGCGACCAGCCCGCGGCTGCTGGCTAAAAGGATCGATGTTAAGCCCGCACACGCCGACCAGCTGCCCGTGCGCAAAAGCCCCCAGCAGCTTTTCTCCCGGCGCGTTAAAACGGTTTTCCCCGTTCTGCCAGTTCTCCGCCAGGCGACGCAGCATGTTCAGGTTTTGCGCCAGGCTTTCGGCGCGGAGTGCCGAAAAACCGGGTTCGTCCGGGGTGATAGCGGCGATCAACAACGGTGCCATAATTTTTCTCCGTCAGGTTAGCCTGTAGAGGGGCGGTTTCCCGCCCCTCTCAGGTGCGACTTGAACCTGAATCAGCGGAACTGCTTCAGGACTGCATCAAGTAGTTGCAACACGGCAACCATGAGTTTCAGGATCAGAACAACGATATCCACTCCGCCCATACGCGTCTCCTCTGGTTCAGGAGCACAACCGGCTGGCGTACCTTTCCGCCGCCTGTTGCCAGCCAGGGTATACCCGTCATATTCAGGCGCCACCTGCCGGTGGCGGACTCAATAATTCGGGGTATTTGTTGACGTAACACAGTGTGCTCTTCTGGGGTTAAGGCGCTGACGGCACCACCCGTTTCAGCCAGGACTTTTTTGCGCCGGTAAAAGTGCGGCCCCAGATTCCCCCTGCGTACCCCCTCAGTATAGAATGAATACTGTATATATGAACAGTATTTTTTGGACAAATTTGTATACGCGATCCATACTCTAAATCAGCAAAAACCATCGTGAAAATTGCGCCTTCTTCCCCGATCGCGTATACTTTTTTCGTTGACGTAATACAGTGTGCTTGCGGCTACCAACCGTAAAAACACCGAACAGAAAACCTCGCCGCGGCGGGGTTTTTTGTTTTTATCCCGCCGCAAATTAATGTGATCTTCCGCGCAGTTTCTCCTGGTTGAAAATAAATCCATTGTGGAATGACAAAAGCTGTGTTTGTATAAATTCATTCCCTTTTTTGAGACAACAGGTCCCTCATGAACGCTACCACGCTGACTTCGACCCTACTACTAACCGCGCCTGCCGCGGTGGTCGTCGTGTCTGTGGTGGTCGTCGTCGGCAACGCGCCGTAGGGTCCGGAACAACACGAATTCCAAACCCCGCCGGCGCAAACCGAGCGGGGTTTTTCGTTTCATGCCCCCCGGTAAGTCGGCCCAGAATAAAAGGACTGGAGCATGGCAAGTTCGGGCACAACATCACAAAAAATGCGCTTCACTGGCGCACAGTTAGTCGTTCATTTACTGGAGCGTCAGGGGATCACCACGGTCAGCGGCATTCCGGGCGGCTCCATCCTTCCCATTTACGATGCGTTAAGCCAAAGCACGCAGATCCGCCATATTCTGGCGCGTCACGAGCAGGGCGCGGGGTTTATTGCCCAGGGCATGGCGCGCACCGAGGGCAAACCGGCGGTGTGTATGGCCTGTAGCGGCCCGGGAGCCACTAACCTGATCACCGCTATCGCCGACGCCCGTCTGGATTCGATTCCGCTGGTGTGCATGACCGGCCAGGTTCCGGCCTCAATGATCGGCACCGACGCTTTCCAGGAAGTCGACACCTACGGTATCTCTATCCCCATCACGAAACATAACTATCTGGTACGCAACATTGCTGAGCTGCCGCAGGTGATAAGCGACGCGTTTCGCATCGCGCAGTCCGGGCGACCAGGGCCGGTGTGGATAGATATTCCTAAGGATGTTCAGGCCGCGACCATTGAGCTCGACGCCCTGCCGGAACCCGGCGCCCGCATGGCAGCCCCGGAATTCGATAGCGCCAGCGTGCGTGAAGCGGCGGCGATGATTAACGCCGCGCAGCGTCCGGTGCTCTATCTGGGTGGTGGGGTCATCAACGCCCCTGAGCCCATTCGCCAGCTGGCGGAGAAAGCCAACCTGCCAACCACCCAGACCCTGATGGCGCTGGGGATGCTGCCGAAAGCGCATCCGCTGTCGCTGGGCATGCTGGGGATGCACGGCGCGCGCAGTACCAATTTTATTTTGCAAGAGGCTGATTTATTGGTTGTTTTAGGCGCGCGTTTTGATGACCGGGCGATTGGTAAAACCGAGCAGTTCTGCCCGAACGCGAAAATTATCCACGTTGATATCGACCGCTCTGAGCTGGGTAAAATCAAACAGCCGCACGTAGCGATTCAGGGCGATGTTGGCGAAGTGCTGGCGCAGCTGATCCCGCAGGTCGAGGCGCAGCCGCGCAGCGAATGGCTGCAGCTGGTGGCCGATCTGCAGCGGGAGTTCCCCTGCACCATTCCGCAGGAGCAAGACCCGCTTACCCACTATGGCCTGATTAACGCCGTTGCCGCCTGCGTTGACGATGAGGCAATCGTGACCACCGACGTCGGCCAGCACCAGATGTGGGTCGCACAGGCGTATCCGCTCAACCGCCCGCGCCAGTGGCTGACCTCCGGCGGCCTCGGCACCATGGGCTTTGGTCTGCCTGCCGCGGTAGGCGCGGCGCTGGCTAACCCGCAGCGCAAGGTCATCTGCTTCTCCGGCGACGGCAGCCTGATGATGAACATTCAGGAAATGGCTACCGCGGCGGAAAATCAGCTGGACGTAAAAATCATCCTGATGAATAACGAAGCGCTGGGGCTGGTTCACCAGCAGCAGAGCCTGTTCTATAAGCAGGGCGTGTTCGCCGCGACCTATCCTGGCATGGTCAACTTTATGCAGATCGCCGCCGGTTTTGGTCTGCAAACCTGTGATTTAAATAACGAAGCCGATCCGCAGGCGGCGCTGCAGGCGATTATCGACCGCCCGGGTCCGGCGCTGATCCACGTGCGTATCGATGCCGAAGAAAAAGTGTATCCGATGGTACCGCCGGGTGCGGCCAATACTGAAATGGTGGGGGAATAAGCCATGCAACAAGCGACTCATGAAAACGTTATTCTACAGCTCACCGTGCGCAACCACCCTGGCGTGATGACCCACGTTTGCGGCCTGTTTGCCCGCCGCGCATTTAACGTGGAAGGCATTCTTTGTCTGCCGATCCCGGACAGCAACCAGAGCCGCATCTGGCTACTGGTCAACGACGATCAGCGCCTCGGGCAGATGATTAGCCAGATCGAAAAGCTGGAAGACGTTGAGAAGGTGGTGCGCAATCAGTCCGATCCCTCCATGTTCAGCAAAATTGCGGTGTTCTTCGAATAATCGCTCGCGGCTTGAACCGCTGCGCGCTTATCGTTAAGGTAAGCGCGTTTTTTATCCTCCCCAGGAATCGCCATGACCACAATCGCCCTTATTGACGATCATCTTATCGTCCGCTCCGGCTTTGCCCAGCTGCTGGGGCTGGAAGCCGATTTTCAGGTCGTCGCCGAATTTGGTTCCGGTCGCGAAGCGCTGGCGGGGCTGCCCGGCCGCGGCGTGCAGGTCTGTATCTGCGATATCTCGATGCCGGATATCTCCGGGCTTGAGCTGTTAAGCCAGCTACCGAAAGGGATGGCGATCGTGATGCTGTCGGTGCACGACAGCCCGGCGCTGGTGGAGCAGGCGCTGAACGCCGGCGCGCGCGGCTTTCTCTCCAAGCGCTGCAGCCCGGATGAGCTGATCGCCGCCGTCCGCACCGTGGCGGCCGGCGGCTGCTACCTGACGCCGGATATCGCCATGAAGCTGGCGGCCGGGCGACGGGATCCGCTCACCAAACGCGAACGCGAGGTGGCGGAAAAGCTGGCGCAGGGGATGGCGGTAAAAGAGATTGCCGCCGAGCTGGGCCTGTCGCCAAAAACCGTGCACGTTCATCGCGCTAATCTGCTGGAAAAGCTGGGCGTCAGCAACGACGTCGAGCTGGCGCGCCGCATGTTCGATAGCTGGCAATGAACGCCTTTCTCTCCCGGCTGCTCTCGGTTATCGGCTGTTGCTTTATCTTTTCCGCCGCGTGGTTTTGCCTGTGGAGCATCAGCCTGCACCTGGTGGAGCGTGCCGATCTTGCGGTGCTGCTTTTCCCCTTTGGCCTGCGTCTTGGCCTGATGCTGCAGTGTCCGCGCGGCTACTGGCCGGTTCTGCTGGGCGCTGAGTGGCTGCTGATCTTCTGGCTGACGCAGGAAGTGGCGCTGGCGCACCCGATAATATTGATGACCGGAAGTCTGTTGACCCTGCTGCCGGTGGCGCTGATTTCGCGCTATCGTCAGCAGCGCGACTGGCTCACCCTGCTGCGCCAGGGAGGGGCGCTGATCGCCGCTGCGCTGCTCCAGTCGCTGCCGTGGCTGCCGGAAGGCAAGGAGGGGCTGAACGCGCTGCTGCTGACCCTGACCGGCGGCCTGACGCTGGCGCCTACCTGCCTGGTTATCTGGCACTACCTTACCAGTACCGTCTGGCGGCCGCTGGGGCCATCGCTGGTCTCGCAGCCGGTAAACTGGCGCGGGCGGCATCTTATCTGGTATCTGCTGCTGTTCAGCGTCAGCCTCTGGCTCCAGCTGGGGCTGCCCGCCGAGCTCTCGCGATTTACGCCCTTCTGCCTGGCGCTGCCGATTATCGCCCTGGCCTGGCACTACGGCTGGCAGGGCGCGCTGATCGCGACCCTGATGAACGCCATCGCGCTGATTGCCAGCCAGAGCTGGCACGATCATCCGGTGGATTTGCTGCTTTCGCTGCTGGCGCAAAGCCTGACGGGCCTGCTGCTGGGCGCTGGCATTCAGCGGCTGCGCGAGCTGAATCAGTCGCTGCAAAACGAGCTGGTGCGTAACCAGCGGCTGGCGGAACGCCTGCTGGAAACCGAAGAGAGCGTGCGCCGCGAGGTGGCCCGCGAGCTGCACGATGATATCGGCCAGACCATCACCGCCATCCGTACTCAGGCGGGGATCGTCCAGCGTCTGGCGCCCAACAGCGCCAGCGTCAGGCAGAGCGGCCAGCTGATTGAGCAGCTTTCGCTCGGCGTCTATGATTCGGTACGCCGCCTGCTGGGCCGCCTGCGCCCGCGCCAGCTGGACGACCTGACGCTTGAACAGGCGGTGCGTTCGCTGATGCGCGAAATGGAGCTGGAGGACCGCGGTATGGTCAGCCATCTGGCGTGGCGCATTGATGAGTCGCTGCTGAGCGAAAACCAGCGCGTCACCCTGTTCCGCGTCTGCCAGGAAGGGCTGAATAATATCGTCAAACACGCCAGCGCCAGCGCCGTCACGCTGCAGGGCTGGCAGCAGGAGCAGCGGCTGATGCTGGTGCTGGAGGATGACGGCTGCGGCCTGCCGCCGGGCTCCGGTCAGCAGGGCTTCGGCCTGACCGGCATGCGCGAGCGCGTCAGCGCGCTGGGCGGCACCTTAACCATCTCCTGCACCCACGGCACCCGCGTTTGCGTCAGCCTGCCGCTGCGCTACGCCTGAGGAGCGACGATGTTTGCCTTTTTGAAATCCCCGCCCGCTGCTCCGCCGATTACCAACAAACCGGCGCTGGACGCGCGCTACCGCTACTGGCGTCGGCATATTCTGCTGACCATCTGGCTGGGCTATGCGCTGTTTTATTTTACGCGTAAAAGCTTTAACGCCGCCGTGCCGGAAATCCTCGCCAGCAACGTGCTGACGCGCAGCGATATCGGCCTGCTGGCAACGCTGTTCTACATCACCTACGGGCTGTCGAAATTTTTCTCCGGTATCGTCAGCGACCGTTCTAACGCCCGCTATTTTATGGGCATTGGTCTGGTCGCTACCGGCGTGGTGAATATTCTGTTTGGCTTTTCCACTTCGCTGTGGGCCTTCGCGCTGCTGTGGGCGCTGAACGCCTTCTTCCAGGGCTGGGGCTCGCCGGTGTGCGCCCGTCTGCTGACGACCTGGTATTCGCGTACCGAACGCGGCGGCTGGTGGGCGCTGTGGAATACGGCGCATAACGTCGGCGGGGCGCTGATCCCGATGGTGGTTGGCGCGGCGGCGCTGCACTACGGCTGGCGAACGGGGATGATGATTGCCGGCATGCTGGCGATCCTCGCCGGACTGTTTCTCTGCTGGCGGCTGCGCGACCGGCCGCAGGCGGTAGGGCTGCCCGCCGTGGGCGACTGGCGGCACGATGAGCTGGAGATTGCCCAGCAGCAGGAAGGGGCTGGCCTGACCCGCAAAGAGATCCTCACCAAATACGTGCTGCTGAATCCCTATATCTGGCTGCTCTCGCTGTGCTACGTGCTGGTGTACGTGGTGCGCGCGGCGATTAACGACTGGGGCAACCTGTATATGTCGGAAACGCTCGGCGTCGATCTGGTCACGGCGAATTCGGCGGTCACCATGTTCGAGGTGGGCGGCTTTATCGGCGCGCTGGTGGCGGGCTGGGGCTCGGATAAACTGTTTAACGGCAACCGCGGGCCGATGAACCTGATTTTCGCCGCCGGTATTTTGCTGTCGGTGGGCGGCCTCTGGCTGATGCCGTTCGCCAGCTACGTGATGCAGGCGGCCTGCTTCTTCACGACCGGCTTTTTCGTTTTTGGCCCACAGATGCTGATCGGCATGGCGGCGGCGGAGTGCTCGCACAAAGAGGCGGCGGGGGCGGCAACCGGCTTTGTTGGCCTGTTTGCCTATCTTGGCGCATCGCTCTCCGGCTGGCCGCTGGCGCAGGTGATGGAAATCTGGCACTGGAGCGGCTTTTTCGTGGTTATCGCCATTGCCGCCGGCATTTCCGCCCTGCTGCTGCTGCCGTTTTTAAACGCTCAGGCGCCGCGAGAAGCGTGACCCACTTCACCTTTCTTCGCCGAATGGCGTAAAACTAAGAAATTTTCCCGGTTTCGCCTGGACGCTGTCTCAGGCGAGTCTCCCGGCTGATTTTTACAATGCCTGCCATTCGCAGGTACTAAATCAGCTCAGGAGTCACCCAATCATGCTGGCCTTCTTAAACCAGGTGCGTAAGCCAACCCTGGACCTGCCGCTCGAAGCGCGGCGCAAAATGTGGTTCAAACCGTTCATGCAGTCGTATCTGGTGGTTTTCATCGGCTATCTGACCATGTACCTGATCCGTAAAAACTTTAACATCGCGCAGAACGACATGATCTCCACCTACGGGCTGAGCATGACGCAGCTGGGGATGATCGGTCTCGGATTCTCTATCACCTACGGCGTCGGTAAAACGCTGGTTTCTTACTACGCAGACGGTAAGAACACCAAGCAGTTTCTGCCGTTTATGCTGATCCTTTCGGCCATCTGTATGCTTGGCTTCAGCGCCAGCATGGGCGCAGGGTCGACCAGCCTGTTCCTGATGATCGCCTTCTACGCCCTGAGCGGCTTTTTCCAGAGCACCGGCGGCTCATGCAGCTATTCGACTATTACCAAGTGGACGCCTCGCCGTAAGCGCGGCACCTTCCTCGGCTTCTGGAATATTTCTCACAACCTCGGCGGCGCCGGCGCGGCGGGCGTAGCGCTGTTTGGCGCCAACTACCTGTTCGACGGCCACGTGATCGGGATGTTTATCTTCCCGTCGATTATCGCGCTGATCGTCGGTTTTATCGGTCTGCGCTTCGGCAGCGACTCCCCGGAATCCTACGGTCTCGGTAACGCCGAAGAGCTGTTTGGCGAAGAGATCAGCGAAGAGGATAAAGAGACGGAAGAGAACGCCATGACCAAATGGCAGATCTTCGTCGAGTACGTACTGAAGAACAAAGTCATCTGGCTGCTGTGCTTCTCCAACATCTTCCTGTACGTGGTGCGCATCGGTATCGACCAATGGTCCACCGTTTACGCTTTCCAGGAGCTGAAGCTCTCCAAAGAGGTGGCGATTCAGGGCTTTACCCTGTTTGAAGTGGGCGCGCTGGTCGGCACGCTGCTGTGGGGCTGGCTGTCGGATCTGGCAAACGGTCGTCGCGCGCTGGTGGCCTGCGTTGCGCTGGCGCTGATTATCGCCACGCTGGGGGTTTATCAGCACGCCAGTAACCAGTACGTTTATCTCGCCTCGCTGTTTGCGCTGGGCTTCCTGGTGTTTGGCCCGCAGCTGCTGATCGGCGTTGCCGCGGTAGGTTTCGTGCCGAAAAAAGCGATTGGCGCAGCCGACGGGATCAAGGGCACCTTTGCCTATCTGATCGGCGACAGCTTCGCCAAGCTCGGCCTCGGGATGATCGCCGACGGAACGCCGATTTTTGGCCTCACCGGCTGGGCGGGGACCTTTGCGGCGCTGGATGCGGCGGCAATTGGCTGCATCTGCCTGATGGCCATCGTTGCGGTGTTTGAGGAACGTAAAATCCGCCGTCAGAAAAAGACGCAAACGTTGCAGACTGCCTGAGTCATTGGGTGTGAGTCACGTTGCCCGGCCCCTGCGCCGGGCTTTTTTATGCCTCTTGCCGGGCGGTTTGATGATAGCGATACGGGGCCGCGATAAGTCACATTCTGGTACCACCGACAGTCGACAGCGGGCAATTTCCCATTATGATAGTGGGGCTGCGATTGAATGAGAGGATGCATGATCTGGTTAGGACTGGCCACGCTGATAGTGGTATTTGTTGTGGGATTTCGGGTGCTTACCTCTGATTCACGCCGTGCGATCCGCCGTCTGAGCGAACGGTTAGGCATTACGCCGGTACCGCTGGAATCGATGATCGATCAGCTGGGAAAAACCGCCGGTAACGAGTATCTGCGCTACCTGGAGCGGCCGAATGAAGCGCATTTGCAAAATGCCGCGCAGGTGCTGCTGATTTGGCAGACTGCTATCGTCGACGGCAGCGAGCAGAACCTGCATTACTGGTATCGGTTGATGAAAAAGGCCCGCCTCGCGGCGCCAATTACCGAAGCGCAAATTCGCCTCGCGCAAGGTTTCCTTCGCGAGCTGGAGCCGGAAGTGAGCGAGCTGCACGCTTTGCAGGAGCGCTATAACGCGCTGTTTTTACCGGAGGATGGCGTCCACTGGCTGCACTGATAGCGCTTCCCTGTGCACTATTGGCTTCGTTAAACGTCACGCCGACGAGGCCACCGGTGCAAAAGTCATCGCAACAAAGCCATCATGCCAGTACCTCTAACCCATGTTTTTGCACGATGGTGAGTAATTTCAGTGCCAGCCCACCGGGGCGTTTTGCCCCGCTTTCCCATTTTTGGACCGTGGAAACGCTGGTGTTCAGATAGCGGGCAAAAACCGGCTGACTGACGTTGAGTTGGTCACGTAGAGCCTTAATTTCACCAGGTTGGAAATCGCTTACGCGGCTGATGCATGTTTCATCAAAGCTGCGCATTGTCTCCTGCGCGATCGCATCAACACTGTATAAACCTGCTGCAGCGCTATGGATAGCTTCAAAGGCGGGGCTTTTGAATTTAGTTTTTGCAGTCATGACAAATCTCCACCAATTCTTTTCTCTTAACCAATGCCGCCATTTTCTCCTCGCTGAGAAGGGAATAATGCCTGGCTAACTCACGGAACGCCGCGAGTTCTCGGTTATTGATATTGGCGATATCCTGTTTGGCGTATAAAAATGTGTAAAACCAATGCTCAGCGCCCTTTGCCAGAATAATTGCGCGATCGCGATTTTTATTGAGGCGTTTTTTGTAAACGCCGCCACCAAGGTTATCTGCTTTTCCCTGGAGAGTGGCTTCAATCGCTTTGCAGAGTTCGTCGTCATCAATCGCATGAGCCCGGGCTTCCCTGGTAAACCATTTTGTTTTAAAAACACGCATTGGCTGACATCCTGTAACCATAAATATAGCACCAAGTGCTATGTTATTTCTTCCTCTTACTGTTCTGAAATACCTAAAAACGTGATTTTCCGGTTATGCGAGCAGCTACGCAGGTGCTTTGCAAGGCCTGAAAAGTTGTCAAAACGTTAAATTCGTCACATTTAAAATGTTACACTGCGCGGCTTCCCCGTGTTCAACCATGCAGGTAACTTATGACTCCTTCGAATGCCTCTACGCCACAGGCTCATCAGGCGGCGCGACCCAACTGGTCGGCGGTTTTTGCAGTGGCCTTCTGCGTGGCCTGCCTGATTACCGTTGAGTTCCTGCCGGTAAGCCTGCTCACGCCGATGGCGCAGGATTTAGGCATCTCCGAAGGGGTTGCCGGACAGTCGGTCACCACCACGGCGTTCGTGGCGATGTTCGCCAGCCTGTTTATCACCTCGATCATCCGCAGTACCGATCGCCGCTACGTGGTGATTCTGTTTTCGGTTCTGCTGACCCTTTCCTGCCTGCTGGTCTCTTTTGCCAACAGCTTTGCGTTATTGCTGCTCGGCCGCGCCTGCCTCGGGCTGGCGCTGGGCGGCTTTTGGGCGATGTCGGCGTCGCTCACCATGCGGCTGGTGCCGATGCGCGTGGTGCCCAAAGCCCTGTCGGTCATTTTCGGCGCGGTATCGATAGCGCTGGTGATCGCCGCGCCGCTGGGCAGCTTCCTCGGTGGGATTATCGGCTGGCGTAACGTCTTTAACGGCGCCGCGGTGATGGGGGTGGTCTGTACGGTTTGGGTGCTGAAGGCGCTGCCGTCTCTGCCGGGCGAGTCCACCTCGGCGCAGCAAAATATGTTCGGCCTGCTAAAGCGCCCCGGCGTGATGGCCGGGATGTGCGCCATTTTTATGGCCTTCGCCGGCCAGTTCGCCTTCTTTACCTATATTCGCCCGGTGTATATGACGCTGGCGGGCTTTGACGTTGACGGCCTGACGCTGGTGCTGTTGAGCTTCGGCATCGCCAGCTTCGTCGGCACCTCGCTCTCTTCGATGCTGCTCAAAAGATCGGTGAAAGCGGCGCTGGCGGTTGCCCCGGTGGTGCTGGCCATCAGCGCGGCGGTGCTGGTACTGTGGGGGGAGAGTAAAATCGTGGCGTCGACGGTTGCCGTTATCTGGGGCTTTGCCTTCGCGTTGATACCGGTTGGCTGGTCAACGTGGATCACCCGCTCCCTGTCCGATCAGGCGGAGAAAGCCGGGTCGATTCAGGTGGCGGTGATCCAGCTGGCCAACACCTGCGGCGCCGCGGTTGGCGGCGTGGCGCTGGATCACCTTGGTCTGCTCTCGCCGCTGGTCCTCTCCGGTACGTTGATGCTGCTGACCGGCCTGCTGGTGGCGACGAAAGTACGAGTGTAATGGGGCCGCAGTCAGGCGAATCGTCAATAAAACTACGGGCGTTCGCCCTGCGCCAGACGACGGTTGATGTCGGCAATCACGCCCGGCAAATCCGCCAGCGTATCCACCACATAGTGCGCCCCGGCGGCGTACAGCTTCCCGGCAGCGTGCTCGCGGCGGGCGGCGATCTCTTCGGCGCTCATCTGCTGATATTCCTCCCAGCTGGCGCCAAATTCGTTACCGGAAACCGCCAGACCCACGCTCCACATCCCGGCGTTTAATCCTTCGGTAATGCCGGGAGCGGAATCATCAACCTTGACGCAGTGGGCTACCGAGTCGATGCCGAGGACAATGACGTTCTGTAACGCCATCCACGGGCCTGGCCGTCCCCCGACGGCGAGGTCGTCCGTCGCCACCCAGTGGTCAGGCGCATAGCCCTGCGCGGCGGCTGCCGGCGTCAGCTTTTCCATCACCGGACGCGGATAGCCGGAACAGGAGCCAATTTTTATGCCCTCGGCGCGCAGCGCGGCAATGGTGTCGACAACCCCGGCGATTGGCGCAGAAAAATCGACAACTTTGGCAATCTGCAGCGGCATAAAAGCAGCATAGATCGCGTCGATATCGGCAGCGTTCATCGCCCGGCCAAACTTCGCCTGCCAGCGGGCGTCCACGGCGGGCAGTTTTCCCAGCGCTTCAATATGCTGCCATTTGCCGAGACCCATCGGCACCCTGGCTTCTTCGAGCGTAATCTCCACGGCAAAAGCCTGACGGAAGGCCTCAACGAAAATCTGCGTCGGCGCGAAGGAGCCAAAGTCGACGGTGGTGCCTGCCCAATCCAGAATAACGGCGTTAATACGGTTCATGACGGTTCCTTAGCATTGCCAGTACATGGCGTTTTTGATGGCCGCCAGCAGGGCGGTGATGTCGGCGTCGTACACTTCGCCGATGTTGCCGATACGGAAGCAGTCGCTTTGCGACACCTTACCCGGGTAGATCACGAAACCCTGCTCTTTAAGCCGCTGATAGAAGTCCTTAAAGCGATACTGCGGCGCATCCGGGGAGTAAAACGCGGTGATGATCGGCGAGTGCAGGCTATCGTCGAGCAGCGGCTGAAAGCCTAGCGCACGCATTCCCGCCACTAGACGGCGCTGGTTCGTGCTGTAACGCTGATGACGTGCGCGCACGCCGCCTTCCTCCGCCAGCTCCTTCAGCGCCTGGGCAAAGGCCAGCACGGTATGGGTCGGTGAGGTGAAGCGCCACTTGCCGTGGTTATCCTCCATGCAGCGCCACTGGGCGTACAGATCCAGCGACAGCGAGCGCGAGCGGCCCTGGCAGTTTGCCAGTTCCGCCTCCCGGGCAATGACGAAGGCAAAGCCCGGCACCCCCTGAATGCATTTGTTGGCGGAGCTTATCAGATAATCGATATTCAGGGCGGCGACGTCCATGGGAATGCCGCCGAAGCTGCTCATGGCATCGACGATGTAGCGTTTGTCGTACCGTTTCGCCAGCGCGGCGACCTCTTCGATCGGGTTGAGCATGCCGGTCGTGGTTTCGCTATGCACCATGGCGATATGGGTGATCGCCGGGTCGGTTTGCAGGATCCGTTCGATCGCCGCCGCGTCCGGCCGCGCCACTTCGCCGCAGTCGTAGGGATGGTGCGCAATGCACATCAGTTTCGCCATCTCGATCATGCGCGCGCCGTAGGCGCCGTTGCTGATAATCAGCACTTTCCCCTGCGCGCCGATCGCGCTACCGAGCACCGCTTCAACCGCGTAGCTGCCGCTGCCTTGCAGCAGCACTGAGGTGTAGCCGTTAGCGGGCGTCGCCAGTTCCACCAGCCGTTGGCGAATGACCTGAACGACGCCGAGATTGTAGTCGTCGTCCCAGGTACAGCTATCGAACAGCATCGCCTCTTTTACCGTACGGGAAGTGGTTAGCGGTCCGGGCGTCAGCAGCAGATAATTACGCGAAGTCATTGTTTTCACCATTTGGTCTATACCAGATGTTTTTTATAATGACGATCGTGCCACGAAAAGGTCAAAGGGAAAGTAGTGCTGCAACAAAAAATTCATCTGGTTATGTATAATGAGCGCATCAAATTTGGCCGCGAGCGAACATGAAATCACCCTCTGGCGAGACGCCACAGTATCTGCTGATCAAGGCGCAGCTTCAGGCGCGTATTCAAAACGGCGCGTTGAAGAGCGGCGATAAGCTGCCGTCCGAGCGCGAGCTGTGCGCGCTGTTCAACACCACGCGTATTACGGTGCGTGAGAGCCTGGCGCAGCTTGAGTCCAGCGGCGTGATTTATCGCGCCGACCGCCGCGGCTGGTTTGTTACGCCGGAGCGCTTGTGGTTGGATCCGACGCAGAATACCAACTTCCACAAGCTGTGCCTGGAACAGGGACGGGAGCCAAAAACGGTGCTGCTCGACGGGCATCTGGCCGCCGTTCCGCTGGACGTTATGGCGCCGCTGGCGCTGCAGCCGTTCGACCAGATCTACCTGCTCACCCGACTGCGCCATGCTGACGGGCGGGCAATCTGCTACTGTGAAAATCACTGCCTGCCGGCCAGGGTTCCGGAGCTGCTGCGCCATGATTTAAACGGCAGCCTGACCGAAATTTATCAGACCCACTATGACCTGATATATACCAGCATGCATCTGTCGTTCTGGCCCACCTCAATGCCGCCCCAGGCCGC
Source organism: Klebsiella sp. Q11 (assembly GCF_964241505.1). NCBI lineage: Bacteria > Pseudomonadati > Pseudomonadota > Gammaproteobacteria > Enterobacterales > Enterobacteriaceae > Klebsiella > Klebsiella sp. Q11. Next base: position 98,331 of record NZ_CAXSXW010000002.1, read on the forward strand.
GGAAGCCCTGGGGGTGATGGAAGGGCGGCCGGCGCTGCTCTTGCGCCGCCTCAACTACGATCAGCACGGGCGAATTCTCGATTACGATATCGAGTACTGGCGCCACGACAGCCTGCGTATTGAAGTCGATACCCATTGATTTTATTGGTCCTGCCCGAGCGTTTTCCCGGGTTGCGGCTGGCGCCTTACCCGGGCTACGGGTTCACCGCTGACTGCGGACGGGTAGCCCGGACAGGCGCGTCAAGCGCCGCCTCCGGGAGGGATTCTTCTGCACCGGCGTCATCCTTTCGCCACACTTCATTCATCGTTTTGTCATAAACCCCCGGTAGCGTGAAAAACAATCTGGTCTACACCAGAATGACTAACTACCCGATGAGGCATATACGATGAAACTCTCCCGACTTGCCCTGCTGTCCCTGTTCGCGCTGACCAGCTCTCCGGTCTGGGCAGATGGCATCGTCACGGTTTACTCCGCTGACGGCCTGCACGACGGTGATAACAGCTGGTACCAGCACCAGTTCGCCGCTTTCACCAAAGCAACGGGCATCAAGGTGCAGTACGTGGAAGGCGGTTCCGGGGCGATTGTTGAACGCCTGGCAAAAGAGCGCACCAACCCTCAGGCCGATGTGCTGGTGACGGTGCCGCCGTTTATCCAGCGTGCCGCGAAAGAACAGCTGTTGGCCGAATTTCAGCCGCAGGACAGCGCCCGGATCCCGGGCGTACACGACCGCTACTCGCCGCTGGTGAATAACTATCTGACCTTTATCTATAACAGTAAGCTGCTGAAAACCGCGCCGGCCAGCTGGCAGGAGTTGCTCGATAGCCGCTTCAGGAACAAACTGCAGTACTCGACGCCGGGGCAGGCGGGTGACGGTACGGCGGTCATGCTACAGGCGTTTCACAGCATGGGGAGCAAAGAGGCGGGGTTCGATTATCTCGGTAAGCTCCAGGCCAATAACGTTGGTCCGTCTGCTTCCACCGGTAAGTTGACCGCGCTGGTCAATAAAGGCGAGCTGTACATCGCTAACGGCGATCTGCAAATGAACCTGTCGCAGATGGCGCGTAATCCGAATGTGCAAATCTTCTGGCCAGCGGACGCGCAAGGCGAACGCAGCGCGCTGGCGCTGCCCTATACCATCGGCCTGGTGCAGAACGGTCCGAACGGCGAAAACGGTAAAAAGCTGATTAACTTCCTGCTCGATAAGTCCGCTCAGTCCAGCGTCAGCGCGCTCTCCTGGGGTCTGCCGGTGCGCAGCGACGTGACGCCGGAAGACGCTAACTTTAAAGCGGCGAAAGCGGCGCTTAACGGCGTGAAAAGCTGGGAACCCAACTGGGACGACGTTGCGGTTTCGCTGTCGGCGGATATTGCCCGCTGGCATAAAGTGACGGACAGCGAGTAAGCGTGATGTTAATGAAAACGACCGCTGCCCCCACCCCGTCGCTGGCGGGGACGTCCGGAATTACTCTCGACGCGCTGCGCGTTTCTTATCACGGCAACGTGGTGCTGAAGCCGCTGACATTAACCATTGAACCCGGTGAGGTGCTGGCGCTGATCGGCCCTTCGGGCTCCGGAAAAACCACGGTGCTGCGGGCGATAGCCGGTTTTGTGCAGCCTGCCGGTGGTCGAATTTTGCTTGGCGACACGGATATCACCCACCTGCCGCCGTATCAACGCGGCCTTGGTATGGTGGTTCAAAACTACGCCCTGTTTCCGCACATGAAGGTAGAAGATAACGTCGCCTTCGGCCTGCGGGCGCAGAAGCAGCCCAAAGCGCAGATCGCTGAACGGGTTCAGGAAGCCCTGAAAATCGTCGGCATGGCGGATTACGCCAGCCGCTATCCGCACCAGCTTTCCGGCGGCCAGCAGCAGCGCGTCGCGATTGCCCGCGCCATCGCCGTGCGTCCGCGGGTATTGCTGCTTGATGAGCCGCTCTCGGCGCTGGATGCGCAAATCCGTCACAACATGGTGGAGGAAATTGCCCGTCTGCACCGCGAACTGCCGGAGCTGACCATTCTCTACGTCACCCACGATCAGACTGAAGCCCTGACCCTGGCGGACAAGATTGGCATCATGAAAGACGGCTCGCTCATTGCCCACGGCGAAACCCATCAGCTTTACCACTATCCGCCTAATCGTTTTAGCGCTGAGTTTCTCGGACGTGCCAATATCCTGCAGGCGACGGCGCTGACAGATACCGCGGGACCTGGCCTGGTCAGCGTCAGCTGCGGCGGCGGATTGATCGCCGCGTTCAGCCGCGGCGGCCAGCATGGCAACAATAAGCTGCTCTGTATTCGCCCGCAGCATATGAGTCTCGCGCCGCGATCGGCCACCAGCAACCGGCTGAACGCCATCCTGACCTCCGTGCACTGGCAGGGCGATTTGACCCATCTGCTATGCGACGTGGCGGGGGAGGCGGTGCGTATCGTGATGACCCACGTGAACCCGCTGCCGCGTGCGGGCGACAGGCTGGCGCTCTATTTTGAACCCAACGATGCGGTCCTGATTGAGGTGTCATAATGTCGCAGATCTTAACGCTCCCGCGTCGCTCTGTTCATCTGCGGCCCTTACTGTGGCTGCTGCCGCCGCTGCTGGTGCTGGCGACCCTGTTTTTCTACCCGCTGCTGCTCATCGGCGAACAGGCGCTGCGCGATACCGAGGGTCATCTGGGCCTCGAAACCTTCTGGCAGGTGGTGGAGTCCCGGCGCTTTCTCAGCGCATTGCTCAATACCTTGCAAATCGCGGTTATCGCGACATCAGGCTGCCTGCTGCTCGGCAGCGTACTGGCGCTGATTCTGGTGTTTATCCCGTTTCCCGGTAGCCAGCTGATTAGCCGGATAATTGATACCTTTATTGCGCTGCCGACCTTTCTCATCACCCTGGCTTTCACCTTTATTTACGGCTCCGCCGGTCTGCTGAACGGGACGCTGATGTCGCTGTTTGCTTTTGAACTGCCGCCGGTGGATTTTCTCTATTCGATTCAGGGGGTCATACTGGCGGAAATGACCGTCTTCACCCCTCTGGTGATGCGTCCGCTGATGGCCGGGCTGCGGCAGATTGATAAAAGCCAGCTTGAAGCGGCGAGCATCCTCGGCGCGCATCCGCTGCGGGTTATCGGCCAGGTGATTTTTCCGGTGGTGCTGCCGGCGCTAATGGCGGGCGGCAGCCTGTGTCTGCTGTTGACCACCAACGAGTTCGGCATCGTGCTGTTTATCGGTGCCAAAGGGGTAAATACTCTACCGATGATGGTCTACAGCAAGGCTATTCTCGAGTCGGACTACAGCGTCGCCTGCATGATTGCGCTGATTAATATTCTGCTGTCGCTGGGGCTGTTTATGCTCTATCGGCTGGCCGCCGCGCGTACCGGCGTGAGGAGCTAACGATGTTGATTTGGTCGCGTAAAGGCCGTACGGCGGCGGGAGCGCTGGCGGTGACGCTGTTTGCCGGGTTTTTCTTCCTGCCGCTGGCGGTGATTTTGATGTCCAGCCTGAGCCAGCAGTGGAACGGCCTGCTGCCGTCCGGCTTTACCCTCGGACACTTTGTTAACGCGTTTCGCGGCGCCGCGTGGGATGCGCTCTTTTCCAGCCTGATGGTCGGGTTTTGCGCCAGCCTGTTCGCTCTGCTGTGCGGCATGTGGGCTGCGCTGTCCCTGCGGCAGTACGGTGCGAAGCTGCAAAAATACCTTGGGCTGATGTTCTATCTGCCAAGCGCCATCCCATCCGTTTCGGTGGGTCTTGGCATTCTGGTGGCCTTCAGCCAGGGACCGCTGCAGATGAACGGCACCTTTTGGATCGTTCTGGCGGCGCACTTCGTGCTGATTTCCGCGTTTACCTTCAGCAACGTTTCCACCGGTCTGGCGCGGATTTCCGCTGATATTGAAAACGTCGCCTCCAGCCTCGGGGCATCGCCGTGGTATCGTCTGCGCCACGTCACGCTGCCGCTGATGACGCCATGGATGATTTCGGCACTGGCGTTAAGCCTGTCGCTATCGATGGGGGAGCTGGGCGCGACGGTGATGATCTACCCGCCGGGCTGGACAACGCTGCCGGTGACGATTTTTAGCCTGACCGATCGCGGCAATATTGCCGATGGTTCGGCGCTGACCATCGTGCTGGTGGGCGTCACGCTGCTGCTGATGATTAAGCTTGAACGCATCGCCCGCCGGATGAGCCAGAGGTAATCTCCGGTTACTTTTGCAAATCACCTAAGCCAGCGGTAGCCGGGGTAAGGCGTTACGCCGCAACCCGGGGAATGCGCCGGGATAAATATATCGATGCGGCTTCTTCCCGGCTCGCGCTGCGCTTAGCCGGGCTACAGGTTACGATCTGATAGCCCGGATCGGGCTCTGACGCCGCGACCCGGGATGGTTTCACTCTCTTAGAACCACGCCTCAAACATGCCGCCGACGTTCAGCGAATCCAGCTGCTCGTCTTTGGTGCCGTTAACCTTCGCGGTGCGCTTGTTATCCACCTGGCCGCCGGTCACGTAGAAGCGCAGCATCGGGCGGAACTCCGGCCCCATACCGATGGCGATGTTCTGCGACAGCGTCAGCTTCCAGCCGTGGTTATCGCCGCCCTGGTCGTAATCGACGCGCTGGTAGCCCGCTTCCAGCCAGGTGGAGTGCACATCGTTCCAGAAGTACATCGGACGGACAATGGCGCCGTAGTTTTTACGGTTATCGGTGTTGTCCTTGCCGTTGTCATAGTCGTGGAAGGCCAGCAGATATTCGATCTGCGCCTGCCGGGTGAATTTATGCAGCCCTTCAAAGCTGGCGTAAATCGCGGTCAGGTCATCGGTTTTGTTGTAGACGCTGTTATCCGAGTTGTCGGAGTAGCGCAGGATCACTTTATTGACGCCGCTGTCGTTGGTGTGGCTCAGCACCAGCCCGCCCTGCCAGGCGTCGAGACGTTCGTCGCTGTCCACCGCTTTCGAATCGAAACCGTAGTTGGCGTAAACCTCAACGTCGATCGGCCCGGCTTTAAGATTGTGGGTTTTAGTGGTCAGGGCGTAGTGGCCGTTATCGCCGGTACCGGAGCCGCCGGTACAGGTGATGCGCGACGGGTTGGCCTCGTCCGCCATCACTTCCGGGCTACAGGACTCCACCTGCGACACTCCCGCCACGTCAAACTGCACGCCGCCGATATCAAAGTTCTTCACCCCGGCGCCCTGGCCGTCGTGGTTCATCCAGAAGTAGTCGTTGATCCCCTGTTGCGGGCGCTGATGGAAGTCGCGGCCGGCCCAGATATAGGCGTTGGGGTTAGACTCCAGCACGTTGGTGACGCCGACGTAGGCTTTTTTCAGGTTAACTTCATCGCTCCAGTGGTCAAACATGACGTTGATATCCCAGATAGCGCCTTTACTGCTCTTGAAAGCTTTGGTTATCTGGAATTCGCCGCCGTTGCCTTCGTTGCCTAAACGGCCGATCGCCGAAGCGCCGTTATAGGAGCCATCCACGCCGACAAACTTCTGATCGCCGGTCTGGAACTGCGCGCCGTAGCGGGCGTAGCCGCTGAACTTCAGGCCGAAGGGGATCGCCATATCCGGCGTGGCCGCGGTGGTCTGCGGGTTGGTGATAACATCCACTTTTTTATCAGCCGCGGCGTCGATTTTCGCCTGGCGCTCGGCCAGGGCTTTATCGACGGCTTTCGCCACAATGGCGTCTATCTGTTCTTGAGTAAATTCTTGTGCGAATACGGAAATTGGGCACAGCGCGGCGACGACCGCCATGGTTAATGGCAGCATTTTTACAGTTTTCATCATTATCTCGCTTTTAATAATTTATATGATAATAGCTATCCCGCCAGGATAAGCTGGTATATTTAGTTCGGGTACAGTTGCTAAATATTGATATAAATTAACGCTGGTATAAATGAATTAACTCTTCCGAAAATTCACGGGCGAGCAGTAAATTCATTAAGTGATCCTGAGCGTGGACCATAATTAACGTCATCGGCTGGCGCGCTTCGCCAGCGTCCTGCTCGATAAGCCGGGTCTGCATCTGGTGCGCCCGGCGGGCGTAGCCATCGGCTTCATTCAGAAGCAAGCGCGCTTCATCTATATTACCGTTGCGGGCGCAATGGAGCGCTTCAAAACATAATGAGCGTGACTGGCCTGCATTAACGATAATTTCCATTACCGCATCTTCTAATTCAATCATGATAGATCCTGAGGTCATTAACTTTATTCTTTAAATAATTCAGTGAAAGTCCCTTTTCCGCATTATTTATGCCGTCATCTTAAATATAATATTAAATATATAGATTAATTATTGGCTGACCGTTTCGGCAACCGGCACTGCGGCTTTTGCTTTTTCAACTTCAGTTTTCATTAACGAGCGTTCATAGGCGCGCAGGAAGGGCAGGTAGATTACCGCCGACATCACCATGCAAATTAAACACATCACTACCGGGCTTAGCGTCCAGTTTGCAGCCCATGATGCGCCGATAGGCGCCGGCGTCGTCCACGGCGTCAGCGAAACGACCTGGCTGAGCCAGCCGAGGCGCGTCGCCCCGTAAGCCAGAACGGCGTTAATCATCGGCACAAAGACGAACGGGATAAACATCATCGGGTTCATGATAATCGGCGCGCCGAACAGAATCGGTTCATTGATATTAAAGAAGCTCGGTACGATACCCATTTTGCCAATGGTGCGCAGGTGGGTGACGCGGCTACGCAGCAGCAGGAACGCCAGCGGAAGCGTGGAGCCGACGCCGCCAATCAGCAGGTAGTGGTCCCAGAAACCCTGCAGATAGACATGCGGCAGAGCCGCACCGGCCGCCAGCGCTGCCTGGTTCGCCGACAGGTTGGCCATCCAGAAGGGGTTCATAATGCCGGTCACGATCAGCGAGCCGTGGATCCCGGCGAACCAGAAGATCTGGCACATCAGGACGGAAAGCAGGATCGCCGGCAGGGAGTCAGAGGCGGAAACCAGAGGCTCCAGCAGATGCATAATCGCCTGCGGCAGGATCATACCGGTCTGCGCTTCGATAAACAGATTCAGCGGATGCAGGGTCGCGATCACCACCAGCACCGGGATAAGGATTTCAAACGAACGCGCAACGCCGGTCGGCACTTCTTTCGGCAGGCGAATCGTAATGTTGTTCTGCTTTAGCCAGGCGTAAACGCGGGTGGAATAGATGGCGGTGATCAAGGCGGTAAAAATACCCTGACCAGAGAGGTACTGGGTGGAGATTTTGCCATCGGCGTACGGCGCGGCAACCAGTAAGAAAGCCATAAACGCCAGCAGACCGGACATCACCGGGTCGAGCTGGAACTGGCGTCCCAGGCTGGCGCCGATCCCCACCGAAATAAAGAACGTCATCACGCCCATGCTGAGGTTAAACGGCAGCATCAGCTGTTCGCGATACTGCTGGGAGAAGTCCAGCCAGCCGCGGGCGAAACCGTTAGTGGTATCCGGGGAAAAAGGCGGAAAGATAAATACCAGCATGAATGAGCCGATGATCATAAACGGCAATGCGGCAGTGAAACCATCGCGAATCGCGATAACGTATTTCTGCTGCCCAAGGCGTCCTGCCAGCGGGGTAATTGATTGCTCGATCGCGGCAATCATGGACTGATACAGAGAACTCATTTGCACACCTCTTAATGCGCTTCAATCAGCGACAGGGCATAATCCAGGACGTTGTCTCCCCGCTGCATTCCGTAATCCATGGCGTTAATCGGCTGGACCGGAATATTCAGGGGAGCGGCTTTCTCAGCTAAGTTTTTCAGCATGTATTTCACCTGTGGTCCAAGAAGCACCACCTGGTATTGCGGAAACTGCATGTCAAATTCGGAAACTCCGTAGGCGTCAATCTGCACCGGCAGGTTACGTTCCTTCGCGGCATCAACCATCTTTCTGACCAACAGGCTGGTGGACATTCCGGCAGAGCAGCACAGCATAATCTTGTACATCGACGATCGTCCTCAAAATGTAAAAAGTTATTGCGTGGATGATTTGATATCAGACGGAAACCGGTTTCCATTTATAAAAAACAGAACTGTGATAACCGTCAAGATCTGTCAGTCAAAGGGCGTGTTAATTAGATTTGGCTCACAAATTTTCCTGGTTTTTGCTACGATTTTCCATGAAACGGAAAATCGGTTTCCAAATAAAAAGGGAAACGGATATACTGCCGCTGGTTATTATTGAAGCGATTCAGGTTTAAGGATTTACAGGGATCGGACTGGCCCTGTCAGGGGAAAATAATGTCTACAATCAACGATGTATCACGGTTAGCTGGGGTATCTAAAGCCACAGTCTCTCGGGTGTTGAGTGGTTCGCGCGGCGTAAAGGAAGCCAGCCGACAGGCGGTATTGCAGGCGGCGGAAGCGCTTAACTACCGGCCGAATATGATCGCGCAATCTTTGCTGAGTCAGACCACCGGCTGCATCGGCGTCATTTGCGCCCAGGACAACATTAATCAAACCACCAGCTATCTCTACGCGCTGGAAAAACAGCTTAGCCAGCACCAGATGCATCTGCTGCTGCGTTTTGCCAACAGCCGAGGCAGAGTGCTCCATTCGCTGGAAGAGTTGACCTGCGGCCTCTGCGATAATGTGTTAATCATCGGCGCGCGGTTTCCGCTCAATATCGACCGGCCCGACGTAGTGCTGATTGACTGCCTGGAAAGCGACGCAACGAATAGCATTCAGTTTGACCACGCCTTTGCGGCGGAAACGGCCTGCAACTATCTGATAAGCCAGGGGCGGCGGCAGATTGCGCTGATTCATCCTCAGGCCAGCGGCTTTGCTGACCAGGTTCTGCTGGGCTACAAGCACGCGCTGGAAAAGAATTTTCTGCCGTTCAATCGCAACCTGGTTTTTCTCGACAGCCATTCGCCGTCCGTGGCGGTTCAGGAACTGGTGAACAACGCAACCACCCTGAATTTTAATGCGTTATTGGTTGCCAACGAGCAGCAGGCGCAGCTGGTGGTGCCGCAGCTCCAGGCGTTTAATCGCGCGGTACCGGAAAAAGTCATGGTGTTCAGCCTGGCGGGCTCGTTACAGCTGCCCGGTATTCCGACGATTCCGGCGATTGAATATTCCATGGACGCGATGGCCAGCCAGATAGTCAACTGGCTGACCGAGAAGACGCAAATGCTCGCTAGCAGCCCGCTGCGCGGAGATTTGATCATTCCGAACCGCTAATGGTGACGCCTCCGCGCCCGGTGCTAGGGCGTTGGGCACTGAATGCCGCTAATGGCCTTCTGATAAGCGGCGCTGTTGTTTTTATCCAGCGCCCGCGTCGCGCTTTGTACGGCGGTCTTATTTTCCGCTGATTCCAGCACGCGGTTAGCAAACTGCGTATCATCCAGCGCGCTGCTGGCAGGGCAATTTTTCCTCACATCCTTCACTATCTGCTGCTTTTGCTGTTCAAACTTCAGTCCGGAGAGCGGTGCGGCTGTCGCCACGCTGGAGAACATCAGGCTGGCTGCCAGCGAAAGCGCAAAACTCATTCTCTTCATTACGGATATCCTTATTTTTATTAAAGGGTTCCTCTAACTATAGACGCATTCCTGAACCAACATTTTGCGCGCTGGTTTCCATAAGAATGAGTCTGTTTCAGCCGCTGAAATTTATCTTTCGTACCGGCAAGCAAAGCCGTTGATGCGCAGGTGTTTGCGCTTTTTGGGCCGGATATATTCCAGCCATTACGTTTCAGGGATGGCGGACCATGACGCAAAAAGGAACCCCCTCGACGCCGCACGACGCGGTTTTTAAGCAGTTTTTATCGCATCCCGAGTGCGCCAGGGATTTTATCGACATTCATCTGCCCGCTTCGCTACGCCAGCTGTGTAATCTGCAAACGCTCAAGCTGGAGTCCGGCAGCTTTATTGAGGCAGATTTGCGTGCCAGCTACTCCGACGTGCTGTGGTCGCTGAAAACCCGCGACGGCGACGGCTATATTTACGTGGTGATTGAACACCAGAGCACGCCGGATGCGCATATGGCCTTCAGGCTGATGCGCTACGCGCTGGCGGCGATGCAGCGTCACCTGGATGCCGGGCATAAAACGTTGCCGCTGGTGGTGCCGATGCTGTTTTATCACGGCGCGAAAAGTCCCTATCCCTTCTCGCTGTGCTGGCTGGATGAGTTTACTGATACGCAGACGGCGCGACGACTTTATGCCGCCGCTTTCCCGCTGGTGGATATTACGGTGGTGCCGGATGACGAGATTATGCAGCACCGGCGTGTGGCGCTGCTGGAGCTGATTCAAAAGCATATTCGCCGGCGCGATTTACTTGGCCTGGTGGAGCGATTAGCCGAGCTGTTGGTTAACGGTTGCGCTAATGACAGCCAGCTGAAAGCGCTGTTTAATTACATGCTGCAGTGCGGCGATGCGCCTCATTTTGGTGAATTTCTTCACGAGGTCGAGCGGCGCGTTCCTCAACATAAGGAGGTACTCATGACGATTGCGGAAAGGCTACGGCAGGAAGGGAGACAAGAAGGCAAGTTGGAGGGCAAGTTGGAGGGCAAGTTAGAAGGTAAACAAGAGGGTAGACAAGAAGAAGCGTTGCGTATTGCCCGTTCATTACTGGAAAAGGGGTTTGAGCGCGAGCTGGTGCAGGTGGCTTGCGAGCTGACGGATGACGACCTGAAGATGCTGCAAACGCCGGTCGCAGCCTCTCCTGGCCGATAATCGTCAGGCCGTTTTAACCCGCCGCCGCGAATCCATGGCGATCAGCACCACCGATGAGAGAATCAGCAGCGTGCCCAGCCAGTCCGGGAGAGTAAAAGTGATGCCGAGCAGCAGCAGGGAGAGCAGGGCGCTACTCAGCGGCTCCGCGCAGCTGAGGATCCCCGCCTTCGCGCCGCCAATCTTCTGCGCGCCGTTCAGGTAGAGGCTGAAGGTCAGCGAGGTGCCGATTACCACCAGGTAGAAAAAGGCCAGCAGCAGGCCGCCGGTCACCACAAAATGGTTGCCCTGTCCGGCGTAGAACGGCAGCAGCATCGCGCCGCCGAGCAGCATGCTCCAGCCGACAATCGGCAGCGTGCCGTAGCGGGCAATCAGCGTCGAAGGATAAGTCGTATAAAAAGCGGCGGCAAACGCCGAAGCAATCCCCCAGAACAGCGCCGTGGGGGAAATCGACAGCGTCGTCGGGTTGCCGTGGGTCACCAGCAGGAAAGTTCCCGCCAGCGAGGTGGCGATGGCCGCGAGCACCAGCGGGCTGGGGCGCGTTTTGCGGGCGATGGCAAACCAGGCGACGATAATCGTCGGCGACAGAAACTGCAGCACCGTCGCGGTGGCGGCGTTGGATTGCTCGATAGTCATCAGAAAGGTGTACTGCACGGTAAGCGCGCCGAACAGCGAAAAGATCAGCAGGCTGGCGGCGTCTTTGCGGTTTTGCAGGACGCGGAAAATCTTATCGCCGTGGAAGAACGAGAGCATCAGAAGGATCAGGCCGGCGAACAGCAGGCGCGTCATGGTCAGAAACGGCGATGACATCTGGCTTTGCTGCATAATATATTGCGCACAGACGCCCGAGCTGCCCCACAGCACGGCGGCGATCAGTACGTTCAGCATCCCTTTTTTGCTGGAGCCCATCTTTCCCTCAGGTGAAAATAGCGCGAAAGCAGTATCATAGCATGAGTACGCGCGGGAAGCGGGGCAGGAAAGGGTAGTCGGAGTATTTGCGTGCCCCTTGCGGCGGAAGATCGTTGGGTTTGGCGATCTGACGCGTAAGCTTGTAGCGAGTTAGATCCCGTCGAAAAGAAAATCCATTGAAGCTTTAACGACTTCGCGCTGGTGATTCAGATTACAAACTTCTTCACCCAGAACACGATGTGGGATGCTGGCGAGTTCGTGAGTCATCACGACGTATTCTTCCCCTTCTACGGTGACAAGCGGTGTTAAACGATCGGCGCGTGGACCTTTATAGTTTTTCAGTGGAAACAGTGGAATCACGACCCGAGTATTGCGCTTGCCGATAATGTCACTCTGTACATCAAGGAGGTAAGGATACGCAGCAATTCGACCTGTATTCTTATAAACGTAATACTGCATATTTAGAACGTCCTGTATTCATCAGAGAGAAGTCCATTTTCCTCAGTTAAATTATTGAGGTAGTCGATTGCCTGGGCATTTTCTTTTTGCCAGCGGGCTATTTCGAGGCTGTGGATTTCGCTTTTTAGAGCGTTAGTCAACGTTAGAGACAGATTGATGCCGACCTCACGAGCCTGTTTGACCAGGCCTGGGTCCAGTGTCACGCTGACGTTCTGCTTATTGCGTTTTGCGGCTGGCATAGGGAATCTCCTGTGTAATCTACACGTGTAGATTACACAGAAATAAATAAACCCGCCATTCGGCGGGTTAAAAAAGATTCAATTTTTATGCGCCGGACGCGCCTCTTAGCTCAAATCAACGTTTTTACTGCCGAACAGCCAGGTCAGGGCGAAGCCGCACAGGTAAGAGACCGCCAGCCCGGCGGCATACACCGCCATTCCGGCGTAGATGCCGCTGCCGGAGGTCATCAGCGGCAGCGCCACCAGCCCCGACGGGCCAAATACCGTATTCAGGCCGACCGGTAGCCCCAGCCAGGCGATGAGCCCGAGGAAAAAACCGCCGCAGGCGCCGCCGAGGCAGGCGGTGATAAAGGGCTTCATGCGCGGTAGCGTCACGCCGTAAATCAGCGGTTCGCCGATGCCGAGAAAGCCGGGAATAATCGCCCCTTTAATCTGCGTGCGCAGCAGAGAACCGTGCTTCGCCCGCCAGAACAGCGCCAGCGCCGCACCAACCTGTCCGGCACCGGCCATGGCCAGAATCGGAAACAGCGAGTTAAACCCCTGGGCATCCACCAGCGCGAAATAGACCGGCACGAAGCCCTGATGGACGCCGAACATCACCGCCAGCAGGAACAGGCCGGCCAGTACCGCAGAGCCGAACGGGTTACCGTTAAGGTGCAGAAACAGCCATGACATCCCGGTGAACAGCCAGCCGCCGATAGGCATAATGACGGTAAAGGTGATCGCGCCCATGATCAGCAGCGTCACCGCCGAGGTGAGGATCATATCGAGGTTGGCAGGCATGATGCGGCGTACCTGTCGTTCCACCCACGCGCCGATAATCGCGGCGATAAGCACGCCGATAATATTGCCGCGCGGGTCGATACCGTGGCCGAAGAAGGTGGAAATCCCGGAATAGAAGCCGCTGGTGGCTTCCGGGTTATAGCCGAGAACAAACAGCGCAGCGATGATGGCCCCGTTGACCCCGGAGCCGCCGAAGGCTTTCTGGGCGTTATAGCCGATCAGGATGCTCAGGAAGGTAAACATCCCTTTGCTGAACACCTTCATGTAGCCGATCAGCGCCATCAATGTCGCGTTCGGATGCGCGTTTTCGAGGACAAATATCTGCTCCGCCAGGGTCGCGAACCCCAACAGCAGGCCGACGGCGATAAAGCCGGGAATAAGCGGGGTGAAGATGGTGGCGAATTTCGCGAGGAATTTTTGAATACCGCTGGTTTGCTTGCTCTTCAGCGCCTGTTTCTTTTTGGCGGCGACATCGGCCAGCGATGGCGCATCCGCCGGGGCCTCTTCCAGTAACGCATTCATCATTTCCGCCGCGCTTTGCGCCTTGCCGGGCCCAAGGACGACCTGGAACTGTTCATCGCTAACGATCACCCCCATTACGCCGTCAATCTGGCGGATGGCGGCGCTATCGGCCCGTGATTCATCGCGCAGGGTCAGGCGCAGCCGGGTCATACAGTTGCCCGCCAGCGCGACGTTCCCGGCTCCGCCAACGTGCTGCAGGATCCGCGCTATCATCTCTTTATTTATTTTTGCCATTGCAGATTACCCGTGAGTCAGCGGTCAGGAGTGGCTCAGCGCCTTGCGGATATAGCCGTTATTTTTTGCCAGCAGCGCCTGGGCATCCGCGGCGCTTAAATCAGCCAGCACCATCACAATCGCCGTTTTGCAGTGGCGATCGCAGGCTTCCAGCGCGCTCTGGGCGGTTGCGCGATCGCATTCGGTCGCTTCCATGACGATGGACACCTGGCGCTCGATAAGCTTGGCGTTGGTCGCTTCCACGTCCACCATCAGATTGCTGTAGACCTTGCCGATGCGGATCATCGCCCCGGTAGAAATCATATTCAGCACCAGCTTTTGCGCGGTGCCCGCCTTCAGGCGCGTTGAGCCGGTCACCACTTCCGGACCCACGACCGGCGTAATGGCGACGCCCGCCAGCTGGGCCATTTCGCCGTGCGGGTTACAGCTGACGATGGCGACAAAAGCGTTCTGGCTGTGGGCATACTCCATCGCGCCGATGACGTACGGCGTGCGTCCGCTGGCGGCCAGGCCGACCAGCACGTCGCGGCTGCTAAAGTTCAGGTTCTGCAGGTCCATCGCCCCTTGCGCTTTGTTGTCTTCGACGTTCTCTACGGCGCTCAGTATGGCTTTATGGCCGCCCGCGATAATGCCCACCACCTGCTCCGGGCGGGTGCCGAAGGTCGGCGGACACTCGCTGGCATCAAGGATCCCCAGACGCCCGGAAGTGCCCGCGCCAATGTAAATCAGTCGACCACCCGCCTGCAGCGCCGCCGCGACCTTATCCACCACCTGGGCAATTTGCGGCAGATAGGGGGTGATGGCGTGAGCCACCTGCTGGTCTTCCAGGTTAATCACCGTCAGCATCTCTTCGGTGGTGAGGATATCAATGTTGGCGCTATTGGCGTTGCGGCGCTCGGTCAGCAGTTTGCTCAGGTCGATACTCATAGGAACCTCTTTATTCACGGTGGCGGGCAGTATAAGGAATTAATTATTCCTTTCCTGTGAAGGTTATCACGATTGGTGTTGAAGGAATAATAGGAGATTACAGTACTGACGGGAAAAATAGGGGTAATATAATTGGAATATTTTATTACCCCGGAGGAGGTTATGCGATGGGGCGCGGCTTTTTCAGGCCAATCAGCAGCGCGGCCAGATAGCAAACGGTCATCGCGAAGCTCATTTTGAGCATCGTTTCGCCGCCGAGACCGGCCAGCGGCGCGGCAATACCGCCGAACACAAACATCAGCGTGCCCATCAGGGCGGAAGCGGTGCCGGACTGGCGGGCGTGAATGGCGTTCATCGCTTCCGAGCCGGCAACGGTACTGATGCCGCTCATCATGGAAACGGTAAAAAACAGGCCGACCAGCGCCAGCGTCGGCTGCGGTAGCCAGGCGAAGAGCAGGGTGATAGCGGCAAACGCCACCGCCAGCAGCTGGCCGCCGCGCAGCAGGGCTTCGGCGCTGAAGCGGCGCGCCAGGCGGGAAAAGATCAGCGCCGCGATAATCAGCCCGATACCGTTAAGGCCGAACAGCAGGCTGAACTGCATCGCGCTCATGGCATATTCGCTCTGGATAACGAACGAAGACGAGCCGATATACGAAAACAGCCCGGCCATCATAAAGGCCTGAATCAGGCAGTAGCGCATAAAGCGGCGGTTTTTCAGCACCGGCGCATCAGCCTGTTGCCGCGTAGCCGAGGCGGCGCTTTTGGCCGGCAGCGTTTCGTGCAGCACCGTCAGGCTGAGCAGCAGCAAGACAACGCCGATCGCCGCCATCGCCCAGAACAGGATACGCCAGTCGAAGGCGGTGATGATCCAGCCGCCGAGCACCGGTGAAAGCACCGGCGCAATGCCGTTAACGGTCATCAGCAGGGCGAAAAACTGGGTCAGCAGCGTACCCTGATACCTGTCGCGGGCGATGGAGCGCGACAGCACCGAGCCGCCCGCGCCGGCAAAGCCCTGCAGAAAGCGCCAGGCGATCAGCATATGGATATTGTAGGTTATCGCGCACATCGCCGAGGAGAAGATAAACAGCAGCAGGGAGAGCGCCAGCGGCTTTTTACGGCCAATGCGGTCGCTCAGCGGGCCAAAAAACAGCTGTCCAAGGCCGAGGCCAATCAGCGCCGCGGTCAGCGAAAGCTGGGTCTGCGTGCCGGTGGCGCTGAGCTGCTGGGTGATTTCCGGCAGCGCGGGCAGATAGAAGTCGGTACACAGCGGCCCAATGGCGCTGAGCAAACCGAGAACCACGACCCAGGAGAGGGAAATTCGGGACATATCAACGGGCTCCTTGTCATCAAACCGGGCGTTGCCGCCCGGCAAAAGCGTTAGCTGGCGCCGCCTCCCAGCGACTGCCAGAGGGTAATGCGGTTTTCCAGATCCGTTTGCTGGAGGGAGATAAGCGTGGCCTGCGCCGACCACAGCGTTCGCTGGGCGGTCAGCACCGACAGATAATCTCCGACCCCGGCCTGATAGCTCTTCATCGCGATATTCAACGATTTCTGCTCCGCCGCGACGTATTTATTCTGCGCGTCCAGCTGTTCGCTGAGCGTTTCCCGGCGCGCCAGCGCGTCGGCGACATCCTTAAAGGCGCTCTGAATCGTCTTCTCATAGGTGGCGATCAGCCCCTTTTTCTCCGCTTCAGCATAGCGCAGCTGCGCCAGGTTGCTGCCGCCGGTAAACAGCGGCAGGCTGATGGACGGCGCGAATGACCACACCTGCATGCCGTGGCTGAACAGCGACGAGAGCGAGTCGCTGCCGACCCCGGCGCTGGCGGTCAGCGAGATGGACGGGAAGAAATTGGCCCGCGCCGCGCCGATATCGGCGTTAGCGCTCTTCAGATTATGCTCCGCTTCCTGGATATCCGGGCGGCGCAGTAGTACCGATGAAGAGACGCCCGCCGGCACCAGGGTGATACTCCGATCGCCAAGGCTTTCCAGCGTGCCGGGCAGCAGGCTATCCGGCACGGTTTCTCCGGCCAGCAGGTTGAGCGCGTTTTTATCCTGCGCCACCAGCGTGCGGTAGCTGGCGACGCTGGCGCGCGCCTGCTGATAAACGCTTTCGGCATCGCTCAGGTCGCCTGCCGAGGCGGTGCCGACTTCCATCTGGCGGGTGACGATGCGGCGCGAGTTCTCCGCGCTGGCCATGGTGTCCTGCGCCAGCGCCAGATTGCTGTTGTCCGCGGCGAGCGTTATCCACGCGGTGGTCAGATCGGCGATCATCGTCAGACGCGTATTCTGGGCGGTGAATTCGCTGGCAAGCCAGGTTTCCCGCGCCGCGCGCGTCAGGCTTTGGTTCTTGCCAAACAGATCCAGCTCGAAGCTGGAAACCGCGCCGTCGGCTTCCGCTGACGAGGTGAGGCCGCTGGCCACCGTTTTACTGCGGGTATGGCTCAGCTCGGCGTCGAGGGTCGGAAACAGCGAGGCGCGGGTTTCGCCAAACTGGGCGCGCGCGGCTTCGATATCGGCCAGCGCTTTCTGCACGTCGCGGTTGCTGGTCAAGGCGATATTCACCACTTTTTTGAGGCGGGCGTCATTCACTACCTGCTGCCAGTCGCTGACTACCGCGGTTGCCTCGCCGTGGCTACCCGGCAGAGTCGCCGGGACAGGCGCGGCCGGACGTTCATAGTGCGGGTCGAGAGAGACGCAGCCCGCCGTCAGGAGCGCAACAAAAACTAAGGTAAAACGAAACATAACTTACTCCTGAGAAGAACGATGGCGGGTGAAGAAACGTTTCACCAGCACAAAGAACAGCGGCACGAAGAACACCGCCAGCAGCGTCGCCGTCAGGGTGCCGCCGATAATCCCGGTACCGATCGCCACGCGGCTATTGGCCCCGGCTCCGGTGGCGATCGCCAGCGGCAGCACCCCGGCTATAAACGCCAGCGAGGTCATCACAATAGGGCGTAGACGGGTCTGCGCGGCGCGCATGGCGGCACGCGACAGGGAGTAGCCTTCTTCCACCGCCGATTCAGCGAATTCGACGATCAGAATGGCGTTCTTCGACGACAGGCCGATGGTGGTTAATAGCGCCACCTGGAAGTAAACGTCATTGCTCAGATCGCGCATCCACGCCGCCAGCGCCGCGCCGAGCAGCCCAAGCGGGATCACCATGATCACCGAGAACGGTACCGACCAGCTCTCATACAGCGCCGCGAGGCACAGGAAGACCACCAGAATCGAGATAGCGTAGAGGCTCATCGCCTGGCCGCTGGCGAGTTTTTCCTGCAGCGACATGCCGCTCCACGCCCAGGTGGTACCGGCGGGCAGGTTATTGGCTAAGGCCTCCATCTTGTCCATTGCCGCGCCGGAGCTGAAGCCGCTGGCGTTCTCACCCTGAATTTCAAAGGCGGCGGAGCCGTTGTAGCGCACCAGGCTTTCCGGACCGTATTGCCAGCGGGTGGTGGCGAAGGCGGAGAACGGCGTCATGCTGTCGTCGCTGCCGCGCACGAACCATTTACCGAGGTCGGACGGCACGGCGCGGGCGTCGCTTTCGCCCTGGATATAGACCTTCTTCACGCGACCGCGATCGATAAAGTCGTTAACGTAGGTCCCCCCCCAGGCGCTGGAAAGGGTATCGGTGACATCGCTTAACGACAGCCCGAGCGACACGGCTTTGTTATTATCGATATCCACCTGCAGCTGCGGCATTTGCGGCAGATCGTTGGCGCGTACCGACTGCAGCTCGGTACTTTGATTCGCCGCGGCCAGCAGCTGGCTGCGCATTTTCATCAGGCTATCGCGATCGGTGCCGCCGCTGGCCATCAGTTCGAAGGTGAAGCCGTTGCTCTGCCCCAGGCCATCTACCGACGGCGGGGTCATGGCGAACAGGGTGGCGTCGCGAATGCCGCCGAGCTCTTTGGTGGCGCGCAGGGCGATGGCCTGAGCGGTATTTTCTTCGCCTTTACGTTCGGACCAGTTTTTCAGCGACACGAAGGCCATCCCGGCGTTTTGTCCGCTGCCGCTAAAGCTAAAGCCGTCGACGGTAAAGATCACGTCGGTATTGGCTTTCTCTTTCGTCAGGAACCAGTCGGTGACCTGGCGGCGAACCTCGGCGGTACGTACCGCCGTCGCCCCGGCGGGCAGCGTGTACTGGACCATGATTTCGCCCTGATCCTCCGTCGGCAGGAAGCTGCCCGGCAGTTTCCACATCGCCAGCGCCATGCCGCCGCAAATCAGGACAAAAGCGCCCATCATCATCGCCGAGCGGCGCAGGCCGCCAACAACACGATGCTGATAGCCCTGCTCGGTGCGTCCCCACAGGCGGTTAAAGGCGCCGAAGAAGCCTTTGGTATGCGGTTTAGAATGGCTCAGCAGCGCGCCGCACAGCGCCGGGGTTAAGGTTAAGGCGACCACCACGGAGAGCATCATCGCCGAGATAATGGTCACCGAGAACTGGCGATAAATCACCCCGGTTGAGCCGCCGAAGAAGGCCATCGGCAGGAACACTGCCGAGAGCACCAGGGCAATGGCGATCAGCGCGCCGGAGATTTCGCCCATCGATTTTTCGGTGGCTTCGCGGGCGGGCAGCCCCTCGTCGCGCATGATACGCTCGACGTTTTCCACCACCACGATGGCATCATCCACCAGCAGGCCTATCGCCAGCACCATCGCAAACAGCGTCAGGGTGTTGATGGAGTAGCCGAACAGCGCCAGCACGCCGAAGGTGCCCAGCAGCACGACCGGAACCGCCACCGCCGGGATCAGCGTGGCGCGGAAGTTTTGCAGGAACAGATACATCACGCAGACCACGAGGATTATCGCCTCGAACAGCGTCTGAATCACATCCTCCACCGAGATTTTGATGAACTCGGTGCTGTCTTTCGGGTAGGCGATATCGTAACCCTGCGGCATCTGACGCTGGAACTCGGCAATCTTGTTTTTCACCAGCGTCGCGGTATTCAGGGCGTTAGCGCCCGGCGCCATCATCACCGCGATCCCGGCAGCCGGATGGCCGTTGAGATTGGCGGAGGCGGTGTAATCTTCGCTGCCCATCTCAACGCGGGCGACGTCGCTCAGGCGCACCACCGAACCGTCGCTCTTGCTCTTGACGATAATCTCTTTGAACTGGGCGACGGTTTGCAGCCGCGACTGGGCACGCACGGTGGCGGTCAGCTGCTGCGCGTTGGAGGCGGGTAGCGCGCCGATTTTACCGGCGGACACCTGCACGTTCTGCGCCTCAATGGCCGATTGCACATCGGATGGCATCAGCGAATAGGAGGCCAGTTTGGTCGGGTCCATCCAGATGCGCATGGCGTATTCGGCGCCGAACACCTGCAGGCTGCCGACGCCTTCAATACGCGCCATCGGATCCTGCATGTTGCTGACCAGCCAGTCGGAGATGTCGGAGCTGGTGGCTTTGTTGTTTTTGTCATACACCGCGAGGATCAGCAGGAAGCTGCTCTGCGATTTCTCCACCGTTACGCCGGACTGCTGAACTTCGCTCGGCAGACGGGATTCCGCCTGCTGCACTTTGTTCTGCACCTGAACCTGGGCGGTATCCGGATCGGTACCCTGCTCAAAGGTGACGGTAATGCTGACCGAGCCGTCGGAGCTGCTGGTGGATGTAAAGTAGAGCAGGTTGTCCAGTCCGGTGAGCTGCTGCTCAATAACCTGGGTGACGCTGTTTTCCAGGGTTTCCGCAGAGGCCCCGGTGTAGGTGGCGGAGATTTTTATCGCCGGCGGGGCGACGTCAGGATACTGGGCGACCGGCAGGGTGCGGATAGCCAGAATCCCGGCGAGCATAATCAGAATGGCGATAACCCAGGCGAAGACCGGGCGTCGCACGAAGAAACGGGAGAACATCAGGCGTTGCCTCCGTCATTTTTGACTTCGGCGGCTTTGACCTGCTGACCCGGCGCCACTTTGCCGGTTCCTTCGACAATCAGCCGGTCGCCGCTCTTCAGGCCGTTGACGATAAGCCATTTGTCGCCGTAGGTTTCGCCGGTTTCCACGCTGCGCTGTTCAACCTTGTTATTAGCGTCAACCACCAGCGCGGTGGCATCGCCTTTGGCATCGCGGGTGATGCCCTGCTGCGGGGCGAGGATCGCATCGTTCATGATGCCTTCGTCTATGCGGGCGCGAACGAACATCCCCGGCAGCAGCACGTGCTGCGGATTGGGAAAGACCGCACGCAGCGTGACCGAGCCGGTCGATTCATCCACCGCCACTTCGGTCAGCGCCAGGCGACCTTTTTCGCTGTAGGTGCTGCCATCTTCAAGAGTCAGGGTGACGTTAAGGGTATCGCTGTTGCTCGCCAGGCTTTGCTTACGCAGGCGCAGCAGATCGACGCTGGATCGGGTGAGATCGACGTACATCGTATCCAGGCCGCGGATCGTCGCCAGCGCGGTATCCTGATCGGCGGACACCAGCGCGCCCGGCGTGACGGAAGAGATCCCGATGCGCCCGGCAATCGGTGCGGTCACGGTGGTCCAGTTCAGGTTAATGCGCGCGCTTTCCAGCGCCGCTTTTTTCGACTCGACGCTGGCCTTATCCTGGTTACAGGTCGCTATCGCGTCATCGGCGTCCTGACGGGAGACGCCGTTATCTTTGACCAGCACCGCGTAGCGCTGGGCTTTTTGGCAATCGGCGATAACCAGCGCCTGGGCCTGTTTCAGCGATGCGGCGGCTTCGTTAAACGTCGCGCGATAGCTTGATGGGTCGATTTGGTACAGCGCCTGTCCGGCTTTGACCATATCGCCCTCGGTAAACAGGCGTTTTTGCACGATCCCGCCGACCTGCGGGCGCACTTCGGCGCTAAGCGAGGCGGTGGTGCGTCCGGTCAGGCTGCTCACCACCGGGACAGGCTGGCCGTGCAGGGTAACGACACCCACTTCCTGCGTCATCTGCTGCGGGGAAGCGTTTTGCGCATTATCGCACCCGCTAAGGAGAAATAATGCTGCTGCGATGGGGGCTAAAGTATATTTCATTATATTTTCTCAGGATGAACGACGTCCGCCCCGCAAATTCACTGGCGGGGTGATGGGCCGGGCGATGATGCATCTCCGGGCAAGCACAAATAACCCAATGGGAAATAAATATTCCTGTTTGCAGTAAATAACTCGGTGAATACCGCTATTGATTAAGCGGTTTTTCCGAGATTTTCCCGTGCGGCGAATACGGCATCAGACGGCGGTTACAGGCTCTGAACCGAGCGATAACGCCTGCTACAGGGCATTACTTGTGGGGTTCTCCATGGTTTTTGGTTTTGAGAATGATCGTTCTCATTTTTCCCCATTATACGTCTGTACCGAATGATGGGAAGGTTTTTTACACAAAATTTAGTGCAGGGAATTTAGTCAGGAAATAATGGAGAAAAAAAGGATATTTTGTGAAAGTAGGGTGGTGAATGGTCTGTGAAAAATAAAAGATGGAGATAATCAATGACATTAATAATAACAGAGAACATTAATCCCGCCGATCAAGAAGAGCTGCTGGCGGGGCTACGGGAATACAATCTGCGCTTTCTGGACCCGGCTCAGTTCGGCGAGCTGGGCGTTTATTCACGCGATGACGCTGGCGCGATGCGCGGCGGGTTGATCGGCAAACGCAAGGGCAGCTGGCTGTGTATTGACTATCTGTGGGTCAGCGAAGCCTCGCGCGGCAGCGGCCTTGGTAGCGAGCTAATGCATGAAGCGGAAAACCAGGCGCGGGCGCGCGGCTGCAGTCACGTGCTGGTGGATACGTTCAGCTTTCAGGCGCTGCCGTTTTATCAGAAGCTGGGCTATCAGCTGCAGATGTCGCTGCCGGATTTTCCGCACGTGGGCATGCAGCGCCACTATTTATCGAAAGCAATGTAAACCTGGCCTCAGGAGACCCTCCCGGAGGCGGCGCTATGCGCCTGTCCGGGCTACCCGAACGCAGGCGGCTGTGAAGCGGATTGAATCCCCCGGATGGCGGCTGTCGCCTTATCCGGGCTACCCGATCGCAGGCGGTTGTGAACCGGATTGTATTCCCCGGATTGCAGACGGCTGTGAACCTGTAGCCCGGCTAAGCGCAGCGCGATCCGGGGGAATTAGCCGCCGATCCCCCGGCCTATCAGGGCCAGGGCGTGGCTGACAATCATCTTCCGGTCTACCGATTGCAACCGCGGATCGGTGTGGGTGCGGGAAAACGGCACCAGCACCAGGCTTATCAGGGTGGTAAACAGCAGCTCCGGGGAGAGCGCCGGATTAAGCTTACCCTCCCGCTGCCAGCGGCGCACCGTCTCCAGCATCTTGTGGTACTTCTCATCGCCAAAACGCGCGTGCATATGCTGGCGCAGCACCGGCATCTCGCCGATGATCTCCTGCATCCACAGCGGCGCGAACCACGCGTTTTTCTCCGCCATGGCCGCCAGGGTTTCAATAAGCAGCGTAAAAGCGGTGACCGGATCGTCGCCGTGCGCGACAAAAATTTGTCCGATCTCGCTGCGTAGCGGCATAAAGCGCTCTTCGACCAGCTTTTCCACCAGCGCCTCGCGCGAGCTGAAGTAGTAGTGCAGCATCGCGGGCGTTACCCCCGCCTCTTTGGCGATGGCGTTCAGCGAAATGCGGGCGATCCCGTGGCGGGCAAACAGCGCCAGGGCAATATCCATCAGCTGTTCGCGGTTGGCGGGGCCGGATTTCTGCCCGCGAGGGCGACCGGGCCGACGCGGGGCTTCATTGTCTTTTTGTGCTGACATCGTGTGGCGATCCCTTGACCAGATTCATCATTTTCCTAAATATTAATTATGCATTTAATTAATTTCAAGCGAGTGATGCTATGACATCTGAAATCGCCAGCCAACCGGCGGTGCCCTCGATCCGCCTGCTCTTCAGCGCCCTGCTGCTGGTGATGCTGCTCTCGGCGCTGGATCAGACTATCGTTTCCACCGCGCTGCCGACCATCGTCGGCGAGCTCGGCGGGCTGGATAAGCTCTCCTGGGTGGTCACCGCCTACATCCTGAGTTCCACCATCGCGGTGCCGCTGTACGGCAAATTCGGCGATCTGTTCGGGCGCAAAATCGTTCTGCAGGTGGCGATTGTGCTGTTTCTTGCCGGTTCCGCCCTCTGCGGGCTGGCGCAAAATATGACCCAGCTGGTGCTGATGCGCGGTCTGCAGGGGCTGGGCGGCGGCGGCCTGATGGTGATCAGCATGGCGGCGGTGGCTGACGTCATCCCGCCGGCGAATCGCGGCCGCTATCAGGGCCTGTTCGGCGGCGTCTTTGGCCTGGCGACGGTAATCGGGCCGTTAATCGGCGGCTTCCTGGTGCAGCACGCCTCCTGGCGCTGGATTTTTTACATCAACCTGCCGCTGGGGCTGTTTGCGCTGCTGGTGATCGGCGCGGTTTTTCACAGCAGCAACAAGCGCAGCCAGCACCAGATCGACTGGCTGGGGGCGATTTACCTCAGCATGGCGCTGCTGTGCATCATCCTGTTTACCTCCGAGGGCGGCAGCGTCCGCGCGTGGAGCGACCCGCAGCTGTGGTGCATCCTGGCGTTTGGCCTGGTCGGGATCGTCGGCTTTATTCATGAAGAGCGGCTGGCCAGCGAGCCGATTATTCCGCTCTCCTTATTCCGCAACCGCAGCTTTTTGCTATGCAGCCTGATTGGCTTTGTTATCGGCATGGCGCTGTTCGGCTCGGTGACCTTTCTGCCGCTCTATTTACAGGTGGTTAAAGAAGCGACGCCGACCGAGGCGGGCCTGCAGCTGATTCCGCTGATGGGCGGCCTGCTGCTGACGTCAATCATCAGCGGGCGCATTATCAGCCGTACCGGTAAGTATCGGGTGTTTCCGATTATCGGCACCCTGCTGGGGGTGGTCGGCATGGTGCTGCTGACGCGCATTACCATCCACTCCGCGATGTGGCAGCTCTATCTGTTTACCGGGGTACTAGGAGCGGGGTTGGGACTGGTGATGCAGGTGCTGGTGCTGGCAGTGCAGAACGCGATGCCCGCGCAGATGTACGGGGTGGCGACCTCCGGGGTCACGCTGTTTCGATCGATTGGCGGCTCCATCGGCGTGGCGCTGTTCGGGGCGGTATTTACCCACGTGCTGCAAAGCAATCTTCAGCGCCTGCTACCTGAGGGGGCACAGTTGCCGAGGGCGCTGAACCCGGCGGCGGTACAGAACCTGCCGGCGGAGATCCGCCTCGATTATCTGGACGCCTTCGGGTCCGCTATCCATGCGGCGTTTCTGATGGCGGCCTGCATTATGGCGGTGGCGTTTGCCCTCTCCTGGCTACTGAAAGAAGCGCCGCTGAAAACCGGCACACGCTAGACGGCGGCGGCAATACGCAACAGCGCCCGACGCAGAGCCGGCGCGGCGAAATCGATAAATTTACGCAGCTTAAGCGGAGCCAGATCCCGCGAGGTGTACAGCAGGTGCACCGGTGCAGGCTCTGGTTCCATCGCCTGCAGGAGCAGCTTCAGCTCGCCGCGGGCCAGGCCGTCGATCGCCTGGTAATGCAGCAGGCGCGCCACGCCGGCCCCCAGACGGGCGGCGTCGGCGGCGCTCTCCGGCGTGGTCAGCGACAGCACCGGCTGCAGCGCCACCAGCCGGTCTTCCGCCTCTTCGGCGTTAAAGCGCCAGCCGCGATAAGGCATCGGCGATTCAATACGAATGATCGGTAGCGCGGCCAGCTCGCGCGGGCGTTCGGGTATGCCGTGTTTTTCCAGCAAAGCCGGGTGCGCGCAGGTCACAATGCGCATCTCGCCCAGCCGGGTGGCCACCATCCCGCTGTCCGGCAGCGTACCGATACGCACCGCTAAATCAATATGATCGCCCACCAGATCGGCGTTGCGGTCGCTAAGCAGTAAACGGACGCGAATCTGCGGGTAGCGGGCGAGAAAATCCGTCACCACCGGCAAAACATGCTGACGACCGAACATGGTGGGGGCTGAGAGAACCAGTTCGCCTTTTGGCTCCTGATATTCGCCCGCCGCCTGGCGCTCTGCGTTCTCCACCTCTTCGAGAATGCGCCGCGCGGCGGCGACATAATCGACGCCGGCATCGGTCAGCGTCAGCTTGCGGGTGGTGCGGATCATCAGGCGCACGCCGAGGGTATTTTCCAGTTCGCCAATCTGGCGGCTAACGGTGGTCAGGGGCATATTCAGCGCCCGCGCCGCCGCCGACATGCTGCCGAGTTCGGCCACTTTCACCAGCAGCGCCATCGCGCTGAGTCGGTCCATAATTATCCCGTTTTACGGAAAGATGATTGTCATATTGCCACTATTATCTTTTCTGCCAGCACAGTCCATGATGAGTTACGCCGCAACGCATCGGGAGGACCTATGCCAGCAGAATTTCTTGATATCGCCATGACGCCGGACGTGATGGATGTCCAGCATGAAATGGGCAGCGATGAGCTATGGCAGTCGCCGCATCGCCAGCGCCGGGGTGAGCGCTTCGGCGCCAGCGAGGAGGCGATGATTGCCACCCGCGACAGCTTCTATCTGGCTACCCTTTCGCAAACCGGCTGGCCCTATATTCAGCATCGCGGCGGCCCGGTGGGCTTTTTGCATCTACTGGATGAAACCACCCTGGCGATGGCGGATTTTTCCGGTAATCGCCAGTACATCACCACCGGCAACCTGCGCGGCAGCGATCGGGCCTGTCTGTTTTTGATGGATTACCCGCGCCGTGCCAGGCTGAAAATCTACGCCACCGTAGAGGTTGTGGCGGTGGATGCCGACCCGCAGCTGCTGGCGCAGGTCGCGCCGGAGAACTATCGGGCCCGGATTGAGCGCATCTACCGTTTCCACTTACAGGCTTTTGACTGGAACTGCCCGCAGCATATTACCCCCCGCTACACCGCCCGGCAGGTGGCGGAGTATAGCCAGACGCTGCAACAGCGTATTGACGAACTGGAGCGGGAAAATCAGCGCCTGCAGCAGCTTATATACCCAAAATAATTCGAGTTGCTTAAAGGCGGCAAGGGAGTGAGTCCCCAGGAGCATAGATAACTATGTGACTGGGGTGAACGAGTGTAGCCAACACATAAGCAACTTGAAGTATGAAGGGTATTCATACAGGAGATTCATGATGACCGAACAACGTCCGCCTCTGCCGCCGTTCACCCGCGAGAGCGCCGCACAAAAAGTCCGTGCCGCTGAAGATGGCTGGAACAGCCGCGATGCCGCTAAGGTCGCGCTGGCCTATACCGTCGAGAGCGAATGGCGCAACCGCAGCGAATTTGTTCACGGCAGAACGCAGATTATCGACTTCCTGCAGCGCAAATGGCGTAAAGAGCAGGAGTACCGGCTGATTAAGGAACTGTGGGCGTGGAGCGATAACCGTATTGCGGTACGCTTTGCCTATGAGTGGCACGACGACAGCGGAAACTGGTTTCGCTCCTACGGCAACGAGAACTGGGAATTCGACGAGCACGGACTGATGCAGACGCGCTACGCCTGCATCAACGATCTGCCCATCACCGAGAGCGAGCGTCTGTTTCACTGGCCCCAGGGCCGTCGCCCGGACGATCACCCGGGATTGAGCGAGCTGGGGCTGTAAGGCGCGTCCCCGTGCTGCGGAACGAGCCTCACCGTTGAAGAGATCCCCGGAGGCGGCGCTGCGCACCTGTCCGGGCTACGCGATCGCAGCCGACGGTGAGCCCGTAGCCCGGGCAGGCGCATCGCGCCGCCCCCGGGAGAAAGGGGGAAGATGATTTTATTTCCGGTTGCGGTTTTTGCGTTTAAAACCTCGTCCTAAAGTCGTTATAGTTTCAGACGAAAAATAATAACGATTTTCTATGGACTGACGGGGTTATAACAATGAAATTGCGTTTACGGACAGCCGCCGCCGTGGTGCTGGCGGGCCTGCTGCTGGCGGGCTGCGACCAGAAGGGCAGCGATGCGAAGCACATTAAAGTCGGCGTCATCAACGGCGCGGAACAGGATGTAGCGGAAGTGGCGAAGAAAGTGGCCAAAGAGAAATATGGCCTCGACGTGGAGCTGGTGGGCTTTAGCGGCTCGCTGCTGCCGAATGAGTCCACCAACGCCGGCGATCTGGACGCCAACGTCTTTCAGCATCGCCCGTTCCTCGAACAGGATAATAAAGCCCACAACTATCGCCTGGTGGCGGTGGGCAACACCTTCGTCTTCCCGATGGCGGGCTACTCGCGCAAAATAAAATCCGTCGCCGAGCTGAAAGACGGCGCGACCATCGCCATTCCGAACGACCCGACCAACCTGGGCCGCGCGCTGCTTCTGCTCCAGCAGGAAAAGCTGATTACCCTCAAAGCGGGGACCGGCCTGCTGCCGACGGCGGTTGATATCATTGACAACCCGCATCACCTGAAAATTATGGAGCTGGAAGGAGCACAGCTGCCGCGCGTCATCGACGACCCGAAGGTCGACGTGGCGATCATCAGCACTACCTACCTGCAGCAGACCGGCCTCTCCCCGGTACGCGACGGCATCTTTATTGAAGATAAAAACTCGCCCTATGTGAACATCATCGTGACCCGCGAAGACAACAAAGACGCGGAAAACGTCAAAGCGTTTATCCACTCCTACCAGTCGCCTGAGGTGGCGAAGGCGGCGGAGACGATCTTCAACGGCGGCGCGGTGCCCGGCTGGTAATCACTCACACAAGGAGACGTGGCGATGACCCGGCAACGCCAGGCTGATTTGCTGCTCATAGCCGCGACGGTTATCGCCGCCTGCGGATGGATTTTTTCCCGTGAAGCGATTGCCGGCATGCCGGTTTTCGCTTTCCTCGGCCTGCGCTTTTTCTTCGCCGCGCTGCTGCTGCTGCCTTTCTGCCGCGGCCTTCGCGTCGAGAGGCAGCAGTGGCCGCGCATGATTATCAGCGGCCTGTGGTTTGCGCTAAACCTGTGCCTGTGGATCTACTCGGTATCAACGACCCCGTCGCTGGGCGAAGGGGCGTTTATCATGAGCCTGTCGATGCTGTTCGTGCCGCTTACCGCATGGGTGATGATGAAGGCGCGGCCGGCGCGGGCCTACTGGGAGTGCCTGCCGATTGCGGTTGTCGGTCTCGGCTTACTCAGCCTGCATATGCCGATTGCGTTTCACCCCAGCCAGGGCTGGTTCCTGTTGACCGCGCTGGTGCAATCGATCTGGTTTTGCTACACCAGCAAAAGCGCCCGCGAGGTGCCGCTGATCCCTCTGACCACCGTGCAGCTCGGCATTACCGGCATTGTCGGACTGGGGATCTCCGCCGCCGTTGAAAGCTGGACTCAGCCGTTTACCCTGCCGACCTTCGGCTGGCTGCTCGCCAGCATCGTTATCGCCACCAGCCTGCGCTTCGGCCTGCAAATGAAGGGGCAGAAGTACGCGGCGGTCGCCAGCGCGGCGATTATTATGGTGCTGGAACCGCTGCTCACGGTGATTGCCGCCGCGCTGTGGTACGGCGAACAGCTACCGCTGCAGAAAATTATCGGCGGCCTGCTGATCCTCGTCGCTCAGCTGTGGTTCCGCTGGCGGATGCTGAAGCCGCTACGCTAAACCGGTGCGCCGCTGCGCCATCAGATGCAGCAGCGGCACCAGCGATAGCCCGTCCGGCATCTCGCCGCGGGCGATCAGCTGGCCTATCTCTTCGAGGGTAAACCAGCCCGTTTCCATCACTTCGTCCTGATCTTCATCCATTCCCACCCAGGTCAAATCGTGGGCCAGCCAGGTAATAAACAGCTGGTCGCTGCTGCCGTAGGAGGGGTTATAGCGGATAATTTCGTCGGCGCGCTGCGCCTGCCAGCCGGTCTCTTCCCGCAGCTCGCGCAGGGCCGCCGCGCGCGGGTCTTCGCCTTCATCGACGCCGCCGGAAGGAATCGCCCACACCACCCGATCGATCAGGTAACGGTAGTGGCGAATCAGCAGCACTTTGTCATCCTGCATCGCCACAATTCCCACCGCCGGGCGAGGATAGTGAATGGAGAAAAAATCCCGCCGATCGCCGGGGGCCATATCAATTCCGACCTTGCGCATGCTGAACCATGGGGTGTCTGCCAGAACCTCGACATCGTGCATATCGGCGGAGGTGAGTTTCTTTTTCATCGTAGCCACTGTTCCTCAAAGTTGAGCATTCAGCACACCATAGCCGGGAGCCGATGGCAACCGTCGCAGATTGGCCCGATTTCATCGTTCATTGCCCAAACGCCCATATTGCGCCAGGCTTGTGGGACGTACGATGTTCAGCAGATAACCGCGAAGAGGAATGAACATCATGAAAATCACCCATGTGCGTAATGCTACCCAGCTTATTGAATATGCGGGTAAAAAGTTTCTCATTGACCCGATGCTTTCAGCCAAGGGCGCCTGGGCGGGCTTTGCCGGTACCGCGCGCAGCGAGTTGCGTAACCCGCTGGTGGAACTGCCTTTTTCCATCGAAACGATCGTTGACGTGGATGCCGTTATCGTCACTCACACTCATCAGGATCACTGGGACGAGGCGGCGATCGCCGCGATCCCCAAAACCCTGCCGGTTTATGTCCAGCATGACGCCGACGCTCAGCTGCTGCGCGGCCAGGGCTTTCGCGATATTCGTCTGCTCTCTGAGGACAGCGCGTTTGCTGACGTTGCGCTGGTGAAAACCACCTCGGGCCAGCACGGCAGCGACCGCACCTATGCGGTGCCGGCAATGGCCGAGCGCCTGGGCGAAGCCTGCGGCGTGGTGCTGCGCCATCCGCAGGAGAAAACCCTGTGGCTGGTGGGGGACACTATCTGGCGCGATGAAGTGGAAGCCGACATGCTCAGGCTGCGCCCTGACGTGGTGGTACTGAATGCCGGGTATGCGCACGTCATCGGTTTTGGGCCGATCATCATGGGCAAAGAGGATGTGCTGAAGGCGCACTTCGTCCTGCCGGAAGCCAAAATTGTCGCCAGCCATATGGAAGCGGTGAACCACTGTCTGCTGAGCCGCGATGAGCTGCGCCAGTACGTGGCTGACAATCAGATTGCCGAAGCGGTCAGCATCCCGCAGGATGGGGAAAGCATGGTCTTTTAGAAGCGGAGCGGGCGATGAAACTCACGGAAGTGGCGATTGTGGCGGTGGACGGGTTTAGCCCGTTTCACTACTCGGTGCCCTGTATGCTGTTTGGCGATACGGTCTCGGAAACCAAACGCTTTAACCTGCATATTTGCGCCGAACGGCCGGGGCTGCTCAGCGCCCGCGACGGCTTCGCGCTGAACGCCAGCGGCGATTTTTCCCTCCTGGCGCAGGCGGATATCGTGGTGGTGCCTTACTGGGGGGCGGTGAATCAGCGCCCATCGCAGCCGCTGCTTGACGGCCTGGTTCGCGCGCGCAATAACGGCGCGCAGATCGTCGGCCTGTGCCTCGGGGCGTTTGTACTCGGCTACGCCGGGCTGCTGGACGACAGGCGCGCGGCGACCCACTGGGAGTTCGAGCAGGATTTTCAGCGCCAGTTTCCGCAGGTGCGGCTGGATATCAACGCGCTGTACGTTGACGATGAGGGGATTATCACCTCGGCTGGCACCGCGGCGGCGCTCGACTGCTGCCTGTATCTCATTCGCCAGCGTTTTGGCAGCCTTGTCGCCAATCAGATCGCCCGGCGGATGATCGTCCCGCCGCACCGTGAGGGCGGCCAGGCGCAGTTTATCGCCCAGCCGGTACCGAAAAACACCCGCGACGCGCGGATAAACGGCCTGCTTGAGTATCTCCAGCAGCACATCCGCGAACCGCATAATCTCGACTCGCTGGCGCAGGTCGCGGCGATGAGCCGCCGGACCCTGACCCGCCATTTCGCCAAAGCGACCGGCATGGGCATCGCCGACTGGCTGGCCGCCGAGCGCCTGCGGCGCAGCCAGATCCTGCTGGAGGCCGGAGATTTACCGGTCGGGCAGGTGGCGGAGGAAGTGGGCTATCGCTCCGCCGTAACCTGGCGCCAGCAGTTTAAAGCGCGCTTTGGCGTCAGCCCAGCGGAGTGGCGGCGCACTTTTCGTCGCGGGGCTTAGCCGCCGAGCGTGGCGCTGTCGATGACGAAGCGGTATTTCACGTCGCCTTTAATCATCCGCTCCCAGGCCTCGTTAATCTGGTCGCCGCGTATCAGCTCTATATCGGCGACGATACCGTGCTCGGCGCAGAAATCGAGCATCTCCTGGGTTTCCGGGATGCCGCCGATCATCGACCCGGCAATTGACCGGCGGCGGAAGATCAGATTAAACACTTCCGGAGAGGGATGCGGCGTGGCGGGCGCGCCCACCAGCGTCATGGTGCCGTCGCGTTTGAGCAGGGTGGTGAAGGCATCGAGGTTATGCGGCGCCGCCACGGTGTTGAGTATGAAGTCGAAGCTCTTCAGGTGGGCGGCCATTTCGTTTTCGTTGCGCGAGACCACCACTTCGTCCGCGCCCAGCTCCCGCGCCGCGTCACGCTTGGATTCCGAGGTGGTAAAGGCCACCACGTGGGCGCCCATGGCGTGGGCCAGCTTGATGCCCATATGCCCCAGCCCGCCAATGCCCACGATGCCGACTTTTTTGCCCGGCCCGACGTTCCAGTGGCGTAGCGGCGAGTAAGTCGTGATGCCCGCGCACAGCAGCGGCGCGACGGCGGCCAGCTGCTCTTTGGGATGGCGGACGCGCAGCACATAGCGCTGATGCACAACGATCTGCTGGGAGTAACCGCCGAGCGTGTGGCCGGGCGCGTCCTGCGTCGGGCCGTTATAGGTGAGCACCATACGATCGCAATAGTTTTCCAGCCCGTCCCGGCACTCCTCGCACTCTTTACAGCTGTCGACCATACAGCCGACGCCCACCAGATCGCCAACGGCGTGGCCGGAGACCCGGCTGCCTACGGCGGTCACCCGGCCGACGATTTCATGGCCCGGCACGCAGGGATAGAGCGTCCCTGCCCACTCGGAGCGGGCCTGGTGTACATCCGAGTGGCAGACGCCGCAATAATCAATGGCGATCTGCACATCGTCCGGCCCCGGTTCGCGGCGGGTGATGGCCATAGACCCCAACGGCTGGCTGGCCGAGTTCGTTCCAATAGCGTTGATCTGCATAGCAAAACCTCTTCTACATAACGGCGTTGAATAAAACGGAGGGGGGAGAGCGTTTTTTGAGCGGCAGGATCAAGCGTAGCCTGGTTGAGGCGCGATGGGTGGGGGAGAGCTCAAAGGGTTAAAGATGGGCTCACCCCCGCAAACGGAGTGCAGAAAATATCAGGGCGCGACGGGCGTCAGATAATCCAGCCGCAGCGGCCCGGCAAGCAGGCTATCCATCTGCGCAATAAAATCCTGGAAGTGCGGCAGGGCGATATGCGCGTCCAGCGCTTCCTGATTGCGCCAGGATTCGCGCATATAGAACGTATCCGGCGCATCGCGCAGCTGAAACAGGGCGTAATCGAGGTTGCCTGGCTCCTGACGCGTCGGCAACAGGAGCGCCCGCAGGGCCTGACGCAGCGCGTCGCTGTGGCCCGGTTTCGCCGTCAGCACCGCGAGAAGTGAAATCGCCTCGCCGCTCATCTTAAAAGCCCTCCAGCACGATTTTGCCCACCGAACGCCCGGTTTCCAGCTGCGCGTGCGCTTTTTGCAGGTTGGCGGCGGTGATGGCGCCGTAGTGCTCGCCGAGGGTGGTCTTAATGGTGTTGTCGTCAATCAGCGCCGCCACGCGGGTCAGCAGCTGATGCTGGGCGATCATGTCCGGCGTGTCGAACATCGAGCGGGTAAACATAAATTCCCAATGCAGGGAGATGCTTTTCGCCTTCAGCGGCACCACGTCGAGGGTTTGCGGATCGTCGATGAGCGCCAGCTTGCCCTGCGGTGCGAGAGCGGCGATCAGCTGCGGATAGTGCTGGTCGGTATTGGTCAGGCTGGCGACGTGGGTTACCGCTTTGACGCCAATCCGCGCCAGCTCTTCGGCGAGCGGTTTGCTGTGATCGATAACATGATGCGCGCCCGCTTCCCGTACCCATTTCTGGCTTTCCGGGCGCGAGGCGGTGCCAATGACCGTCATACCGCTGAGCTTGCTGGCGAGCTGGGTCAGTATCGAACCGACGCCGCCCGCCGCGCCGACGATCAGCAGCGTGTCGCCCGCGTTGCCGCCTTCCTCTACGCCAAGACGGTGGAACAGCAGCTCCCAGGCGGTAATGGCGGTGAGCGGCAGCGCGGCGGCGGCGGCATTATCCAGCGAACGCGGTTTGCGGGCGACGATGTGCTCATCCACTAACTGAAACTCGCTGTTGCTGCCAGGACGGCCCAGCGCGCCGGCGTACCACACTTCATCTCCCGCGGCGAACAGCGTCACCGCGCTGCCGACGGCTTTCACCACGCCCACCGCGTCCCAGCCCAGCACGCGCGGGGTATCGGCGTTAAACCCGGCGCGGACTTTGGTATCCACCGGGTTGACGGAAATAGCCTTCACTTCAACCAGCAGGTCATGTCCCTCGGCAACCGGCTGCGGCAGCTCGATGTCGGTTAAAAAAGGAATATTGCTGCCTTCTGCCGCCGCGCGGGTAATGGCGATCGCTTTCATACACTCTCCGGTTTTGAATAAGGTTCATCGTTTGAATGTATTGAGGATAGACCGCGGCACGCGGGGGAAAAATGGCCCGACGGCGATAACAGTTATATTGAAAAAGTGAAAATCAGCGGACGCGATAAAAATCGAGCATCACGCCGTCCTGCGTGCGGCCGCCGGAACAGATAAACAGCGAGGTGGTCAGCCAGCGCAGCGCAGGCGCATCCACTTCAAAAGTCGGTACGGTACGAAAATAGATAGCTTCCGGTGGAATATCGCTAAAAAAGCGCATATCGTCGCCGAACAGCCGTTCTTTATACTCTTCGGGTAGGCGGCGAATGCCGTTGTTTTCGATGTATACGGTGCCTTCTTCCACGTGTAATGCATAGCGGGCGGAGAGGCGGCAGGTGCCGTCAGGTTCGACGATCTGGCTGTCGACGCCGCCGGGTAAGACGTGGCCGTTAAGCTCACCGCGTACGGTTCCGCTGAGGATTGGGATCAGCTGACGTTTCCCGCTCTGCGGGCTGCGGGAGACGATGACCGGTTTGTCTACCTGAATGGTGATAGAGAAGCTGTGTTCGAGTTCGGGTGTCATCATTGGTCTCCTTTCTAAGCCACGTTATCCCGTTAGTGTAAGGATTTAAAGGTGAAGGGAATAACGCAAACATTGGATGGAAATGATTGGCTGGGGAGATGAAAGTGAACAAAAAACGGCCGCGATCGCGGCATTATTTGGCGTATTCTGCTGACATAATGCTTTCACACGGACGCGAGGAATAAAGATGAATACGCTATTTCTGATTGGCCCCGGCGGGGTGGGAAAAAGCACGGTTGGAGCGCTGCTGGCGCAGGCGATGAGCTACCGGTTTATCGATCTCGATAGCGAATTTTGCGAGCAGATTTTAAATATTCGCCAATATATTCAGCGCGATGGATACGAGCGCTATGTGCGTGAGAACGCCGCGCTATGCTCTCGCCTGCTGGCGGAGAATCCGCATGAAAAACGAGTGGTGGTGCTCTCATCGGGATTTCTTGCCACCGATGTCTGCCCGGAGATTGTCGCCGGGAATCGACAGCTTGTGCGGCAGTCCGGGTATTCCATCCTGCTACTGCCTTCAGAGGATATTGATATCGCTACGCACATAGTGGTCGCGCGCCAGCTGACACGCGGCTTTGGTCTGGTCAGTGAAAAAGAAGAGATGAAGTTCCGTCAGCGCTTTAGGGAATATTGTGCATTAGACGATTGCCGGGTGGTTTCGTCTGAGGAGCCAGAGAGGGTGGCGGAGCTGGTGCGGGAGAAGCTCGCTGCGGAACAGCGGAAACAAAAAAGCCTGGCGGCGATGCGTGAGCTGAGCGAGCTGTCACAGAAGCTGGGATTGTATAACTAAACGCCATACAGCGCAGCTCGGTGGGAATTACACAGGCCCAAAGATAATCTCGCATCGCGTAGGCCGGGCAAGGCGCCGGCCGGCAGAAAGGTGAGCACAGCAGATAAAACAGGTTTAGCCAAATGATTTTATTCGTGAGAATCGGAATCCTCAGTGCTACTTTTTAGGCTCTGTTTTCCACTGTAGCAAAGCAGCAATATCCTTCTCACCCTCGGCTTCCTTTAAACGCCGCTGTTGCTCGGAAAACTGACTATATTCCGCCTGTGCTTTTTCATCTGCCATTTGCTTACTCACTTTACCTGCACCTTGCAGAACCTCGCGGTCGTTAAATTGCAGAAACTGATCCAGCTTATCCTGCCAGTCGCGTAAAAAGACCTGACGACGACGACGGGCCTGATCCTCAGCAAAATCCAGCCACATGTTAACCACGCGATTAAGTTCGCTGACCTCATCCTGAGTCAGATAATTTTTTGCCACCGTCACGTCACCCTTATGGCACCTCTTCACCTTTATAGCTGGTCAGTCCCATATGCGGTTGGCTGGCGTCAGCACGCTGATGAATGAGTTCAGCCGCGGTATGTCCGGTACAGGCAAAATGTAACTTGTTCTGGATGGTTTGAAAAAACTGCGTGGTTTCTTTTAGCGATGGTTGATAGTCAGCCGCTAATGCAAATATCTCTCGTACCCGCAAATAAACCCGGCGTTCGCTGGCGCGAATATCGCGGATGCGCTCCAGCATCTCATCGAAATAGTCGGGTACAGCCGATGAACCAACAGGCGGATTTTTTAACCGCTCATCATCCATCACAAAACCTTTGATCAGGTATTCCTGGAGCGTCTGGGTTGCCCACTGGCGGAACTGAGTGCCGCGAGGGGAGCGAACGCGATAGCCAACGGCAAGGATGACTGGCAGGCTGTAGTGAAGCCGGTTGCGGCTTACCTGGCGACGACCTTCCTGTTGAACTTGTAAGTAAGACTTACAGGTTGCGTTTTGATCAAGTTCCTCTTCTTCATAGATCGCTTTAATGTGCTGTGTAACTGCCTGGGGAGTGATCTGATAAAGATTTGCGATGGATGCCTGAGGGAGCCAAAGCGTATCGCTTTCAAAGCGGCATTCAACACGTACTTTCCCATCACCGCTGGCAAACATAACGAACTCGCCTATGGGGGACGACGTTAAGTGTTCATTTGCCATATAGCCTCCGGGTGAACCTGCTTTGGCTCGCATAGTATGTCAGAAGAGCATAAATTTCATTAGACGGACGATTAACCCTGCGTCATTTGGCAGCGGCTATCCAGAAGGTGAAGATTTCTGGGCGTCAGACGAGATGAAGCGTATTGTTGACGCTTTTAAAGGATTGCTGAATTTGCAGTAGCTCCGCTTTAAGCATTTCTTCCTTATCGCTCTGCGGCAGCAGAACAATACAGCCATCCATTACCTTAACCGTGAAGCGCTTTCCGGTATCGAACCCCGCTGCGCGTAACCACTTGCCGGAAAGGGTGAGACTTAGAGCTGGTTTAAAGGCGCTGGCGAGAAGCGCGCTAAAAGCGAAAGGCATTGAATCGAAAGGCTGATTTTCTGGATAAGTTCACATGGGTGATCACAGGAGTACCGTTAATGGCCTAATATTATGATAATGAATGATTTTGTTTTAATTGTTCTGGGTTTATATACACATTCCTATACATGCTACCTTTAGCCGCAATATCAGCAGCATCCTTGAATGTCAGGCTATGCCAGCAGGGGAACCGGGGCGTTCGTTGAGATTACTTTTCACTGGCTGTCCTCAGAATCAGGCGATGTGATGTGGCCCATTGCTATGGGCAGTCTAAAGCCATATCCTTGTAGCCTGGTATAACTATTATTCGGTGCTTAAATGTCTGTTTCTAAAGAGGAAGTCGGTTTACGTTCTTTGCTGAAAGAGCTGGTTTCATTGCCGAAAGAGACTGAGTGGGCAGAATTTAAGCATAATGCAATAAAACCAGAAGAACTCGGAGAGTATATCTCGGCACTGGCAAATTCGGCTGCTTTGCTTGGAAAGCCAACAGCCTATATGGTGTGGGGTATTGATGATGAGACTCATTCTATAATTGGTACGGATTTTAAACCCTCTTTCGCTAAGCATAAACAGCAGGAGCTGGAAAGCTGGCTGTTGCAGGGTCTGGAACCAAAGATTGATTTTACATTTCATGAATTTTCGTCACCTGAGAATGATGCTGTTGTCATTCTGGAGATAAATGCAAATTGCCATACTCCTGTGCGTTTTTCGGGAACAGAATTTATTCGTATTGGCTCTTATAAAAAACCGCTGGGTAAACATCCAGAAAAAGAGCGTGCCCTCTGGCGTGTTTTTGATCGGAAACCCTGGGAATACCGCGTAGCACGGGACAAGTGCTCTATTGATGAGGTGTTGCAGTTAATCGACTACCCATCGTTCTTCTCGCTCTTATCTCAACCGTTACCAGAAAACAAAGATTCTATAATGGATTACCTTGCAAAGGATTTTGTTGTTGAGAGAAATGATGCGGGGTCCTGGGATATTACCAATCTTGGTGCAATACTTTTTGCACGAGAATTAGATGTCTTTAAAAATTTGTCCCGCAAAGCCATTCGTTTAATCCAGTACGATGCAAATAATCGTTTTAAAACGGTAAAGGAATTACAAGGCCATAAAGGTTATGCCGTCGGTTTTGAAGGCTTGATTGATTATATTAATAACCTTTTGCCATCAAATGAGGTGATTGGGAAGGCTTTCCGCAGCGAAGTAAGAATGTATCCTGAGCTGTCTATACGAGAAGTTGTTGCCAACTCGTTGATTCACCAGGATTTCAACATTGGTGGGACGGGGCCAATGCTTGAGTTGTTCGCCGAACGCATGGAAATTTCAAACCCAGGTATACCTTTAGTGGCGATTGATCGCCTTCTTGATTCTCCCCCGCGTAGTCGTAATGAAAGAATAGCTTCTCTAATGCGCAGGATGGGGATCTGTGAAGAACGGGGAAGTGGCATCGATAAGGTTGTTATTGAAACGGAGATTTATCAGCTTCCAGCTCCTCAGTTTGAAGTTTACCAAGAGCATACGAAAGTCACTTTGTTTGCTCATCGCGATTTTAAGGATATGGATAATGAGGAAAAAGTTAGAGCGACTTACCTTCATTGTGTATTGAAGTACCTTGAAAAGGTTCCGATGAACAACACTACGCTGCGGGAAAGATTTGGTGTTGATGAAAAAAACAGCGCAATGATTAGCCGTATCATCAAGGAAGCAATGAAAGAAGGTCGTATCAAACAATACGATTCATCAGTAGGAACCAAGGCAATGCGCTACATCCCATTCTGGGCGTAGTTGGGGATTTGCTTGATGGTTGCTTGATTCTGGCTCTTGGTTGTAAGCGTGATTTATATTTTCATTATTGAAAACAAAAAGATAGAACCTTTCCCTTTCTGCAATTTGCTTGATGGTTGCTTGATCCGAAGGTCTTTTCATCCTTCTCCAGCCGTTGATTTCCTGTTTTGGTGATATCCAGGCATCAACAAACATTCCTGCCGATTATGGGAATGGTGCCCTAATCACACCGCTCCAGCCCAGTACCTGTCTGTAAAATCACTGCAACAATCCGACTGACACCTAAAACGGCTGTCAGAATGTCAACCCAAAAACAGAGGGAAAGCCGCTTTACCAAACCAATACCGGAGGACAGGCAATCGAGCCTGTGGGGATTTACCTGCTCAGGCAGGCGGCTGCATTCGTGCATCACCGTGCCCGTCATACCTCATCCGCGCATCTTCCGGCGCTCTGGTATCTTTCGACACAGCACGCTGTGATCAGACCGCGCGCCGGAGGACTGAGTGGAGAAATTCTATGCCGAGACTTACGCAACGCATGGAAAAACTCGCCCTGCTGGCTGCTGGCAGTTTTAAAATCATCCATGACCGCATCCGCATTCCGGACGTTTAAGCCAGCATCTGTACAGGCTGAATGTCCAGATTAAGGATCTCCAGCATCTTAAATCATCGCATATCGAGAGTTATATCCAGGCGCGGTTGGATTCAGATATTACGCTGCACACGCTTCAGAACGAAATGGCGGCCCTACGCACTATTCTTACGCAGGCCGGGCG
Source organism: Klebsiella sp. Q11 (assembly GCF_964241505.1). Taxonomy (NCBI): domain Bacteria; kingdom Pseudomonadati; phylum Pseudomonadota; class Gammaproteobacteria; order Enterobacterales; family Enterobacteriaceae; genus Klebsiella; species Klebsiella sp. Q11. Next base: position 137,993 of record NZ_CAXSXW010000002.1, read on the forward strand.
TGAAAAATTCGCGCATTCAGAACGTATCAGCAACAAAACGCTTGGCCTGGGTAACGTGTAAGTATCCCCCAGAATGTACTTGATTCTGGTAGACATGAGTTGACCTCAGGAGAACATAACTGATTGCAATAGCAGGTAGTATAAGGGATGTATTGACTGTGGGGGAATTCAGGGGAGGCTAATTGGCGGAAGATCACAGGAGTTGAACCTGCCCGGGACCGCTGGCGGCCCCAACTGGATTTGAAGTCCAGCCACCTCACCGGAGATGACGATCTTCCGCGCCTCGATTGCTACATGGAGGCGGGGCGCATTATAGCTACTTTCCTGCATTAACCACATACCCAAACGCACTTTTTTACTGTTAAAACTGGACTTTACAGAACCTTCTTAAACAATTCCTTGCAAAATCCGTGGCTTACACTTTTACACACTCTTTCAGGCTACCGGGATCACATAAAACAAGAAACGTAATTTGAATATGAGATATCGCAATTCATCTTACTGCGCGGATGGTTTACAAAGCATGTAACCGGTACCAACCCGCGGCAGCGCTGAGAGAAGAGTGTGCGATGAAAGATCATATTTTGTCCGTCAAAGAGAAGATTGGCTACGGCATGGGCGATGCCGCAAGCCACATCATTTTTGATAACGTCATGTTGTATATGATGTTTTTTTATACCGATATCTTTGGTATTCCTGCCGGCTATGTCGGCACCATGTTCCTGCTGGCCCGCGCGCTGGATGCGATATCCGACCCCTGCATGGGGCTGCTGGCCGACCGTACCCGCAGCCGCTGGGGAAAATTCCGCCCGTGGATCCTGTTCGGTGCGATTCCGTTCGGCCTCGTCTGCGTGCTGGCCTACAGCTCGCCGGACCTGAGTCATAACGGCAAGCTGATTTACGCCGCGGTCACCTACACGCTGCTGACCCTGCTCTACACCGTCGTTAACATCCCGTACTGCGCGCTGGGCGGGGTTATCACCGACAACCCAACGCAGCGCATCTCCCTGCAGTCCTGGCGCTTTGTGCTGGCGACGGCGGGCGGCATGCTCTCCACCGTGCTGATGATGCCGCTGGTGAACTTTATCGGTGGCGAAGACAAAGCCTTTGGTTTCCAGGGCGGCATCGCGGTGCTCTCGGCGATCGCGTTCCTGATGCTGGCGTTTTGCTTCTTCACCACCAAAGAGCGCGTCGAAGCGCCGCCGAGCTCAACCTCAATGCGGGAAGACCTGCGCGATATCTGGCGCAACGATCAGTGGCGTGTCGTTGGTCTGCTGACCATCCTCAACATCCTCGCGGTCTGCGTTCGCGGCGGCGCGATGATGTACTACACCACCTGGATCATGGGATCTGCGGGTCTGTTCACCGCCTTTCTCACCACCTACTGCGTCGGCAACCTGATTGGCTCGGCGCTGGCGAAGCCGCTCACCGACTGGAAATGCAAAGTCAGCGTCTTCTGGTGGACCAATGCTCTGCTTGCGGCGCTGAGCGTGGCGATGTTCTTCGTGCCGATGGACGCCGAAATCACCATGTTCGCCTTTATCTTCGTGATTGGCGTGCTGCACCAGCTGGTGACGCCGATTCAGTGGGTGATGATGTCCGACACCGTCGATTACGGCGAATGGTGTAACGGCAAACGCCTGACCGGCATCAGCTTTGCGGGCACCCTGTTCGTGCTCAAGCTGGGTCTGGCGCTGGGTGGCGCGCTGATTGGCTGGATGCTGGCAGGCGGCGGTTACGATGCTGCGGCCAAAACCCAGAACAGCGCCACTATCACCATCATTATCTCATTATTTACCCTCGCTCCGGCGGTCTGCTATCTGCTGAGCGCGGTCATTGCTAAACGCTACTACACCCTGAAAACGCCGTTCCTGAAAAAGATGATGACGGAGCTGGCTCAGGGGGCACGGCGCAACGAACACGACTTCACTTCAGCGCCGATCGGCAAAGAATGGCAAAACTAAAAGGAAGATATTGATGAAAATCAGTGATGGAAACTGGCTTGTCCAACCCGGACTCAATCTGATCCAACCCGTACAAGTATACGAGGTTGAGCAACAGGGTAACGACATGGTGGTCTATGTCGCGTCGCGCGAAGTGCGCGAGCGCGCCGCCCAGCTGGACGTTCCGCTCTTTACCGTGCGCTTCTTCTCTCCGCAGGAAGGGGTGATCGGCGTACGCATGGAGCACTTTCAGGGCGCGCTGAACAACGGCCCGCATTATCCGCTGAACGTTGTAAAAGATGTGAAGGTGGAGATTCACAACGGCGCTGAATTTGCCGAGCTGAAGAGCGGCAATTTGACCGCACGCGTCACGAAAGGCGACTTCTGGTCGCTGGATTTCCTGCGCGACGGCGTGCGGATTACCGGTAGCCAGCTGAAAAACGACGGCTACGTGCAGGATACGAAAACCAACCGCAACTATATGTTCGAGCGCCTGGATCTCGGCGTCGGCGACACCGTTTACGGCCTCGGCGAGCGCTTTACCGCGCTGGTGCGCAACGGTCAGACGGTCGACACCTGGAACGAAGACGGCGGCACCAGCACCGAACAGTCGTACAAAAATATCCCGTTCTATCTGACTAACCGCGGCTACGGCGTGCTGGTTAATCATCCGGAGCGCGTCTCTTTCGAAATCGGCTCCGAGAAAGTCTCTAAGGTGCAGTTCAGCGTCGAAGGTGAATACCTGGAGTACTTCGTGATCGACGGCCCGACCCCGAAAGAGGTGCTGAACCGCTATACCCGGTTTACCGGGCGTCCAGCGCTGCCGCCGGCCTGGTCTTTCGGCCTGTGGCTGACCACCTCGTTCACGACCAACTACGATGAAGCGACGGTTAACCGCTTTATCGACGGCATGGCGGAGCGCAACCTGCCGCTGCACGTGTTCCACTTTGACTGCTTCTGGATGAAGGCTTTCCAGTGGTGCGATTTTGAATGGGATCCGGTGACCTTCCCTGACCCGGAAGGCATGATTAAGCGCCTGAAAGAGAAAGGGCTGAAGGTCTGCGTGTGGATTAACCCCTATATCGGCCAGCGTTCGCCGGTGTTTAAAGAGCTGCAGGAGAAAGGCTATCTGCTGAAACGTCCGGACGGTTCGCTGTGGCAGTGGGATAAATGGCAGCCGGGGCTGGCGATTTATGATTTCACTAATCCGCAAGCTTGCCAGTGGTATGCCGACAAGCTGAAAGGCCTGGTGGCGATGGGCGTTGACTGCTTCAAGACCGACTTCGGCGAGCGTATCCCGACCGACGTGCAGTGGTTTGATGGTTCCGATCCGCAAAAAATGCACAACCACTACGCCTTCATCTATAACGAGCTGGTGTGGAACGTGCTGAAAGAGACCGTCGGCGAGAAAGAAGCGGTGCTGTTCGCGCGTTCCGCCTCGGTGGGCGCGCAGCAGTTCCCGGTGCACTGGGGCGGCGACTGCTACGCCAACTATGAATCGATGGCGGAAAGCCTGCGCGGCGGCCTGTCGATCGGCATGTCCGGCTTTGGGTTCTGGAGCCACGATATCGGCGGCTTCGAAAACACCGCGCCCGCCCACGTCTACAAGCGCTGGTGCGCCTTCGGCCTGCTGTCGAGCCACAGCCGGCTGCACGGCAGCAAATCCTATCGCGTGCCGTGGGCCTACGATGACGAGTCCTGCGACGTGGTGCGCCACTTCACGCAGCTGAAATGCCGCATGATGCCGTATCTGTACCGGCAGGCGGCGCTGGCCAATGAGTTCGGTACGCCGATGCTGCGTTCGATGATGCTGGAATTTCCGCACGACCCGGCCTGCGACTATCTGGATCGGCAGTACATGCTGGGGGATTCCATGCTGGTGGCGCCGGTGTTTAGCGAAGCGGGCGACGTGCAGTTCTATCTGCCGGAAGGCCGCTGGACCCATCTGTGGCGTAATGATGAAGCACAGGGTAGCCGCTGGCATAAGCAGAATCACGATGTGCTGAGCCTGCCGGTGTACGTGCGTGATAACACTCTGCTGGCATTGGGTAACAATGACCAGAAGCCAGACTACGCGTGGAACGAAGGTACCGCCTTCCAACTGTTTAGCCTCGACGATGGTCGCGAAGCCGTCTGCCAGGTGCCAGCCGCGGACGGGTCGGTGGTCTTTACCCTGACGGCAAAACGCCAGGGCAATGTCATCACCGTCAGCGGTGACGGCGAGGCCGGCGGCTGGACGCTATGCCTGCGCAATATCCAGCACGTTGCCGGCGTGCAGGGCGGCGCGCAGGCGGGTAGCGAGCTGGGCGTGGTGGTGACCGCGCAGGACAATGCGTTGACGATTACGCTGTAAGCGCTTTGTAGCCGGACAGGCGCATCAGGCGCCGCCTCCGGGGTTAGAGGCGTAATGCAGCCTCCGCTTTTCCCCGGCTCGCGCTACGCTTAGCCGGGCTACAGGCACCCCATCGGCTGCGGGCCAGTAGCCCGGACAAGGCGCGTCAAGC